>NZ_AP022618.1:2746227-3051363 GCF_010731615.1 Mycolicibacterium insubricum | reverse complement strand
GCCCGACGGCTCGGTGGCGGTGAGCACCATCCAGGACCTGCAGGAAGCGGTGCTGCCCGCCGCGTTCGCCCACCTGATTCGAGGCGGCGCGAAGGTCACCCGCGCCGAAACCTGGCGGCTCGCCGACGACGGCGCGGCCGTCTCCGACCTGGTCATCACCGGCGACGGGATGCCGCTGTCCGGGGATGGCACGGCCCGAGTCGAACAGGTGCCGGGCGGATCACGGATGTCGGTCACCGGCCGGGTCAAGGTCAAGATTCCGCTGCTGGGCGGCCAGCTGGAGAAGTTCGTCGTCGGCCAGATCGTCGAGGAGATCCGGCAGATCCAGCTCTACACCGCGGCGTGGATCACGCAGAACGCTTGACCGTCGGCCCGCCGATCGGCGCCTCGGGCACAATGCGCAAGGTGACTCCCGGCGCGACGGCCCAATCGCTGGCCTGCGATCCCGCGGCGGCCGCGCTCCGACTGCTGGGCGCAACCGTGAGTGGGCGTGGGGTCACCGGCCGGGTCGTCGAGGTCGAGGCCTACGGGGGCGTTCCCGACGGACCGTGGCCGGACCCCGCCGCACACTCCTATCGCGGTCCCACCGGCCGCAACGCCGTCATGTTCGGGCCGGCCGGTCGCCTCTACACGTATCGCAGCCACGGCATCCACGTTTGCGCCAACGTCGCCTGCGGCCCCGACGGCACCGCCGCGGCGGTGCTGCTGCGCGCCGCGGTGGTCACCGACGGCACCGACATCGCCCGGGCCCGACGCGGAGCCGTCGCAGAGCCGGTATTGGCTCGCGGACCCGGCAACCTGTGTTCGGCGCTGGGCATCACCATGGACGACAACGGCATCGATCTCTTCGACCCCGATTCACCGATCCGGCTGGAACTGGCGGGCGCGGCGCCGGCCGTGGTGGCGGGGGGCCCCCGCGTCGGGGTGAGCAAGGCAGCCGACCGGCCCTGGCGTTTCTGGCTGCCCGATCGGGCCGAGGTGTCGGCGTTTCGGCGCAGCCCCCGAGCGCCCGCGCCGGGGCTCAGCGACTAGCCCGGTGGCGAATGCGGGAAGATCACCGCATGACTGCCACGATTCTCGACGAGCTGACCTGGCGCGGCCTGATCGCCCAGTCCACCGACCTCGACGCCTTGTCCGCCGAGGTCGCCCGCGGTCCGATCACCGTCTACGCCGGGTTCGACCCGACGGCGCCCAGTCTGCACGCGGGGCACCTGGTGCCGCTGCTGGCGCTGCGACGCTTCCAGCGCGCCGGTCACCGACCGATCGTGATGGCCGGCGGCGCGACCGGGTTGATCGGCGACCCACGCGACGTGGGGGAGCGCAGCATGCACTCCGAGGACCTGGTCGCCCAGTGGTCCGATCAGATCCGCGGGCAGCTGGAGCGGTTCGTGGACTTCGACTCGTCGCCGACCTCGGCCCTCGTCGAGAACAACCTCACCTGGACCGGGCCGCTGTCGGCGATCGAGTTCCTGCGCGACGTGGGCAAGCACTTCTCGGTGAACGTGATGCTCGACCGCGACACCATCCGCCGCCGCCTGGAGGGCGAGGGCATCTCCTACACCGAGTTCAGCTACATGCTGCTGCAGGCCAACGACTACGTGGAACTGCACCGGCGCCACGGCTGCCGGCTGCAGGTCGGCGGCTCCGACCAGTGGGGCAACATCATCGCCGGGGTGCGCCTGGTCCGCCAGAAGCTCGGCGAGACCGTGCACGCACTGACCGTGCCGCTGGTCACCGCGAGCGACGGGACCAAGTTCGGCAAATCCACCGGCGGCGGCAGCCTGTGGCTGAACCCCGAGATGACGAGCCCGTACGCCTGGTACCAGTACTTCGTGAACACCGCCGACGCCGACGTCATCCGCTACCTGCGCTGGTTCACCTTCCTCGACGCCGACGAGCTGACCGCGCTGACCGACGCCACCGAAGACCGTCCACAGCAGCGTGCTGCGCAACGACGGTTGGCCCGCGAACTGACCACGCTGGTACACGGCGAGCGTGCCACCACCCAGGTCGAGTTGGCCAGCCAGGCGCTGTTCGGCCGCGCCGAACTCTCCGAGCTCGACGAGCCGACCCTGGCGGCGGCGCTGCGTGAGGCCGGCGGCAACGAGGTCGCCAAACTGGGCGCCGGTACGCCCGATGGGATCATCGACCTGCTGGTGGCCACCGGGCTCTCGGCCAGCCGGGGCGCGGCCAAGCGGGCGGTCGCCGAGGGCGGTGTGTCGGTGAACAACGCCCGGATCACCGCCGAGGACTGGACGCCGGAGCCGGGTGAGTTTCTGCACGGACGCTGGCTGGTGCTGCGCCGCGGGAAACGCAACATCGCGGGAGTGGCTCGGGTCTGACCGCCCGACCAGCGCCTTCTTTCCGGAAAGTGCTGCTGACCAGGCGATTTGACTCTTACTTTGCCGGGACGTAACTTAGTCGACGTCGCTGCGACACGGTCCGCCGGGAAGCGCGACAACCTCCCTCGGGAAGCAGCCTGAATCTCAGGATGGCCCCACAGTCCGCACGACAACCAGCGGCTTTTTCAAGCCGGTGGTTAGCTTGCGGCCTGAGCAGGGTAGGGCGTGTTGTTTGAGAACTCAATAGTGTGTTTGGTGGTTTTTGTTTGTTGTTTTTTGGCCGCATTCTTTTTCCCGTTTAGGGTGTGGTTGTTTTTTTGGATGCCAGTTTTTGGTGTCTTTTGTTTGTGATCATTTTTTCTGATTGAAAATCGTGCCTGCACTGTTGTGTGGGGGTTTTTGTTTGGAGAGTTTGATCCTGGCTCAGGACGAACGCTGGCGGCGTGCTTAACACATGCAAGTCGAACGGAAAGGCCCTTCGGGGTACTCGAGTGGCGAACGGGTGAGTAACACGTGGGTGATCTGCCCTGCACTTTGGGATAAGCCTGGGAAACTGGGTCTAATACCGGATAGGACTACGGCCTGCATGGGTTGTGGTGGAAAGCTTTTGCGGTGTGGGATGGGCCCGCGGCCTATCAGCTTGTTGGTGGGGTGATGGCCTACCAAGGCGACGACGGGTAGCCGGCCTGAGAGGGTGACCGGCCACACTGGGACTGAGATACGGCCCAGACTCCTACGGGAGGCAGCAGTGGGGAATATTGCACAATGGGCGCAAGCCTGATGCAGCGACGCCGCGTGGGGGATGACGGCCTTCGGGTTGTAAACCTCTTTCAGTAGGGACGAAGCGTAAGTGACGGTACCTATAGAAGAAGCACCGGCCAACTACGTGCCAGCAGCCGCGGTAATACGTAGGGTGCGAGCGTTGTCCGGAATTACTGGGCGTAAAGAGCTCGTAGGTGGTTTGTCGCGTTGTTCGTGAAAACTCACAGCTTAACTGTGGGCGTGCGGGCGATACGGGCAGACTAGAGTACTGCAGGGGAGACTGGAATTCCTGGTGTAGCGGTGGAATGCGCAGATATCAGGAGGAACACCGGTGGCGAAGGCGGGTCTCTGGGCAGTAACTGACGCTGAGGAGCGAAAGCGTGGGGAGCGAACAGGATTAGATACCCTGGTAGTCCACGCCGTAAACGGTGGGTACTAGGTGTGGGTTTCCTTCCTTGGGATCCGTGCCGTAGCTAACGCATTAAGTACCCCGCCTGGGGAGTACGGCCGCAAGGCTAAAACTCAAAGGAATTGACGGGGGCCCGCACAAGCGGCGGAGCATGTGGATTAATTCGATGCAACGCGAAGAACCTTACCTGGGTTTGACATGCACAGGACGCCGGCAGAGATGTCGGTTCCCTTGTGGCCTGTGTGCAGGTGGTGCATGGCTGTCGTCAGCTCGTGTCGTGAGATGTTGGGTTAAGTCCCGCAACGAGCGCAACCCTTGTCTCATGTTGCCAGCACGTTATGGTGGGGACTCGTGAGAGACTGCCGGGGTCAACTCGGAGGAAGGTGGGGATGACGTCAAGTCATCATGCCCCTTATGTCCAGGGCTTCACACATGCTACAATGGCCGGTACAAAGGGCTGCGATGCCGTAAGGTGGAGCGAATCCTTGAAAGCCGGTCTCAGTTCGGATCGGGGTCTGCAACTCGACCCCGTGAAGTCGGAGTCGCTAGTAATCGCAGATCAGCAACGCTGCGGTGAATACGTTCCCGGGCCTTGTACACACCGCCCGTCACGTCATGAAAGTCGGTAACACCCGAAGCCGGTGGCCTAACCCCTTGTGGGAGGGAGCTGTCGAAGGTGGGATCGGCGATTGGGACGAAGTCGTAACAAGGTAGCCGTACCGGAAGGTGCGGCTGGATCACCTCCTTTCTAAGGAGCACCGATACCGTGAAGGTTCCCCCGCCCCCGCAATCGTGTGGGATCTGGTGGTTGGGAGAGGTGCCAGGGTTCTGTAGTGGGATTCTGGTGGGTGCACAACAAACATTGAGGCACGTCCCGGTTTCGGGGGTGTCGCCTGGTCTACGGGAACGTGGGGCTGGGGTCGCTGAACACACTGTTGGGTCCTGAGGCAACAGGCCCGCAGGCTCGCCCCCTGTTTTTTTGGGTGTGGTGGGTGCTGGTCCCTGACTGTTGGTTGGGGGTTCTGATTGTCGCCCTGCTTGGTGGTGGGGTGTGGTGTTTGATTTGTGGATAGTGGTTGCGAGCATCAAGCCGCACGATGTGGCCGGCTCTGGCGGGGCTGTCTCTCTTTGTGGGGGATGGTTTTTCGTCAGTGTTGGTTGGTGTGGTTTGTTGTAGTGTGATTCTTTTTTCTCATTTTTCTTGGTTTGTTTTGTGTTGTAAGTGTTTAAGGGCGCATGGTGGATGCCTTGGCACTGGGAGCCGATGAAGGACGTAGGAGGCTGCGATAAGCCTCGGGGAGCTGTCAACCGAGCTGTGATCCGAGGATGTCCGAATGGGGAAACCCGGCACGAGTGATGTCGTGTCACCCGGCACTGAATACATAGGTGTCGGGGGAACGCGGGAAGTGAAACATCTCAGTACCCGTAGGAAGAGAAAACAATTGTGATTCCGTGAGTAGTGGCGAGCGAAAGCGGAGGATGGCTAAACCGTGTGTATGTGATACCCGGCGGGGGTTGTGCATGCGGTGTTGTGGGGCCAGCGTTCTCAGATCCGCCGATCTGGGCAGCAGTGAGAAAAGTTCGTGTTAGTCGAAGTGGCCTGGGATGGTCTGCCGTAGACGGTGAGAGCCCGGTAGGTGAAAACTCGAACTCTGTTGTCGTTGGTTCCCGAGTAGCAGCGGGCCCGTGGAATCTGCTGTGAATCTGCCGGGACCACCCGGTAAGCCTGAATACTTCTCAGTGACCGATAGCGGATTAGTACCGTGAGGGAATGGTGAAAAGTACCCCGGGAGGGGAGTGAAATAGTACCTGAAACCGTGCGCTTACAATCCGTCAGAGCCTTCGTTTTTAACGTGGGGTGATGGCGTGCCTTTTGAAGAATGAGCCTGCGAGTCAGGGGCATGTCGCGAGGTTAACCCGTGTGGGGTAGCCGTAGCGAAAGCGAGTCTGAATAGGGCGTATCCCCGTAAGGGGTGTAGTGGCATGTTCTGGACCCGAAGCGGAGTGATCTACCCATGGCCAGGGTGAAGCGCGGGTAAGACCGCGTGGAGGCCCGAACCCACTTAGGTTGAAGACTGAGGGGATGAGTTGTGGGTAGGGGTGAAAGGCCAATCAAACTCCGTGATAGCTGGTTCTCCCCGAAATGCATTTAGGTGCAGCGTCACATGTTGCGTGCTGGAGGTAGAGCTACTGGATGGCCGATGGGCCCTACTAGGTTACTGACGTCAGCCAAACTCCGAATGCCGGTACGTGTAAGTGTGGCAGTGAGACGGCGGGGGATAAGCTCCGTGCGTCGAGAGGGAAACAGCCCAGATCGCCGGCTAAGGCCCCTAAGAGTGTGCTAAGTGGAAAAGGATGTGCAGTCGCGAAGACAACCAGGAGGTTGGCTTAGAAGCAGCCACCCTTGAAAGAGTGCGTAATAGCTCACTGGTCAAGTGATTGTGCGCCGATAATGTAGCGGGGCTCAAGCACACCGCCGAAGCCGCGGCAATACGTAAGTATTGGGTAGGGGAGCGTCCTGCATCCGGTGAAGCAGCCGTGTGAACGAGTTGTGGAGGGTGTGGGAGTGAGAATGCAGGCATGAGTAGCGATAAGGCAAGTGAGAACCTTGCCCGCCGAAAGACCAAGGGTTCCTGGGGCAGGCCAGTCCGCCCAGGGTGAGTCGGGACCTAAGGCGAGGCCGACAGGCGTAGTCGATGGACAACGGGTTGATATTCCCGTACCCGTGTGTGAGCGTCCCTGATGAATCCGTTTTGCTAACCGCCCAAAAGGCTGGTGATGGTCTCCTTCGGGAGTCCGCTCCGGCCGGCTGCGCGGGACCCAGGCGGGTAGTAGTCAAGCGATGGGGTGACGCAGGAAGGTAGCCGTACCAGTCAGTGGTTGTACTGGGGCAAGCCTGTAGGGAGAAACCTAGGCAAATCCGGGTTTCATTAATCCTGAGAGGTGATGCATAGCCGATTGAGGCGAATTCGGTGATCCTATGCTGCCGAGAAAAGCCTCTAGCGAGCCAACACACGGCCCGTACCCCAAACCAACACAGGTGGTCAGGTAGAGAATACTAAGGCGTACGAGTGAACTATGGTTAAGGAACTCGGCAAAATACCTCCGTAACTTCGGGAGAAGGAGGACCCCCTACTGTCAACACCCTTGCGGTGGGCAGCGGTGGGGGGTGGCACAAACCAGTGAGAAGCGACTGTTTACTAAAAACACAGGTCCGTGCGAAGTCGCAAGACGATGTATACGGACTGACGCCTGCCCGGTGCTGGAAGGTTAAGAGGACCCGTTAACTGTTAAAGGTGAAGCGGAGAATTTAAGCCCCAGTAAACGGCGGTGGTAACTATAACCATCCTAAGGTAGCGAAATTCCTTGTCGGGTAAGTTCCGACCTGCACGAATGGCGTAACGACTTCTCAACTGTCTCAACCATAGACTCGGCGAAATTGCACTACGAGTAAAGATGCTCGTTACGCGCGGCAGGACGAAAAGACCCCGGGACCTTCACTACAACTTGGTATTGATGTTCGGTACGGTTTGTGTAGGATAGGTGGGAGACTGTGAAGCTCGCACGCCAGTGTGGGTGGAGTCATTGTTGAAATACCACTCTGATCGTATTGGACCTCTAACCTCGGACCGTATATCCGGTTCAGGAACAGTGCCTGGTGGGTAGTTTAACTGGGGCGGTTGCCTCCTAAAATGTAACGGAGGCGCCCAAAGGTTCCCTCAACCTGGACGGCAATCAGGTGTTGAGTGTAAGTGCACAAGGGAGCTTGACTGCGAGACCTACACGTCAAGCAGGGACGAAAGTCGGGACTAGTGATCCGGCACCTCTGAGTGGAAGGGGTGTCGCTCAACGGATAAAAGGTACCCCGGGGATAACAGGCTGATCTTCCCCAAGAGTCCATATCGACGGGATGGTTTGGCACCTCGATGTCGGCTCGTCGCATCCTGGGGCTGGAGCAGGTCCCAAGGGTTGGGCTGTTCGCCCATTAAAGCGGCACGCGAGCTGGGTTTAGAACGTCGTGAGACAGTTCGGTCTCTATCCGCCGCGCGCGTCAGAAGCTTGAGGAAACCTGTCCCTAGTACGAGAGGACCGGGACGGACGAACCTCTGGTATACCAGTTGTCCCACCAGGGGCATCGCTGGATGGCTACGTTCGGACAGGATAACCGCTGAAAGCATCTAAGCGGGAAACCTTCTCCAAGACCAGGCTTCTCACCCTCTAGGAGGGATAAGGCCCCCCGCAGACCACGGGATCGATAGGCCAGACCTACACGCACCGCAAGGTGTTCAGGGAACTGGTACTAACCGGCCGAAAACTTACAACACCCACCAACCCCCACAAAAGGGTCGGACCGGGAACAAATGTAAGCCAAAACCAATGACGAAAACATAGACACACTGTCTCGCAACCACCACAAACCACCCACACCCCACCACCAAACACACACTTCAATGGTGACCACGGTGACAACCGGGCCGGCAGCACCCCCCACAAACGGGGCCGCGCCACCCACCACCAAGACACCAGATACAATAAAATAGAGTTACGGCGGCCACAGCGGCAGGGAAACGCCCGGACCCATCCCGAACCCGGAAGCTAAGCCTACCAGCGCCGATGATACTGCCCAACAGGGTGGAAAAGTAGGACACCGCCGAACACACACAAAACCCCCCGCAAAAGCGGGGGGTTTTGTAATACCCAGAAAGGCAGATCACCTATTCGGAATTTGTTATCCGAGGGGTAATCCGCGCTATTGCGTTAGGCCTTGACCAGCGATATCGGACCCTCATAACTCTTCCCCGCGCAGTGCACCTCGGTGCGCTGGGTGCCCTCCAGTGTCGCCGCATCGATCGACGTGGTGGTCGTTTGGTCCGGCTGGCCTGGGTTGCAGTTCATCAGGGTGGCGGTGCGCGTCATTTCCCAGCGGCCGTCGACCAGATGCATTTGGCCGGCAATGCCCTTATCCGGTTTTACATCCGCGCAGCCCGCCCCGCAGGGCGTGACGGTCCACCGCTCGTTCTTTACCTCGGGATTCTTCAACGCCGTGGCTTGACTCAGGTCCCACGTCACGGCATAGGTGCCGCTGAGATCGGCATCGGCGGTCACAGGCCCGGCGAGTACCGTCGCCGTGCCGGCGAATACGGCGGCCGCGGCCACCATGTGCAGAGCTTTCATGTTGCCCCCAGGGTGTCGTTATGAATTCGTGATGAAATGGTTCGGGAAGTGTAATCCCGACATCGAGACTCCGAATAGGGAATCGCCAGGCAAATTGACACCGGCGCGCGCGGCCGGAGACGGGCGGCACGTATCCTGACAGGACATTTTCCATAGCGAAGGGTTGACGTGGTCGACAACAGGCAGGGTGGCGAACGTCGTCCGTTCCGCGGCGGTAAGCCCGGTGGCCCGGGAGGACAGCAGCGCCGCGGCGGGCGCCCGGACGGGCCGCGCGGATCCGGGCAGTTCCGTGACCGTCGGCCCCGCCAGGACCAGGATGCACGGCCGGACCGCGACGGCGGTGACCGCCCGGAAGAGCAGGGTCCGGCCATCCCGGCCGACGTCGAAGCATCCCAGCTCGCACCGGAAGTGCGCCGGGAGCTGAGCACCCTGAGCAAAAACACCGCCGACACCATTGCTCGGCATCTGGTCGCCGCGGGCAACCTACTCGACGAAGACCCCGAAGCCGCCCTTGCCCACGCGCAGGCCGCGCGCACCCGCTCGGGGCGGATCGCGGCGATCCGCGAAGCCGTCGGCATCGCGGCCTACCACTGCGGCGACTGGAACCAGGCACTCGCTGAGTTCCGGGCCGCGCGGCGGATGGGCAGCAAATCGGCACTGCTCCCGCTGATCGCCGACTGCGAACGCGGCGTCGGCCGCCCGGAGAAGGCCATCGAACTGTCCAAATCCACCGAGGCTGCCGAGCTCACCGGTGACGACGCAGACGAACTGCGCATCGTCGTCGCCGGCGCCCGCGCCGACCTCGGCCAGCTCGAGCAGGCCCTGGCAGTCCTCGGCTCGCCCGCCCCGGACCCGGAGGCCGTCGGGTCGACCGCGGCCCGGCTGGCCTACGCCTACGCGGATACCCTGGTCGCGCTGGATCGTCGTGACGAAGCGTTGCAGTGGTTCCTGCGCGCGGCCGACGCCGACGTGGAGGGCGTCACCGACGCCGAGGACCGTGTCGAAGAACTGAGCTGAGTTGACCACGTTCGCCACCACCTTCGACGCCCTGCTGCTGGACCTCGACGGAACCGTCTTCTGTGGCCATGAGCCCACGCCGGGCGCCGTCGACGCCGTCGCCGAGATACCCGCGCGCACCTTCTGGGTGACCAACAACGCCTCCCGCAGCGCCGATCAAGTCGCCGATCATCTGCACTCGATGGGGTTCCCCGCCGACCCGGACGATGTCGTCACCAGCGCCCAAGCCGGCGCCCGGATGCTCGCCGATCGCCTGGCACCCGGTGCCCGGGTGCTGGTCCTGGGCAGCGCCTCGCTGGCCGGAGAGGTCCGCGCCGTCGGGCTGGAGCCGGTTCGCACCTTCGACGACGCGCCGGCCGCCGTCATCCAGGGCTACTCACCCGACATCGGCTGGGCGGACCTGGCCGAGGCCGCACTGGCCATTCAGTCCGGGGCCCTGTGGGTAGCCACCAATCTCGACCTGACCCTGCCATCGGAACGCGGTCTGCTGCCGGGCAACGGATCGCTGGTGGCCGCAGTCCGGGTCGCCACCGGTGTGGAACCGCTTGTCGCCGGCAAACCGGCCCGAACCATGATGGACGCCGCATTGGCGCGGGGAGACTTTGCGCACCCACTGGTGGTGGGCGACCGCCTCGACACCGACATCGCCGGTGCGAACGCGGCCGGACTGCCCAGCCTGGTGGTACTCACCGGGGTGTGCACGCCGGCCACGCTGGTCCGCGCCATCCCCGAGGAGCGGCCCAGCTATCTGACCCATGACCTGCGCGGGCTCTTCGCTCCGGTTTCCGAGGCGCTGATCGGCCCGCATCCGGCCTGGCACACCGACATCGGGCTCGACGGCGCTGTCACGATCTTCGCCACGGGTGAACCCGGCGATGACCTGTCGGTGGTGCGGGTGGCCGCCGACGCCCTGTGGTCGCAGCGCATCGGAGCCGATCCCGAACTGCGTCCCGGGGACGAGGCGGCCGCGGGTGCACTGCGCCGCTGGTCGCTGCTGGCCTGACCCGATCCGCTAGCGTTAGAGCCGACATGACAGAAGAACCCGACCAGCTGCGCGCCGCCGTCGACTCCCTGTTGGCCGAGCTGCCCGACGTCGACGCGGCGGACTCTGCCGACGCCGATATCGACGAGCTGGCGCGACGCCTCGAGCAGGCCCATGAGCTGCTGGTGACGGCGTTGGAATCGGTCGAGAAGGGTTGACCGCGGTGACCCGGCGCGCCCGCGTCGACGCCGAACTCGTGCGTCGCGGCCTGGCCCGATCCCGCCAGCAGGCTGCCGAGCTGATCGACGCCGGTCGGGTCCGTATCGACGGCATGCCGGCCGTCAAACCCGCTACCTCGGTGCCGGTCACCGCTGCCCTGACGGTGGCCGACGGGGAACGCACCTGGGTGTCCCGCGGCGCACACAAGCTCATCGGCGCCCTCGACGCGTTCGGAATCGAGGTCGCCGGTCGCCGCTGCCTGGATGCCGGAGCCTCCACCGGCGGCTTCTCCGAAGTGCTGCTGGACCGCGACGCCGCCGAGGTGGTCGCCGCCGACGTCGGCTACGGCCAACTGGCCTGGCCGGTTCGCTCCGATCCCCGGGTGGTGGTGCTGGAGCGCACCAACGTCCGCGATCTGACACCCGAGGCGATCGGCGGGCCGGTGGACCTGATCGTCGCCGACCTGTCCTTCATCTCGCTGGGCACCGTGCTGCCGGCGCTGACGTCCTGCGCCGCGCCGGACGCCGACATCGTCCCGATGGTCAAACCGCAGTTCGAGGTCGGCAGGGGACAAGTCGGGGCCGGCGGCGTGGTGCACGAGCCCGCGCTGCGCGCCTCCGCGGTGCTCGCGGTGGCCGTCCGAGCCGCCGAACTGGGGTGGGGGACCGTCGGCGTCACGGCGTCGCCGCTGCCCGGCCCGTCGGGCAACGTCGAGTACTTCCTTTGGCTGCGGCGCGCCGGCGCGTCCTCGCTTCGCGATCTGGAGCTGGCAGCCGCCATCGAACACGCCGTCGCCGAGGGGCCGCAATGAACCGCCCGATGGATATCCCGACCGACGCCGAGCGCAGCATCCTGCTCGTCGTGCACACCGGCCGCGAGGTGGCCAACGACGTCGCCGAACGGGTCGAGAAGACCCTGCTGCAGCACGGCATCGCATTACGGGTGCTGTCACCGGAGGCCGTCGAGCAGGGCTCGCCGAACCCGGCGGGTTCGTCTGCGCCGGGCCTCGTGCTCGGAGAACAACACTCCTCGCCGAACCCGGCGGGTTCGTCTGCGCCGGGCCTCGTGCTCGGAGAACAACACTCCTCGCCGAACCCGGCGGGCGGCGCCGAGCTCGTTCTCGTGCTCGGCGGCGACGGCACCTTCCTGCGCGCCGCCGAACTCGCCCGCAACGCCGGAATCCCGGTGCTCGGCATCAACCTCGGCCGGATCGGCTTCCTCGCCGAAGCCGAGGCCGACGCCATCGACGAGGTGCTGCAGCGGGTCATCCGGCGCGACTACCGGGTGGAATCCCGGATGACGCTGGATGTGGCGGTGCGGCACAACGGGGAGATCATCGACCGCGGCTGGGCCCTGAACGAGGCCAGCCTGGAAAAGGGCACCCGCCTCGGCGTGCTCGGCGTCGTCGTCGAGATCGACGGCCGCCCGGTCTCCACCTTCGGGTGTGACGGGGTCCTGGTATCGAGCCCGACGGGTTCCACCGCCTACGCATTCTCCGCCGGCGGGCCGGTGCTCTGGCCCGACCTGGAGGCCATCCTGGTGGTGCCCAACAACGCGCACGCGCTGTTCGCCCGGCCGATGGTCACCAGCCCGGCGGCCATGATCGCCATCGAGGTCGAGGCGCCCGGGCACGACGCCATGGTGTTCTGCGACGGGCACCGCGACATGGTGGTGCCGGCCGGTGCTCGGCTGGAGGTGTGTCGCAGTGCGACGTCGGTACTGTGGGTGCGCCTGGACAGCGCGCCGTTCACCGACCGGCTGGTGGAGAAGTTCCGGCTTCCGGTGACCGGCTGGCGCGCCCAGTAGCGCCGCGCCGACAAGGGGAACAACACACGTGCTCGTCGAAATTCGCATTGACTCACTCGGCGCCATCAAGGCCGCCGATGCGCAGTTCGACCGCGGCCTGACGGTGCTGACCGGCGAGACCGGAACCGGCAAGACCATGGTGGTGACCGGTCTGCACCTGCTCGGCGGGGCCCGCGCCGACGCCGACCGGGTCCGCTCGGGCGCCACCCGGGCGGTCGTGGAGGGGCGCTTCACCACTGCGGAGATCGACGCCGACCTGGCCGCCCGGGTGGACGCCATGCTGGTCGACGCCGGCGCCGACCGCGACGACGACGGCAGCATCATCGCCATGCGTTCGGTGAACCGGGAGGGCCCGTCGCGCGCCGCGCTCGGCGGGCGCGGGGTCCCGGCTCGGACCCTGGGTGGTTTCACCACCGAGTTGCTGACCCTGCACGGCCAGAACGATCAGTTGCGGCTGATGCGGCCCGACGAGCAGCGCGCCGCCCTGGACCGCTACGCCGGCACCGCCGATCTGCTGGAGCGTTACCGGCAGGCCCGCGCCGAGTGGCGGGCCGCGCGCAGCGATCTGCTGGAACGGACCGGGCGCGCCCGGGAGCTCGCGCAGGAGGCCGACCGGCTGAAGTTCGCACTGACCGAGGTCGACGCCGTCGCGCCACAGCCCGGTGAGGACGCCGAACTGACCGCCGACATCCGCCGGCTCACCGAACTCGACGCCCTGCGCGAGGCGGCCGCGGTAGCCCGCGCGGCGCTGTCCGGCGATCCGGACGATCCCACGAGCGGCGCCGGCGCGCAGGCGGCGATCGCGGCGGCCCGGTCCGCACTGGAGAACAGCGACGACCCCGCCCTGCGGGATCTCGCCCAGCCGCTGGGCGGCGTGCTGGCCGTCGTCGCCGAGACCGCCGGCGAGATCGGCGGCTACCTGGCCGGACTGCCGACGGACGCGTCGGCACTGGAGACCAAGCTGTCGCGACAGGCCGAGCTGCGGACCCTGACCCGCAAATACGCCGCCGACGTCGACGGCGTGCTGGCCTGGGCCGAGGAGTCCCGACGGCGGCTGGCCCAACTGGACGTCTCCGAGGACGCCCTGACCGCCCTGGCGCACCGGGTCGACGAACTCGCGGCGCGGGTGGCGGCGGCGGCCGTCGCGCTGACCAAGGCACGCACCAAGGCGGCCACCGGCCTGGCCAAAGCCGTCACCGCCGAACTCGGCGGTCTGGCGATGGCCGACGCCGAGTTCTCGGTAGCGGTGTCGTCGACCCCGGCCGGTCCCGACGACCGGTCGCCGCTGCGGTTGCCGTCGGGGGAGACCGTGCAGGCGGGGCCGGACGGCGCCGACGCCGTCGAATTCGGTTTCACCGCGCACCGCGGAATGGCGGTGCTGCCGCTGGCCAAGAGTGCCTCCGGCGGTGAGCTGTCGCGGGTGATGCTGGCGCTGGAGGTGGTGTTGGCCGCGTCCACGGCCGGGACCACCATGGTGTTCGACGAGGTGGACGCCGGCGTGGGTGGTCGCGCTGCGGTACAGATCGGCCGCCGGCTGGCCCGGCTGGCCCGCACCCACCAGGTCATCGTCGTCACCCACCTGCCGCAGGTGGCGGCCTACGCCGATACGCATCTGGTGGTGACGGCCGCCGGCGGCGGAGCCAGCGTGGTGCGCAGCCTCGATGACGACGAGCGGGTGGCCGAGCTGGCCCGGATGTTGGCTGGGCTGGGGGATTCCGACACCGCCCGGGCGCATGCGCGCGAGCTGCTCGACACCGCCCGCGGTGAATTGAACTGACCCAATTGGGGCCTCCGACGTGATAGGCCGCAGGTTCGAGTCCTGTCCGGGTAGCCACGTGTGGGATCACGAAGCCGCAACCGTGTTGCAAATGTGACGGGATATGACTCATGTTGCCAGTGTTACGGCGCGCCTCCGTGGTAAATCGGCCGACGGCGGACACAATCGGGCGTCATGAAGATGTCTGCGCTGCTCTCCCGGAATGCAGGTTCGCGCCCCGGTATCACCGGCACGGCGCGCGTCGATCGTGACGTTGACCGGCTGCTGCGCCGGGTGGAACCGGGCGACATCGTGGTCATCGACGTCCTGGACCTGGACCGGGTGACCGCTGACGCGCTGGTCGACGCGAACGTCGCCGCGGTGGTCAACGCGTCGTCGTCGATCTCGGGTCGTTACCCGAACCTGGGGCCGGAGGTGCTCGTCGCCAACGGCATCACCCTCATCGACGACACCGGTTCCGAGGTCTTCAAGAAGGTCAAGGACGGGGCCCGGGTCCGGCTGCACAACGGCGGGATCTACCACGGCGACCGCCGGCTGGTGCTGGGCCACGAGCGCAACGACGAGGAGATTTCCGACAAGATGCACGAGGCCAAGAGCGGCCTGGTCGAGCATCTGGAGGCGTTCGCCGGAAACACCATCGAGTTCATCCGCAGTGAGAGCCCGCTGCTCATCGACGGGATCGGGATTCCCGACATCGACGTCGACCTGTACCGCCGGCACGTCGTGGTGGTTGCCGATGAGGCCGGTGCGGCCGACGACCTGCGCGCGCTGCGGCCGTTCATCAAGGAGTACCACCCGGTGCTGATCGGTGTCGGCGCCGGCGCCGACCTGCTCCGCAAGGCCGGCTACCGCCCCGAACTGATCGTCGGTGACCCCGAGCGGATCAGTGCCGAGGCGCTCAAGTGCGGTGCCCAGGTGGTGCTGCCCGCCGACGCAGACGGGCACGCGCCCGGCCTGGAGCGCATCCAGGACCTCGGCGTCGGGGCGATGACCTTCCCGGCCGCCGGTTCGGCCGCCGACCTGGCGCTGCTGCTGGCCGACCATCACGGTGCCTCGCTGATCGTCACCGCCGGCCACACCGCCAGCATCGAGGAATTCTTCGACCGCAGTCGCCAGCGCAGCAACCCGTCGACCTTCCTGACCCGGCTGAAGGTGGGGGAGAAGCTGGTCGACGCCAAGGCCGTGGCCACCCTGTACCGCAGCCGGATCTCGGGCGGGGCGGTGGCGATGCTGGTGCTGGCGATGCTGATCGCCGTCATCGTGGCGCTGTGGGTCTCGCGCACCGACACGGTGGTGTTCACCTGGCTCGCGGACTATTGGAACCGCTTCGCGCTGTGGATCCAGCACCTGGTCAGCTAGTTCGTCACACCGCTGGAAGAGTCGGGGTTCTCTGGTGATTTCGCTTCGTTCGCATGCCATTTCGCTGGCGGCGGTGTTTCTCGCACTCGCCGTCGGTGTGGTGCTCGGTTCCGGGCTGCTGTCGGACACGCTGCTGTCGAGCATGCGCCAGGAAAAGCGTGACCTGCACGGCCAGATCAACACGCTGACCGACCAGAAGAACGCGATCAACGAAAAACTTTCCGCAGCAGATGATTTCAACACCGCGATGGCGCCGCGAATGGTCCGAGACGCGCTCAAGGACCGCTCGGTGGTGTTGTTCCGCACGCCCGATGCCAAGGACGACGACCTCGACGCCGTGCGCCGGGTCATCTCCACGGCCGGCGGAACGGTGTCCGCGACGGTCGCTCTCACCGACGAGTTCGTCGACGCCAACTCCGCCGAGAAGCTGAGCTCGGTGGTCAACTCGGTGCTGCTGCCGGCCGGCACTCAGCGCCAGACCACCCTGGTCGACCAGGGCTCCCAGGCCGGGGATGTACTCGGCCTGGCCCTGCTCAACGACCGCAACCCGGAAGCCCCGAAGGTCGATGACGCGCAGCGTGAGATCGTGCTCACCGCGCTGCGCGACACCGGCTTCATCAGCTATCCGGGCAAGACCTTCGGCGGCGCCGACACGGCGCTGATCGTCACCGGCGGGCCGCTGGGGGACGACGCCGGGAACAAGGGCACCACGGTGGCCCGGTTCGCCGCGGGCATGGCGCCGCACGGATTCGGCACCGTGCTGGCCGGCCGCGACGGTTCGGCGACCGGGACCGGCGCCGTGGCTGTGCTGCGCTCGGATCCGGGCATGTCGGCGGCGGTGACCAGCGTCGACGACATCGACAGCGAAGCCGGCCGGATCACCGCCGTGCTGGCACTGGCCGAACTCATCGGCGGGGGCAAGCCCGGCGCGTTCGGCGTCGGCCAGGGCGCCACCAGCGTCACCGTGCCGCAGTAACCCTCCCCGCTGCAGCCGCGACGGCGCGTTGCCGCCGGGTTGTCCGCGACGGTGTTAGGGTGAACTCCCGTGGGTCGGCAGGCCCGGCTAGGTGAATCATTGCCCGGCATCGTAGGACCACGGAGGTTTGCTCGTGCCATCGCTTCGCAAGCATTCGCAGACGGCGACCAAGCACATCTTCGTCAGCGGCGGGGTGGTGTCCTCGCTGGGTAAGGGCCTGACGGCCTCCAGCCTGGGCCAGCTGCTGACTGCTCGTGGACTGGCCGTCACCATGCAGAAGCTCGACCCGTATCTCAATGTCGACCCCGGGACGATGAACCCGTTCCAGCACGGCGAGGTGTTCGTCACCGAGGACGGCGCGGAAACCGATCTCGACATCGGCCACTACGAACGCTTCCTGGACCGCGACCTGTCTGGCTCGGCGAACGTCACCACCGGTCAGGTCTACTCGACGGTGATCGCCAAGGAACGTCGCGGCGACTACAACGGCGACACCGTGCAGGTCATCCCGCACATCACCGACGAGATCAAACGTCGCATCATGGTGATGGCCGAACCCGATGCCGAGGGCCGCCGGCCCGACGTGGTGATCACCGAGATCGGCGGCACCGTCGGTGACATCGAATCGCTGCCGTTCCTGGAGGCGGCCCGCCAGGTCCGCCACGAGGTGGGCCGGGACAACTGCTTCTTCCTGCACGTCTCCCTGGTGCCGTTCCTCAAGCCGTCGGGCGAGCTGAAGACCAAGCCGACCCAGCATTCGGTGGCCGCGCTGCGCAGCATCGGCATCACCCCCGACGCGCTGATCCTGCGGTGCGACCGCGACGTCCCGGAGCCGCTGAAGAACAAGATCGCCCTGATGTGCGACGTCGACGTGGACGGCGTGATCTCCACCCCGGACGCCCCCTCGATCTACGACATCCCCAAGGTGCTGCACCGCGAGGAACTCGACGCCTATGTGGTGCGCCGGCTCAATCTGCCGTTCCGCGATGTCGACTGGCGGGAGTGGGATGACCTGCTGTCGCGCGTGCACGATCCGCAGGAAAGCGTGCGGATTGCCTTGGTGGGCAAGTACATCGATCTGTCGGATGCCTATCTCTCGGTGGCTGAGGCGCTGCGCGCGGGTGGCTTCAAACACCGCACCAAGGTGGAGCTGGTGTGGGTCGCCTCCGACGAGTGCGAAACCGACGCCGGGGCGCTGCACGCCCTGGGCGACGTGCACGGAATCCTGATCCCCGGCGGGTTCGGCATCCGCGGGATCGAGGGCAAGATCGGCGCCATCCGCTACGCCCGCACCCACGGGGTGCCGCTGCTGGGACTGTGCCTGGGCCTGCAGTGCATCGTCGTCGACGCCGCCCGCACCGCCGGGATCACCGATGCCGGATCCGAGGAGTTTGACCCCGACGGCGCCAACCCGGTCATCTCGACCATGGCCGACCAGCGCGAGATCGTCTCCGGCGAGGCCGATCTGGGCGGCACCATGCGGCTGGGCGCCTACCCGGCGGTGCTGCTGCCGGATTCGGTGGTCGCGGGCGCCTACGGCACCACCGAGGTCTCCGAACGCCACCGGCACCGCTACGAGGTCAACAACGCCTACCGCGACCGCATCGCCGAGAGTGGCCTGGTGTTCTCCGGCACCTCGCCCGACGGGCACCTGGTGGAGTTCGTGGAGTACCCGGCCGACAAGCATCCGTTCCTGGTCGGCACCCAGGCGCACCCGGAGCTCAAGAGCCGGCCCACCCGGCCGCACCCGCTGTTCGCGGCATTCATCGCGGCGGCCATCGACTACAAGGCGGCCGAGCGGCTGCCGCTGGAGAATCTCGAGCTCGGTACCCACCGGCTGGCCGGCGCCGAGCTGGACGCCGTCATTCTCGAGCCCGACCCCCGTGGCTGAGCACGATTTCGAAACCCTCTCCAGCGAAACACTTTTCGTCGGGAAGATCTTTGCGCTGCGCGCCGACCAGGTGTTGATGCCCGGCGGGGCGGTGGCGCGCCGGGAGATCCTGGAACACTACGGCGCGGTCGCGATCGTCGCCCTGGACGACGACGATCAGATCGTCCTGGTCTACCAGTACCGGCACGCCTTCGGCCGGCGGCTGTGGGAACTGCCGGCCGGCCTGCTCGACCTCGACGGCGAGGCACCCGAGCTGACCGCCGCGCGGGAACTGGAGGAGGAAGCCGGGCTGCGCGCAGCCACCTGGCAGGTGCTCGTCGACGCCGACTCCACCCCCGGCTTCACCGACGAAAGTGTGCGGATCTTCCTGGCCACCGGACTGACCGAGATCGGTCGCCCGCCCGGTCACGACGAGGAGGCCGACCTGGTGGTGTCGCGCTTCCCGCTGGCCGAGGCGGTGGCCATGGTGTTCGACGGCCGCATCGTCAACGCCCTGGCCGTCGCCGGCATCCTGGCGGCCTGGGCGGTGCGGACCGGAGCCGCCCAGCCCCGTCCCGTCGAGGCCGAGTGGGTCGACAAGCCCTGGCGGTTGGCCGCCCGTCGTCGCGAGACGCCGCAGTGACCACCGTGGAAACGCCGCTGGACACCCAGCTGCGCGGTTACCTCGATCACCTGATGATCGAGCGGGCGGTAGCCGCCAACACGCTGAGTTCCTATCGCCGCGACCTGCGGCGGTATCAGGAGCACCTGCGCGGCCGGGGTATCGAGGACCTGGCCGCGGCCACCGAGACCGACGTCAGCGAGTTCCTGGTGGCCCTGCGCCGCGGTGACCCCGACGCCGGTGTGGTGCCCCTGTCGGCCGTGTCGGCGGCCCGCGCGCTGATCGCCGTGCGTGGCCTGCACCGGTTCGCCGCCGCCGAGGGCATCGCGCCCGTCGACGTCGCGCGCGCAGTGAAACCTCCGACCCCGAGCCGGCGCCTGCCCAAGAGCCTGACCGTGGATCAGGTGCTGGCGCTGCTGGAGGCCGCCGGCGGCGACGGGGCGGCCGAGACGCCGCTGAGCCTGCGCAACCGGGCGCTGCTGGAACTGCTGTATTCCACCGGGGCCCGGATCTCCGAAGCCGTCGGCCTCGACATCGACGATGTCGACACCGAGGCGCGTGCGGTACTGCTGCGCGGCAAGGGCGGAAAGCAGCGGCTGGTGCCGATCGGGCGGCCGGCGGTGACCGCGGTGGACAACTACCTGGTCCGGGGCCGGCCGGAGCTGGCTGTCCGCGGCCGCGGCATCCCGGCGCTTTTCCTCAACGCCCGGGGTGGGCGGCTGTCGCGCCAGAGTGCCTGGCAGGTGCTGTCCGATGCCGCCGAGCGGGCCGGGATCGAGACCGCGGTCTCGCCGCACACCATGCGTCACTCGTTCGCCACCCATCTGCTGGAGGGTGGTGCCGACGTCCGAGTGGTGCAGGAACTGCTCGGCCACGCCTCGGTGACCACCACGCAGATCTACACCATGGTCACCGTGCATGCCTTGCGCGAGGTCTGGGCCACCGCGCATCCGCGGGCCCGGTAGTTCGAGCAGGCAGCTCGGGTTCGGGGAAAAGCGTCCGGAGCGGCCGTCGAGCGCGATTAGCGTGGAGCACACGGATCCGGAGGGTGCGCGCTTCGCGAGGTCACTTTGCAACATCGGCCCCTCTGCGGCTTGCGGCCAGGGCTATTGCGGGCGGTTCGCAGCTGTCGTCCGTCGCAGTTTGGTTCCACTTAGGTACACGGTTATCGGCGGGTGACGGTCGCGACCTGTGGTTTTGTCGCGTCGCGTCCACAGCTCGTGTACGTAAGTGGTCGCGCGGCCCCCGCGTCTGGGTTGACCGACCACTTGCGTGCCGGCCAGCCTCGCCGAACCGCCCGGTCAGCCCAGGTACGTCGACTCCAGCACCAGGTCGGGCAGCAGCGTCTGGTACTCCGCGTGGGTCTTGTGCTCGACGGTGTCCCACAGCGCACCCTGCTGCTCGGCCATGTAGCTGCGGTACCGCGGGGCGCCGGGCAACCCGACGTTGTCGGCGACCGCGATCGACCCGCGATGCAGCCAGCCGCGGTCGAGGATGCTGCGCAGGTCGCGCAGGTAGGCGTCCTTGTCGTGGTCGAGGAACAGAAAATCCAGGGTGCCGTCGGCGAAGCCATGCTCGTCGGCGAGCAGGTCGAGCGTCGCACCGCCGTCGCCGATGGTCCCGACGACACAGGTGATCCGATCGGCGAGCCCGGCGTGCGCCCAGATCCGGCGGGCGTTGGCGGCGTTGGCTTCGGCCAATTCCACCGACACCACCCGAGCATTCGGCGCGGCGCGGGCGATCCGCAGCGCCGAGTAGCCGCAGTAGGTGCCCAGTTCCAGGGCCAGCCGCGGGTCGGCCCGGCGGACCGCGGTATCCAGCAACGCGCCCTTCTCGTCGCCGACGTTGATCAGAAACGACTGCTCGTAGGCGAACCGGTCGATGGTGGCCAGCACGTCGTCGACGTCGCCGGGGCGGGCGTTGGCAAGCACGTAGTCGACCGCCGCCGCCTCGCGCCCGTCGCCGATCTGACCGGTGGTGGTGATGTTGCGGGCACCCAGTGCCATCCGCAGAAACGACCACCGCAACAGCGGAATCCTGCGCTTGAGATCCATGCGCCCAGGATAGGACGCCCGGGTTCGCCAGCGGGTCGTCCCGGCCGCAGCCACCCGCGGGATAGACTGCCCAGCAATGTCCGCAAGACGATCGATGGATGGGGGAGTACGGGCGTGACCGACAGCTCAGCCGACGACGTCACGCTGGGTCCGACCGGTCGACCACCCCGTCACATTCCCGAGCCGAAGCCGCTGACCAGCCACGGTCCGGCAAAGGTCATCGCGATGTGCAACCAGAAGGGTGGCGTCGGCAAGACCACCTCGACGATCAACCTGGGCGCCGCACTGGCCGAATACGGCCGCCGGGTGCTGCTGGTGGACCTCGACCCGCAGGGCGCGCTGTCGGCGGGCCTGGGCGTGCCGCACTACGAACTCGAATACACCGTGCACAACCTGCTGGTGGAACCCCGGGTGTCGATCGACCAGGTGCTGATCACCACCCGGGTGTCCGGGCTGGATCTGGTGCCGTCGAACATCGACCTGTCCGCCGCGGAGATCCAGCTGGTCAACGAGGTGGGCCGGGAGCAGACCTTGGGCCGCGCGCTGCACCCGGTGCTGGACCGCTACGACTACGTGCTGATCGACTGCCAGCCGTCGCTGGGCCTGCTCACGGTGAACGGCCTGGCCTGCGCCGACGGCGTGATCATCCCCACCGAATGCGAGTACTTCTCGCTGCGCGGTCTGGCGCTGCTGACCGACACCGTCGACAAGGTGCACGACCGGCTCAATCCGCGGCTGGAGATCAGCGGCATCCTGATCACCCGCTACGACGCCCGTACCGTGAACGCTCGCGAGGTGATGGCCCGGGTGGTCGAGCGGTTCGGCGACCTGGTTTTCGACACCGTGATCAGCCGCACCGTGCGCTTCCCGGAGACCAGCGTGGCCGGCGAACCGATCACCACCTGGGCGCCGAAATCCACCGGCGCCGAGGCCTACCGAGCGTTGGCCCGCGAGGTCATCGACCGTTTCGGCACGTGAGCGCGCCCCAGGCCGCACCCGAACAGGACGCGCCGGGCGAACAGCCGGCGTCCACCGGTTTCCAGGTTCGGCTGCAGAACTTCGAGGGCCCGTTCGACCTGCTGCTGCAGCTGATCTTCGCGCATCGCCTGGATGTGACCGAGGTGGCGTTGCACCAGGTCACCGATGAATTCATCGCCTACACCAAGCAGATCGGCAGCCGGCTCGAGCTCGATGAGACGACGGCGTTCCTGCTGGTCGCCGCCACCCTGCTGGATCTGAAGGCGGCCCGGTTGCTGCCGGCCGGTCAGACCGAGGACGACGAGGACCTGGCGCTGCTGGAGGTCCGCGACCTGCTGTTCGCCCGGCTGCTGCAGTACCGCGCGTTCAAACACGTCGCGGAGCTGTTCGCCGAGCTGGAGGCCGCGGCGCTGCGCAGTTATCCGCGTGCGGTGTCGCTGGAGGAACGCTACGAGGGGCTGCTGCCCGAGGTGATGATCGGCGTCGACGCCGCGGCCTTCGCCCAGATCGCCGCGGCCGTGTTCACCCCGCGTCCGGTGCCGACGGTCGGCGTCGGTCACCTGCATCAGGTGATGGTGTCGGTGCCCGAGCAGGCGCAGAAGCTGTTGCGCCAGTTGGAGACTCGCGGTGTGGGGCAGTGGGCGTCATTCCGCGAGTTGGTCGCCGACTGCACCGCCGGCATCGAGGTGGTCGGGCGCTTCCTGGCGCTGCTCGAGCTCTACCGGGCCCGGGCGGTAGCATTCGAGCAGCCAGAAGCGCTGGGACTGCTGCAGATTTCCTGGACCGGGGACAGCCCGACCGCCGAACAACTGGTACAGGCCCTCGCCGCGGACGAAGAGGTTTAACGCATGACCGAAAACGCCGGCCCCGTCGTCGAGACCGGCGCCCTGGCCGAGGACGACGAGACGCCAGGCCTCGACGACACCGCTTCCCCCGAGCTCGACGACAGGCATTTCCCCGAACACGACGACATCCTGCCGGGCGCCGACGAGGACTCCGCACTGCCCGAGCTTGAGGACGGTGTTGATACGTCGGATCTCTGCGGGGCTCGTTCCTCGCCCCTTGAGGACGACGAACTGGACCGGGTGCTGGAGGCGCTGCTGCTGGTGGTCGACACCCCGATCAGCGTCGCCGGACTGGCGGCGGTCACCGAGGCACCCGAGCACCGGATCTCCGCGCGGCTGGCGGAGCTGGCCGCCGGCTACGCCGAACGTGACAGCGGCATCGACCTGCGCGAGGCCGGTGGCGGGTGGCGGATGTACACCCGCGCCCGGTTCGCCCCGTATGTCGAGCGGTTGCTGCTCGACGGGGCCCGCTCCAAGCTGACCCGCGCGGCGCTGGAGACCCTGGCGGTGATCGCCTATCGCCAGCCGGTCACCCGCGCCCGGGTCAGCGCGGTCCGCGGCGTCAACGTGGACGCGGTGATCCGCACGCTGGCCGCCCGCGGGCTGATCGTTGAGGCCGGACCGGACCCCGACAGTGGCGCGGCGACGTTCACCACCACCGAACTGTTCCTGGAACGGCTCGGGTTGACCTCGCTGGCCGAGCTGCCCGACATCGCACCCCTGCTGCCCGACGTCGACGTGATCGACGATCTGAGCGAGAACCTGGAGTCCGAGCCGCGTTTCATGAAGCTGAACTCCCCGGGGCCCGCGGAGGCTGATGCCGGGCCACTGCCCAACTTCGAACTGGATCAGGAAACATGACCGAGAGCAACGAGGGCATACGCCTGCAGAAAGTGTTGTCGCAGGCCGGGATTGCGTCCCGCCGCGTGGCCGAGCGGATGATCACCGACGGCCGCGTCGAGGTCGACGGCCGCATCGTCACCGAACTCGGCACCCGGGTCGATCCCGAGACCTCGGTGATCCGGGTCGACGGGACCCGGGTGCGCCTCGACGACGACCACGTCTACCTCGCGCTCAACAAGCCGCTGGGCATGGTGTCGACCATGTCCGACGAGCAGGGCCGCCCGTGCATCGGCGACCTGATCGAACACCGCGTGCGCGGCAACAAGAACCTGTTCCACGTCGGTCGTCTCGACGCCGACACCGAGGGCCTGATCCTGTTGACCAACGACGGCGAACTGGCCAACCGGCTGATGCATCCGTCCTATGAGGTGCCCAAGACCTACGTGGCCACCGTGGTCGGCAAGGTGCCCCGCGGACTGGGCAAGCAGCTGCGCGAGGGCGTGGAACTCGAGGACGGCCCGGTCAAGCTGGACGACTTCGCGCTCGTCGACACGCTGCCGGGACGGGCTATGGTGCGAATCACCTTGCACGAGGGCCGCAAACGCATCGTGCGTCGGTTGATGGACTCGGTCGGGCTGCCCGTCGAGGCGCTGGTGCGCACCGACATCGGTGCGGTGTCGCTCGGAGATCAGCGACCGGGGAGCATTCGCGCGCTGACCCGCAAGGAGATCGGCGAACTGTCCAAGGCGGTGGGCCTGTGACCGGCGGGGCCGAACGCGGTGTGGTTGTCGCCATCGACGGCCCGGCGGGAACCGGAAAGTCCACCGTCGCACGAGGTTTGGCGCATGCCCTGGGGGCCCGCTACCTGGACACCGGGGCGATGTACCGGATCGTGACGCTCGCGGTGCTGCGTGCGGGCGTCGACATCGACGACCCGGCGGCGATCGCCGCGGTGGACGCCCCGATCACCGTGAGCTTCGACCCCGACGACACCCACGCCTACCTGGGTGACGAAGACGTATCGGTCGAGATCCGCGGCGACGCGGTGACCGCGGCGGTGTCGGCGGTCTCGGCCGTGCCCGCGGTGCGGACCCGGCTGGTGGCCCGGCAGCGTGAATTGGCCGCCGGTGCGGGCAGTGTGGTGGTCGAGGGCCGCGACATCGGCACGGTGGTGCTGACCGACGCCGACGTGAAGATCTTCCTGACGGCCTCGGCGGCCGTACGGGCGCAGCGGCGCAACGACCAGAACGTCGCCGCCGGTCTGCCCGACGACTATCCCGGCGTGCTGGCCGATGTCACCCGTCGTGACGAACTGGATTCCACCCGCGCGGTATCCCCGTTGCGTCCGGCCGAGGACGCGGTCATCGTGGACAGCGGCGATATGACGCAGGAGCAGGTGATCTCCCGGCTCGTCGAGCTGGTGGCCGAGCGGAGCGAGGTGCTGCGATGACCGACGTCGAAGAATTTCCCGGTGACGGGACCTGGTCGGATGAAAGCGACTGGGACAGTGTCGGTTCGGAGTTCATCGACGCCGACGACGAGGCGTTCTCCGGGCCGCCTCCGGTGGTGGCAGTGGTGGGGCGGCCCAACGTCGGCAAGTCCACACTGGTCAACCGGATCCTGGGGCGCCGGGAAGCCGTCGTGCAGGATCTGCCCGGGGTGACCCGCGACCGGGTGTCCTACGACGCGAGCTGGACCGGGCACCGATTCGTCGTGCAGGACACCGGCGGTTGGGAGCCCGACGCCAAGGGGCTGCAACAGCTGGTCGCCGACCAGGCCGCGGTGGCGATGCGCACCGCCGACGCGATCATTCTCGTCGTCGACGCCGTCGTCGGCGCCACCGCCGGGGACGAGGCCGCCGCCAAGATCCTGCGCCGATCCGGCAAGCCGGTCTTCCTGGCCGCCAACAAGGTCGACGGTGAACGCCAGGAGCCCGAGGCCGCCGCGCTGTGGTCGCTGGGCCTGGGGGAGCCGCACCCGATCAGCGCCATTCACGGCCGCGGCGTCGCCGACCTGCTCGACGCGGTTGTCGCCGACCTGCCCGAGGTGTCCGAGCTGGGATCGCGCACCGGCGGGCCCCGGCGCGTCGCCCTGGTCGGGAAACCGAACGTGGGCAAGAGTTCGCTGCTCAACCGGCTGGCCGACGAGGAACGCTCGGTGGTGCACGACGTCGCCGGCACCACCGTCGACCCGGTAGACTCGCTGATCGAGTTGGGCGGGCGCACTTGGCGTTTCGTCGACACCGCGGGGTTGCGGCGCAAGGTCGGACAGGCCAGCGGACACGAGTTCTACGCGTCGGTGCGCACCCGCGGAGCGATCGACGCCGCCGAGGTGTGCCTGGTGCTCGTCGACGCCTCCCAGCCGCTGACCGAGCAGGATCTGCGGGTGATCTCGATGGTCATCGAGGCGGGCCGGGCGCTGGTGCTGGTGTTCAACAAGTGGGACATGGTCGACGAGGACCGGCGCTACCTGCTGGACAAGGAGATCGACCGCGAGCTGACGCAGGTCGCCTGGGCGCCGCGGGTCAACATCTCGGCGAAAACCGGTCGGGCGGTGGCCAAGCTGGTGCCCGCCCTGGACCGGTCACTTCAATCCTGGGACTCCCGGGTCTCCACCGGGCAGCTCAACACCTTCCTCAAGGAAGTGGTGGCCGCCACGCCACCGCCGGTGCGCGGCGGGAAACAACCGCGGATTCTGTTCGCCACCCAGGCCGCCACCCGGCCGCCCACCTTCGTGCTGTTCACCAGCGGCTTCCTGGAGGCCGGCTATCGGCGCTTCCTGGAGCGGCGGTTGCGCGAGACGTTCGGGTTCGAGGGCAGCCCGATCCGGATCAACGTGCGGGTCCGGGAGAAGCGCGGCAACAGCGGTAACAGGAGACGCTGAGCGTTCCCGAGTAGGGTTGCCGCCGTGTCGGTGACCCACATGATCCTGATCGCGCTGGCGGGCATCGGTGCCGGCGCGATCAACTCCCTGGTCGGCTCCGGCACGCTGATCACCTTCCCGACCCTGGTCACCCTCGGCGTACCGCCGGTGACGGCCACCATGTCCAATGCCGTCGGCCTGGTAGCCGGGGGAGTCTCGGGGACCTGGGCCTACCGGCGGGAACTGTCCGGGCAGGCCGACCGGCTGCGGTGGCAGATCCCCGCGTCGCTGATCGGCGCCGGGATCGGTGCCTGGCTGCTGCTGCACCTGCCGGAGAAGGTGTTCACCGAGGTGGTGCCGGTGCTGCTGGTGCTGGCGCTGGTGCTGGTGGTCGTCGGTCCGCGGATCCAGGCCTGGGCCAGGCGGCGGGCCGAGCAGGCCGGGCACGGCGCCGACCACGTCAGTCCGCGCCAGATGGCGGCCCTGGTGGCGGGCACCTTCGCCGTCGGGGTCTACGGGGGCTACTTCACCGCCGCGCAGGGCATCCTGCTGATCGGGGTGATGGGCGCGCTGCTGCCCGAGGACATGCAGCGGATGAACGCCGCCAAGAACCTGCTGGCGCTGCTGGTGAACATCGTCGCCGCAGCGGCCTACACGCTGGTCGCCTTCGACCGGATCAACTGGACCGCCGCCGCGCTGATCGCCGTCGGGTCCCTGATCGGTGGCTGGCTGGGCGGTCACTACGGACGACGGCTGTCGCCGAACGCCCTGCGCATCGTCATCGTGGTGGTGGGCCTGATCGGGCTGTACCGGCTGCTGACGGTGTAGGGCCGGCGGGAATCCGTCGGCCCGTCCGGTTCGTTCCTCGCGGCTCCCTGCATCCCAGGACCGACAAAAAACCCGCCGACTCTGTCGGCGGGAAATTTGTCGGGCTGACAGGATTTGAACCTGCGACCACTTGACCCCCAGTCAAGTGCGCTACCAAGCTGCGCCACAGCCCGCGGGCCCACCGGAATCCAACCGGTGGACGCCAAGAACCATACATCAGCGGTCGGTGGAACTCCGAAACCGGTGCTGGGGTTGGCCACGGCAGGCCGGTATCAGCGGCCGAGCAGATCCGTCAGCAGGGCGATGCGGGCGTCTTCGAGTTCGGGTTGCGGCAGCACCCGTCGCACCAGGGCGGCGCCGTCGAAGATGTTCAGCACGGTGGTCAGGGCCACGGCCAACTCCTCGTCGGGAACCCGCTCGAGACCGGGTGCGGTTCTTGCGGTGCGGAAGATGTTCTCCGCGTACGCGGCGAGGACGGTCCGAAGGGTGGCTCGCAGTGTGTCGTCGGTGCGCGCGGCCACCATCAGCTCATGCCACACCGTGTTGGTGTCGCTGCCCGCGATGTCGCGCAGGATGGTCAGCATCGCCGGCAGCGGCGGCTGGCCCGCCGGAATCTGTGCCACCAGCTTGGCGGCCAGGTCGAGCTGGCGGCGTGCCACTTCCTGTGCGGTCGCCGCCATGAAGTCACTCATGGTGGGGAAGTGCCGGAACAGAGCTCCGCCCGAGACACCGGCGCGCTTGGCGATCACGGCGGCGGATGCGCGCGCGTAACCCAGCTCGATGATGGTGTCGATGCCGGCGTCGATCAGCCGCGCCACGGTTTCCGCGCGCCGTTGCTGCTGCGTTCTGGTCATCTCAGACCGGCGCGTGGTCGCGCTTGGTGCTGCCCGCCCGCAGATACCGACCGGATTTCATCGTCGCGCCGTAGCCGTCGCGGAATCGCCCGGCGCGAAACACCACGGTGCCGCCGACAGCGGTCGCCACGACGGCGTCGTCGTTGCGGTTCACCATCCGGCTCAGGCCACCGTAGAACGGCACCGGGTCCTCGTGGTAGGCGTCGAGTTCCTCGTTGAGCCCCGCGGGGTCGATCACCACGAAGTCCGCGCGATCGCCGTGGCGCAGCGTTCCGGCCGGAACGCCGAACCAGTCGGCCACCTCGGCGGTCAGCCGGTGCACGGCCGCGGCCGTCGACAGGAACGGACGGCCGGCCAGCTGCGCGTCACGAACTCTCTTGAGCAGCCGCAGCGGATAGTTGTAGAAGGCCATATTGCGCAGGTGCGCACCGGCGTCCGAGAAGCCCATGTGAACGGACGGCTCCTTGGCCAGCTTGTCGAGCTGTTTGGGCCGGGCGTTGGCGACGATGGTGGTCCAGCGGACGTTCCGCTCGCCGTTGTCGACCAGCACGTCGAGGAACGCGTCGAGCGGGTGGATGTCGCGCTCGTCGGCGATCTGCCCGAAGGTCTTGCCGATCAGCGCCGTATCCGGGCATTCCACGATTGTGGCGTCGTGGAAATCGCGGTGCCACAGGGTCGGGCCGAGCTTGCGGCGATCGAAGGACTTACGGAACCGGCGTCGGTAGTCGGGATCGGCCAGCAGCGTGTTGCGCTCTATCTGGTCCTTGAGATGCAGCGCGGCGGTTCCGGCGCCGAACTCCTCGAACACCGGTAGGTCGATTCCGTCGGAATACAGTTCGAACGGGACGGGGAGATGCTGGAACCGCACGTTGGCGTTGAGGATCCGGTTGAGGAATCGGGTGCCGGGCCCCAGCAGACGCACTGCGGCCGGCGATGACTTCGCGTCGGCGGAAACCAGCAGGCTCATCCGCACCCCTCGCCGGTGGCCGAACATGCCGCTGCTCTCCAGGAAGAAGTTGAGAGCCTCCTGTGCCCTGGCGACGTTGGGGGCGCTCTGCAGCATCCGGCCTCGCCGGCGGAGTACGGCGATGAGCCTCCGGCGTTCCCGCCAGGTGGCGAACGTCGAGGGCAGGGCCCGAGACCGGAACCGGTCGCCGTCGAGCTTGTCGATCGCCGCGTCCATCCCGGACATGCCGAGCATTCCGGCCTCCAGCGCTTCGTCGAGCCGGGAGACCATGGTCTCCAGTTCGGCCTCGGTCGGTGTGACCCCGCGGGTGGTGGCACGGTCGAGCCCGAGGACCGATGCGCGTAGGTCGGAGTGGCCCAGCATGGAGGCGATATTGGGACCCAGTGGCAGATCATCGAGTGCCTGCACGTAGTCGGCCGGACCTGACCACGTCTTGCGCTGTTCGAGAGCGTCGAGCACGAAGTTGCGCGGGACGGCCTCCACCCGGCTGAACAGGTCGGCGGCGTCCTCTGTGTCGGCGTAGACCGTCGACAGCGAGCACATTCCCAGCAGCACGGTGGTGACGCCGTGGCGCACCGATTCGCGGAGGCCGGGGTCGAGCAGGACTTCGGCGTCGTAGTGCGTGTGTACGTCGATGAAGCCGGGAACGATCCACTTGCCGCCGGCGTCGATGACGTCGGGACAGCCGGCCTCATCGAGCGGTTCGACCGACACGGCCGCGACGATCCCGTCGCGAATCCCCAGAGTGCGGAGCTGTGGGGCCGCGCCGGTGCCGTCGAACCACAGGCCGTTGCGAACGATGACGTCATAGGGCATGGGGCCACGGTAACTTAGAAAGTGAGTGGTTACAATCTTTTCTTGGGCGGCCGGAACTATCCCCACGCCGAATCACGGTACGAATTCCTCGGCTGGCTTGCGCGCCCGTGATCACAGATCGGCCAGAGGGCGGTGGTCGTCGGCGAGTTCGTCCGGATCTACGGGGCGCATGGCGCGAATCAACGCCTTGATGTCGTCGAGCCCGTCCCAGATGTTGACGTTCATCCCGGCCAGCACCCGGTCGGCGCCGTCGAGCCAGAACGCGGTGAACTCGCGGCCCGCCGTGTCACCGCGCGTCACCACCCGCTGATAGCCGGCCGAGTGCCCGACGTACTCCATGCCCAGGTCGTACTGATCGGTGAAGAAGTACGGCAGATCGTCGTACACGGCATCGCGGCCCAGCATCCCGGCCGCCGCGACGGCCGGCTGTTTGAGCGCGTTGGCCCAGTGCTCGGTGCGGATCCTGGTCTCCAACAACGGGTGCCACGCCGCCGCGATGTCCCCGGCGGCGTAGATGTGCGGATCGTCGGTACACAGCGACGCATTGACGAGCACCCCGCCCTCGGCCAGTTCCAGCCCGGCATGGTCGGCGAGTTCGATGTTGGGCGTCGCTCCGACGGCGACCAGCACGGCGTCGGTGTCCACCGTGGTGCCGTCGTCGAGGAGCAGTCCGGTGGCCCGGCCGTCACGGGTGGTGATCTCGGTGACGCCGGTATCGGTGCGCAGGTCCACACCGTGGGCCCGGTGCAGATCGGCGAATACCGCCGCGATCTGCGGTCCCAGTGCGCCCAGCAGGGGCAGCCTGGCGCTCTCCACCACGGTCACCGCCACCCCGCGCTCGCGGGCGACCGCGGCGACCTCCAGTCCGATCCAGCCGCCGCCGACAATGCCCAATCGCGCTCCCTCGGTCAGCGCCGCGCGGAGCGCCTCGGACTCGCCGACGGTGCGCAGGTAGTGCACCCCGTCGGCCTGGGCGCCGGGCAGATCGGGACGTCGGGACCGTGACCCCGTTGCCAGCAGCAACTTGTCGTAGGAGAACGCCGTACCGTCGGCCAGCGTGATCGCCTGCTTGTGCCGGTCCACGCCGGTGACCTCGGCGCCCGGCAGGACATCGACGTCGTGATCGCGGAACCACGCGGCGTCGTGAACGGTGAACTCGCCCAGCGTCGTCTTTCCGGCCAGAAAACCCTTGGACAGCGGCGGCCGCTCGTAGGGCAGTTGTTCTTCGCTGCCCAGCAGCAGAATGCGGCCGTCGAAACCGTTGTCGCGCAGAGCTTCTGCGCCCTTGGCGCCGGCCAATCCCGCTCCGACGATGATGAAGGTGGTTTTTCCGGCCATGATTTCTGCTCCCGTCGGTGCGTCCTCAGGTGAATCCTCGGCCCCCTACCGAGGATGGCCCTGGCCAACGCAATGGTCAACCACGGGCGACGGTGCTGGGATACCCGAGGTGGCGGCCCGCTAAACGAGATGGCGGAGGCCGCAGCCTTGCCTGCGATCCGCCGCCCGGCGGCCGCCATCACCACCGCTTGCTTTAATTGCGGTAATCGCGCGCCCGGGTGGCTGCCCTACCCCGGCGCTGTGCGTACCCGAGGGAGAGGACCACCCCATGACCGACTCCGGCACCGTCATCGACCCGGACAGCCCCGTCGTCGTCACCGGAGCCAGCGGCTACATCGGCAGCTGGATCGTCCGGCTTCTGCTGGAGGCCGGGCACACCGTGCACGCCACCGTGCGCAACCCGGACAAGCCTACCGGCCTGGAACACCTGCACGCCCTGTCCGACCGTCATCCCGGCCGGCTGCGGCTGTTCCGGGCGGACCTGCTGGACGACGGCAGCTTCGACGAGGCGATGGCCGGCGCCCAGCTGGTCATGCACACCGCATCGCCCTTCCTGCTCTCCGGCGTGACCGACCCTCAGGAGGAATTGGTCCGGCCGGCGCTGGAGGGCACCCGCAACGTGCTCGACTCGGTCAACCGCGCCGACAGCGTCCGGCGCGTGGTACTGACCAGCAGCGTCGTCGCGATCTACGGCGACGCCCGGGAGCTCCTCGACGTCCCCGGCCGCGTCTTCACCGACGATCACTGGAACACCACCAGCAGCGTGGACCATCAGCCGTACCCGTACTCGAAGACCGTCGCCGAACGCGAGGCCTGGCGCTATCAGCAGGAACAGGACCGCTGGGATCTGGTCACCATCCATCCCGGGCTGGTGCTGGGCCCGTCGCTGACCACCGCCAGTGAGTCGGCCAGCCTGTCCACCATGAAGCAGTTCACCGACGGCACCCTGCTGGCCGGGGCGCCGGCGCTGACCGTCGGCGTGGTGGACGTGCGCGACGTCGCCGAGGCCCACCTGCGGGCCGGATACACCCCCGAGGCGCACGGCCGCTACATCGTCAACGCCGGCTCGATGACCCTGCTGGAAATCGGAAAGACGTTGCGCGCCAAGTTCGGTCCGCTCTACCCGTTCCCGTGGACGACCGCGCCCAAGGCGGTGATCAAGGCGATCGCCCCGTTGGCCGGGCTCACCCGCAAGTACGTCGACCTCAACATCGGCTACCCGCTGGAGTTCGACAACAGCCGCAGCCGCGACGAGTTGGGACTGACCTACCGGCCGACGTCCGAAACCGTCACCGAACACTTCCAGCAGATGATCGACGACGGCGTGGTGGGCAAACGCCCCGGCGGCCGCTGACCCGCACCCCGTCGATCCGGGTGCGGGCGCTCAGCCCGCCATGAAGGTGTTGTACGCCGAGGCCAACTCACCCGGCAGCACGCTGACGTTGCATTTGCGCTGCACGTCACCCAGCGGTGACAGGATGCCCCGCAGGTCGTGGTACTCCGCCGGGTTCGCGGTGAAGTAGTTGCGCAGGTTCGTCTCCGCCTCGGGCCGCGGCTGATTCATTGCGGCGCTGACCGCCTGATTCGCCCCGGGGTGGCCGTCGAGGTACACCTGCGCGGCCGTCGTGACGGACCCGACGGTGCCCGAGATCTCGCTCGCGCTGCAACCGGCGGCGGGTGCCGCATGTGCCACCGGCACCAGCGCCAACGCCGCACCTGCGATCAGCGTCCCGAACGCGGTCCGGGTCAGATTTTTGCGCACAGCGCTGCCAGAGAAGTTCGTCATGAGTCTCCGTCCTTGCCGTCATGGGCGGGCGACCCGCTGGTCGGATTCGCCCCGTGGCAGAGGGGGTTCCCGTTGCCCCGGTCGGGCAAACCCGCCGGGCGGTGACGTGGCGCACACGGCGGTATCGCATCGGCCGGTGCACGGTACCGGCCACCGCGGCGTCTACGATCACGTCAAACGACAGGCGGAGAATCGATGACAACGGCACCGGAACCCCACGCTCTCATGGAGCGGGTCGGCCACTACTACAAGGCCGATCACCTCTACTCGGTGGACCGCACCAAGGTCCTCGAGTACGCCCGGGCGGTGCAGGACTACCACCCCGCGCACTGGGACGACGACGCCGCAGCGGCGCTGGGCTATTCCGGACTGGTGGCGCCGTTGACGTTCACCGCGATCCCCGCGATGGCCGCCAACCGCAAGCTGCTCGAAGGGGTTGTCGTCGGGTACGAGACCTACGTGCAGACCGAGGAGGTCTTCGAGCAGCACCGCCCGATCGTCGTCGGTGACATCCTGCAGACCGACGTCGAACTGTCCGCCGTGCGCCGCGTCGCCGGCCGCGACATGATCACCATCACCAACACCTTCGTCGACCAGCACGGCGAGAACGTGCACACCATGCACACCACCGTCGTCGGCGTCACGGCCGAGGATGTCGACCCGGGCATCAACGACGCCGTCAAGAAGGTGATGATGCACGACGTCGACTTCGACTCGTTCGAGGCCGCCTCCGCCGACTACGTCAAGACGGTCCGCCCGGACGGGCCGCAACGCATCGCCACCGCCGGTGCGACCCGCGTTCCGGGGTCGCTGAGTTTCGACGAGCTCGCCGTCGGTGACCAGCTGCCGGTGCACCACACCGGGCTGACCCGGGGCGACCTGGTCAACTACGCCGGTGTGGCCGGCGACGTGAACCCGATCCACTGGGACGAGAGCATCGCCAAGCTGGCCGGGCTCCCGGACGTCATCGCACACGGCATGCTCACCCTCGGCCTGGGCGCCGGGTATGTCTCGTCGTGGACGGGAGACCCGGGCGCGGTCACCAAGTACACGGTGCGGCTGTCGGCGCCGGCCATTGTTCCGGCCGACGGACGCGGGGACATCGAATACACCGGCCGCATCAAGTCGTTGGACCCCGACACCCGAAGTGGCGTCGTCATCATCGGCGCCAAGTCCGTCGACAAGAAGATCTTCGGCATGGCGACGATGAACGTCCGCTTCTCGTAACAGCCCGAGCACGAGCACTGGTTCGGCGCGGCGCTGGTCCGACGAGCCGAGCCGGCCCGACCCCTCGGTCGGTGCCGCAGTTGCATCACTGCACTTATGGCGCTCTGCTTTTGTGATTCGCGGCCCGCGCGGTGATTCCTCGCACTAGCGTGCCAGTCGTGAGCAAACCTGCCCGCCTGGCGATGGAGGTACCGCCGAGGCTTCTGGAGGAGCCGTCGGTGGGCGCCGGCGCGGCGGCGGGTGCGTGTCCGTGCGGACGGGCGCGGCGGTGATCGACGACACCGGTGTCGCGGCCGGGCCAACACCGGCCGGCGAAGTCCAGGGCTGGGTCCGCGGCTACCTGCACAACCACCCGATCGCTTCGCTGGAGACCGTGGGCGGTCAGATCGTGCTGGGCCTGCGTGCCATTCAGTACCTTTTCGTCGGCATTTTCCGCGGCCGGTTCAACGTCAAGGAATTCCTCGACCAGATGGCGTTCATGTCCGGAACCGCCTTCACCCCAACGATTCTGGTCACCATCCCGATCAGTGTCACGCTGTCGATCCAGTTCGCCCTGCTGGCCGGGCAGGTGGGTGCCTCCTCGCTGGCGGGTGCGGCGACCGGCATGGTGGTGATCCGGCAGGGCGCACCCCTGGTGGCGTCGCTGCTGCTGGCCACCGCCGTCGGCTCGGCGGTCTGCGCCGATCTGGGCTCCCGCACCATGCGCGAGGAGATCCAGGCGATGGAGGTGATGGGGGTCTCGTCCATCGAACGCCTCGTCGTCCCCCGGCTCGCCGCCCTGGTGCTGATCGGCATGCTGCTCACCGGAGTCACCAGCTTCGTCGGCTATGTGGCGAGCTACCTGTTCAACGTCTACATCCAAAACGGGACCCCGGGCTCGTTCATCGCCACGTTCTCGTCGTTCTCCACCGTGGGTGATCTCACGCTGGCGATGGTCAAGGCGATCGTCTTCGCGGTGCTGGTGGCGGTGATCAGCTGCCACAAGGGACTTGCCACCCGCGGCGGGCCGGCGGGCGTCGCCAACTCGGTCAACGCCGCGGTCGTCGAGGCGGTGCTGCTGATGATGATCGTCAACGTCGTGATGAGCAAGCTCTACGTGGTCCTCTTCCCCCAGCAGGTGCTGTAGATGGCCACCCCGACAACGCACAGTCCGCTGCCGGTCCGGGCCCTGGCGGACACCGGCGATGCGCTGATGCGCAGTGCCGCCCGCGTCGGGCACATCGTGCAGTTCTTCTGGCACGTGCTGGCGGCGATGCCGGTCATGTGGGTCAAGTACCGCCGGGAGATGTCGCGGCTGCTGTCGGACATCACCTGGGGCAACGGATCGATCGTCGTCGGCGGCGGCACCCTCAACGTGGCCGCCGTCCTCGGTGTCACCGCCGGCGCACTGGTCGCCATCGAGGGCTACAACGCGCTGAACCTGCTCGGGCTGGGACCGGCGACCGGCATGGTCTCGTCGTTTGCCACCACCCGGGAACTCGCACCGGTGATGATCGCCATGGCGTTCATCGCGCAGGCCGGGTGCCGATTCACCGCCCAGCTCGGCGCGATGCGGATCAACGAGGAGATCGACGCGCTGGACACCCTCGGCATCCGGTCCGTCGCCTATCTGGTATCCAGCCGGGTGCTCGCCTCGGTCATCGCCGTCGTCCCGCTGTTCCTGGTGGCACTGGCACTGTCGTACCTGTCGAGCCAGATCATCAGCGTGTTCGCCGGCCAGTCGGCAGGCTCCTACTTGCACTACTTCGGGATGTTCCTGGAGACCCGCGACATCGCCTTCGCCACCATCAAGGCCGTCGTCTTCGTGTTCATCTCGTCGACGCTGCAGTGCTACTACGGCTACTTCGCCAGCGGCGGCCCGGCGGGGGTCGGGGTGGCCGCGGGCCGGGCCATGCGGGCCAGCGTGACCGTGGTGATGATCGTCAACATGCTGCTGACCATGGCGCTGTGGGGAGTCATCAGCGGCGCGAGGTTCGGTGGCTGATGTCGAACTCCTTTGACAGCAATCCGCGCGGCTCCAGCAACCGAAGCCTGTCCATCATCGGTGTCTGCTTCACCATGGTGGCCGTGGTCGTGGCCGCGACGATGGTCGCCAAATCCCAGGGCAAACTCGACGATCTGGTGCGCGTGGAGATCAAACTGGTCAACATCGGCGACGGTCTGCCGGAACGGTCGGACACCAAGTTCCGCGGCGTCATCGTCGGAATGGTGTCGGGGGTGACGCCGTCACGCAACGGTCAGCCCAACGTGGTACGCGTGGATCTGCAGCCCGACTACGCCGCACGGATCCCCAACAACGTGACCGCCCGGGTGGTACCCGCCAACATCTTCGCCGTCTCGGCCGTCCAACTGGTGGAAAACGCCGGGGGACAGCGGCCCCTGCACAGCGGTGACGTCATCGAGGAGGACCAGACCCTGCCGACCGTGCTGTTCCAGAACGTCCTGGCAAAGCTTCGCCAGCTGCTGGCCTCGGTCGGCCGGGCCCCGGACCCCAACAACATCGGCGTCATCGCCGCGCTGGCCGAGGCCACCCACGGTCGCGGACAGAAGCTGACCGATGCGGGGCGTGACCTCAATTCGGTTATCCGGGAACTGAATTCGGTCATGGCACCCGATGCGTCGGGACCCAGCACGCTGTCGGCGATCAAGGCCGCCACCGAAAGCCTGCGTACCGCGTCCCCGGATCTCTTCGACGCCCTGGACAGTTCCGTGCAGCCCATGCGCACGTTCGCCGAGAAGCGTTCGCAGCTCACCGAATTCCTCACCGGCGGCCTCGGCACCGCCGGCACGGTCGGCGACGCACTGACCAACCGCAGCGACCAGATGATCGAGATCAGCACCGGCCTGACCCCGGCGATCGGCATCATCACCGACAACTCCGGCACCTTCGGCACGGTCAGCACCAAACTGCAGACCTTCGCCAACAAGCTGTACGACGAGGCGTGGAACCCGGAGACGTACATGATCACCATCAAGGCGATCGTCGCGATCAACCCGACTCGCACCTACGTGCGGGCCGACTGCCCGCGCTACGGCGCGATGGCCGGGCCCAGTTGCGCCACCGCGCCGGAGATGCCCGTCGCACCGGATCTGCGCCCCGGCCTGGCCTCCAAGGGCATGCAGCTCCCGCCGTGGGTGACCGAGAACCGGCCCAATCTGGCGCCGCCGCGGTACTCGGTGAATCCACCGGCGGCCGACCCGGCCCCGGCCGCAGAACCCGCACCGGCTCCCGACCCGGCCCCGGCCCAGCCCGCCCAGGCTCCCGCGCCCGGGCCGTATCCCGCGGATGTGCGGCCGCAGTCGGCGGTCACCTACGGTGGCACCGTCGGCCCGGTCGGCAGCCGCTATGAATCCGATCAGCTCAGCCGGATCGTCGGCGGCCCGGCCACCTCCACCACCACCTTGCTGCTGGGTCCGCTGACCCGCGGCACCCACGTCGAGATCACCCCGGTCGCGGGAGGCCCACGATGAAATGGGTGCGCCGGGCCCGGATCCCGCTGGTCCTGTTCGTCGTCTTCTCGGTGGCGGTGACCTGGCTGGTGTTCGCCACGCTGCGCCGCGACGTCGCCGGGCCCACCACCGCCTACTCGGCGATCTTCACCGACGTCTCCGGGCTGGTGGAGGGCGACGACGTGCGGGTCGCCGGGGTCCGCGTCGGCCGGGTCGACTCGATCGAACTGCGCGGGGTGGACCGCGCACGGGTCAGTTTCCGGGTCCGCAGCAACCAGACGCTCTACACCAACACGCTGGCCTCGGTGACCTACCAGAACATCATCGGGCAGCGTTATCTCGGGCTGTCGCAGGGCGAAGGCGAACGCGAGAAGCTCGCGCCGGGAGCCGAGATCCCCGAATCCCACACCAACCCGTCGTTCGACATCTCCTACATGCTCAACGGTTTCGAACCGCTGTTCAGCGAACTCGACCCGCAGCAGGTGGACAACCTGACCAACGCCATCATCGCGGCGTTCCAGGGGGACCAGGGATCGGTGCTGACTCTCACCACGCAGGCGGCCGAACTCTCGCGGACGCTGGCCGGCCCCGACGAGGTGCTCGGCCAGATGATCGGCGACCTGGACACCCTGATGGTCAGCCTGGCCGAGCAGAGCGCCAACCTGCAGACCATGCTGCACCAGTCGCAGTCGGTGCTCTCCGAACTCGCCGCCCGCCGCGAGGGCCTGGTCACCTCGGTCGGCTCGATCACCCGCAACGTCACCCGGCTTTCGGAGATCGTCGACGCCATCACCCCGGATCTGCAGCAGTTCGTCCGCCGGGAGCCGGGATTCCTGCAGCACGGGCTGACCGACGGCCGGGCACGCTTCGCGTTCATGGCCGCCAACCTGCCGCTGGTGCTCAAGGGCCTGGCCCGCACCACCCAGGACGGCACCTACATCAACCTGTACGCCTGCGACCTCGACCTCGCCCTGTGGCGCGGTCTGTTCCACTGGTTCCGCGCCTTCGTCATCGCCGCCACACCCGGCAACGGCAACGAAGTCTGGCACACGGCGAAGTGCAGGTAGCCGGGATGTTCACCAAGCGTGCGTCCACCAAACGCCGAACCCCGCTGGAGAGCTACAACAAGGTGTGGCTGGGTGCCATCGGACTGGCCATCATCGGGGTGCTGGTCGCCGCCGTGGTGTTGACCAGCGCCCTGGACATCGGAAAACGGGCATACAGTGCGCATTTCGCGCAGGCCGCCCAGATCGCGTCCGGCAACAAGGTCACCGTCGCCGGTATCCAGGTCGGCGAGGTCACCGGCGTCAAGCTCGCCGGTGATCACGTCATCGTCCGGTTCAGCGTCGACAAGAACCTCACACTCGGCGTCGACACCCGCGCCGCGATCAAACTCACCACCATCCTCGGCGCCCGCTACCTGGAACTCTCCCCGGCCGGCGCCGGTGAGATCGCCGGCGACACCATCGAATTGACGCACACCCAGGTTCCGTACGACCTGCAGAACACGCTGGCCGGGGCCACCGACACGCTCGGCCCCGTCGATGCCGACCGGATCGCCGAGTCCGTCCGGGTGCTCAGCGGCTCCATGCAGGGACTGCCGGACGCGCTGCCGAAGTCGCTGGAGAACCTCGACTCGCTGGCCGGGCTGGTCCAGTCCCGCCGCGACCAACTCGGCACCCTGCTCACCAACGTCAACACCGTGGTGTCGGTGCTGCACGGTCAGCAGGCCGACCTGGGGGCGCTGGTGCTGCAAGGCAACCAGATCCTCGGCGAGGCCACCTCTCGCCAGGACTCGGTGCGCCGACTGTTCGCCGGGATCTCGCTGCTGGTCGACCGCGCGCAGACGATCCTGGCCGACGAACCGGAACTGGATGCGCTGCTGAAGAACATGAGCGAATTCGCCACCATGATCGCCGACCACGATTCGCTGCTGCGCGACCTGCTGCAGACCGCGCCGATTACCATCCGCAACCTGACCAACGCCACCGGCAACGGCAACTCGGTCGACCTGAACCTGCCCGCCGGGATCCTGGTCGACTCCTGGATGTGCGCGATCAGCGGTCGCGCCCGGCAGTTCAATCTCGTCGAATACTTCAAGGACTGCAAATGAGCCGGCGGACAAAGCAACTCGTCACCGCCGCGGCGGTGACGACGGTGATCGCCGTCGCGGCGGCCCTGGTCGTGCTGGTACCCCGTTACCTACACCGGCAGATCACCGTGCATGCGCATTTCAAGGATGCCGTCGGGCTGTACTCCGGCAACGCGGTGTCGGTGCTGGGCATGCAGGTGGGCAGCGTCTCGAGCATCGAATCCAGGGGTGACCACGTGGAGGTCACCATGAAACTCGACCGCGACATCCCCATCCCGGCGGACGTCACCGCGGTCACGGTGTCCGCGTCGCTGCTGACCGACCGTCACATCGAGCTGACCCCGCCCTACACGGACGGGCCGCGGTTGCTCGACGGCGACCTGGTGCCGATCGGCCACACCCGCACCCCGGTCGAGTTCGACAAGACGCTGTCCATGATGAACAAGCTGGGCAGCGCGCTGCGCGGGGATGACCGCGGCAGCGGGCCGCTGGGGGACCTGGTCAACCTGGGTTCGCAGATCAGCTCCGGCAACGGCGAGAAGATCAAGTCCACCCTGGACAAGCTCTCCGATGCGCTGCGGGTCGGACCCGACGGTGGCGACCGCACCAGCAAGAACATCCAGGAGATCGTGCGCGGCGTGGCCGATCTGAGCCAGGCCGCCGCCACCAACGACGCCCAGATCCGCCGCTTCGGCTCCAACGTGCGCCAGATCAGCGACCTGCTGGCCGAACAGAACCTCGGAACCGGCAGCACCGGCGCGAAGCTCAACCAGATCCTCAGTCAGGTCAACGGCCTGCTCACCCGGCACCGCGACGAGCTGCGTGGGACGTTCACCAGCGCCAACACCATCACCACCTCACTCAGCGACAACCAGCGCGGATTGGCCGAGGTGATCGACGTCGTGCCGCTGACCGTGGACAACGTCTACGACATGATCGACCCCGGCGCGGGCACCCTGCGGGTGCACCTGCTCACCGACAAGATCGTGTTCGCCAGCCAGTTCTCCAAGGAGATCTGCAACCTGATGGGCCTCAAACAGCTGGGGTGCGCAACCGGGACGATGGCCGACTACGGACCGGACTTCGGGTTGACCGGGGTGCTGGACCTGATGGCCAACGGCATCGGGCCGACCGTACCGGGAGGACGGTGATGGTGCGGCCGTTGCGGATGATCAAGACCGCCGCCGCGGTCGGTGCGGTGGTACTACTGAGCGGCTGCGCGACCGGACTGGACGCGGTGCCGTTGCCCTCGCCCGGCGCCGGCGGCCCGACGTACCGGCTCACCGCGATGTTCTCCAACGCGCTGAACCTGCCGGCGAAGGCCAAGGTGCGCCTCTACGGCGCCGACATCGGCGAGGTGGAATCGATCGACGCCGAGGACTTCACCGCGGCGGTGCAGATGCGCATCCGCTCGGATGTGCCGCTGCCCGCGGCCAGCACCGCGGAACTGCGCGCCGCCACCCCGCTCGGTGACGTCTTCGTCCAGATCCGGCCTCCCGGTAACGGTGAGGGTCCACTGCTGCGAGACGGCGACACGATCCCGAAGACCGCGACCGCGGCGGCGCCCACCGTCGAGGAACTGCTGAACTCGATGGCGATGCTGGTCAACGGCGGCACCATCCGCGCCCTGACCACCGACATCAACGGCGCCGGACGGGCCGTGGGCGGCCGCGGCACCAAGGTCGCCGACCTGATCTCGGAGACCAACGCCTTCCTGGCCAAGACCACGGCGCGCTCGACGCAACTGGACGGCGCCCTGCGCAGTACGTCGAAACTGGCCGTCGACATGGCCGCGCGGCGCACGTCGCTGGACCACGCGCTGGACGCGGGGGCCCCGGCGCTGGCGGTGATCGCCGACAACACCGGCAAAATCGCCGACCTCGCCGACACCGTGGCGCGGAGCACCGACGCGCTGTCGAAGTTCCCGTCCATGCGGCGCACCGACACCCGCAGCCTGGTCGCCGATCTGAACCGGCTCTCGGCGGTGTTCAACGACATCTCGGTGGACCCCAACCTGTCCCTGACGGCGTTCAACCGACTGCTGGGCATCCTGATCAAGGCAACGAATTCCACGGCGTTCAGCGTGCTGGCCAACATCCCGCAGATCGCACTCGGCGTGCTGCCGGACAAGAACTACCCCGGCGACCCCGGGTTCCACGGTCCCGACGGCACCGATTGGCACCTGATGATCGGCGGCCTGCGCTACGAGTGGAACATGCTGCTGGGCCGCATCTACGGACCGGACCGGCCATGATGAATTTCGTCAACGCGGTGCTGGCGCAGGTGATCCGGCTGGTCAAGGCGGTCGCCAGTCGCAAGGTGCTGCTGTCCTACGTCGGTCTGGTGCTCACCGCGGTGATCGCCCTGGCCTACATCGCGGTCGGCGGGCTGCGGTTCAACCCGCTGCACAGCCGCATCTCGGTGCGTGTCCTGATGCCCGAATCCGGTGGCCTGCTGGCCCGCCAGGACGTCACTGTCCGCGGTATCCCGGTGGGCCGGGTGGAGGCCGTCAACCTCGGGGACACCGGGGTCGAGGCGGTGATCTCCATCGACTCGACCGCGCACATCCCGACAGACAGCCCGGTGCGGGTGTCCGGACTGTCCGCCGCCGGCGAGCAGTACCTGGATTTCCGGCCCGAGCACGCCGACGGTCCGTTCCTGGGCGACGGCGCGGTCATCAGTGCCGAGCAGGTCACCATGCCGGTGACGCTGCCGCAGATCATCGACAACAGCCGCGGTGCGCTGGCCCAGCTCGACCCGGACCGGCTGCAGACGATGTTCGCCGAACTGCGGGTCACCAAGGACGGGCCGCGCAAACTCGCCGCCGTTTTCGACGGCGCGAGTCTGCTTGCCAGCACAGTGGATTCGGTACTGCCCGAGACGGTCAGCATGATCCGCAACACGAAGGTGGTGTTCGGCACGGTGGCCGACGTCGGGCCGGGCCTCAAGCGCACCGCGGTCAACGTCGACCAGGTCCTCAGCGGCGTCGGCAGGATGGACGGCGGTTTCCGCACCCTGGTGGAGAACGGGAACTCGCAACTGGCGACCGTCGACAACCTCATCGCCGACAACCGGCAGAACGTGGTGGCGCTGCTGGGCAATCTGACCACCGTCTCGCAGCTGGTGTACCAGCGGCTGCCGGCGCTGGAGCATCTGTGGCGGCCCGACCGTGACTCCGTCATCGACCGGGTGTCCTCGATCGTGCGCGATGGCGCCATCTGGGGCATCGGCGACATCTATCCGCGCTATCGGTGCGACTACAACCTGCCGCGCAAGGCGCCCACCGAGGCGAATTTCCCCGAGCCGTTCCGCAACACCTACTGCCTCGACGACGATCCGGCGCTGCTGGTCCGCGGTGCGCGCAACGCGCCGCGCCCGCCCGGCGACGACACCGCCGGCCCGCCGCCCGGCCAGGACCCGCTGGCGGTGACCGACAAGTCGCCCGACATCCCGCCCTACACCATTCCGACCCCCTACGGCGGCCCGGTCATGCCGGTGCCGATGCCCAACTGATGTTCCGCGTGGAGAAGTGATGAGCAGACGAACGGCCACCGCCGACGTGTTCGACCAGGTGTGCGATACCGACGACGAGCAGCGCCCGGCGCCGCCGGTGTCGCACTGGCAAGCCGACGACGAGAACAGCGCCACCGCCGCCGACGACAGTGCTTCCGAGCCCGACGTCACGACTCCCCAGGCGACGGGCGCCCGGGGCCGGCGCGTCGGTCTGCGCACCGTCGTCACCGGATTGCTGCTGGCGCTGTCGTTGGCGACCTCGGTGGTCTTCGTCTGGCAGGCCCACACCCGTCACCAGCTCGACGCGGCCCGCGAGCAGGCGCTGCAGGCGGCCAAGGACTATGCCGTCGTCCTGACGACGCTGGACGTCACCAACATCGACGCCAACTACCGCGACACCCTGGCCGGTGCCACCGGCAAGTTCAAGGACGACTACAGCCAGGGGTCCAGCCAGATGCGCCAGATCCTGATCGACAACCACGCCTCGGGCACCGGGATCGTCGTCGACGCCGCGGTCAAATCGGCCACACCGACGCGGGTCGAGGTGCTGCTCTTCGTCGACCAGTCGATCACCAACGCGGCCAACCCGAGCCCGCGCATCGACCGCAACCGCATCGACATGACGATGGACCTGGTGGGCGGCCGCTGGCTGGCCAGCAACGTGGAGATCCTGTGATCGACACCGAACCCGAAACCGACGTCGAAGCCGGCACGGACGCCGAAGCCGGCGCGGACGTCGAAGCCGAGGCCAATACCGCTGCCGGGAAACGGCGGCAGCGGTGGCCGTGGCGTCCCCGCGCATTCGGCACGCGGGTCGTCGGGGTGCGCCTCTGGGTGTGCGTCGTGGCGGCCACGCTGCTGGTGGCCCTGACCGGGCTGGCCGGTACCGGCGGCTGGCTGCTCTACCGGCAGCACGACCGCGACGTCGCCGCGGCCGCGGCGCTGGACGCCGCACGCAGCTACGCCGTCGCACTGACCAGCACCGACCAGAACAGCATCGATCAGAACATCAAGGACCTGCTCGACGGCGCCACCGGAAACTTCAAGGACACCTACGGCAAGACCGCGTCCCGGCTGCGAAAGATGTTGATCGACAACAAGGTCAACACCACCGGAACGGTGGTGGACTCGGCGGTCAAGTCGGTCCGCGGCGACGAGGTCGACGTGCTGCTGACTGTCAAACAGGTGATCACCAGCGCGGCCGCGCCGCAGCCGCGCACCGACATCGTCAGCGTGTCCATGACGATGCGCAAGGTCGACGGCCGGTGGCTGGCCGCCGACGTACTGCTGGCAGGGGCCGATGACAAACCTGCGTCGTAGTCTCGCGGCCGTGTCGGCCGCCGCCGTCCTCGCGCTGACGGGCGGTCCCGTCGCGTCCGCCTCGGCCGACGGGTTCTGCGCGGACCTGGGCGGGTCCTGGGACGGCGGCAGCTGCACCGCGGTGATCAAATCGGACCGGGAAGCCGAAATGCTCCTGTCGCTGCGGATTCCGGCCGAACTGCTGGACTCCCTGGTGATGGGTCCGGTGCTGCGCGACTACTACCAGCGGCTGTTCAACGGTTGGCGGGCGACGGGGAACACCAACGTCCGCGACAGCAGCGCCTACGCCGGCTACGACGTCTTCACCGGACCGGGCGGGGTGCAGTCGGTCATCGTGCACGAGACCTACGAGCCCTTCGGTCTGCAGGCCAACAACGCATTTCGGGCCTTCGTCTTCGACACCGCGGGCGGGCGCCGGCTGCTGCTGCGCGACCTGTTCCGGCCGGGCGTCGACCCGTTCCAGGCGGTCGCCGCCGCGGCGGCGCCGGTGCTGCCGGCGGCCCTGGACGCCGCCGCCCCGCCGCATGCGCCGGGCACCTATCCGTTCACCGTCGCGGAGTTTCAGCCCGACTCCGGCAGCGCCGGCTACTCCGGGGACTACAAGGCGTTCGCGCTGACCCAGGACTCACTGCTGCTGTACATGCCGGATCAACCGATGCCGCGCGGAGATCCCAGTCCGCGGGACCGGCTGGTGTGGTCGATGGATGGCGGTGCGGTTCAGGTGGCGGTGCCGCTGTCGTCGCTGGCCGGGTCCTTGAAACCGGAATTCGGCGGCTGATTCAGCAGCGCGGCGACCAGCTGGTCGATCAGCTCGTCCTCACCGATCGTCAGCTGCTCGTTCAGCCAGGCCGCCAGGGCCTGGCCGACGCCCCCGACCAGGAAGTGCGCCAAGAGCGACGGCCCCGCGCCCGGGTCCGCGCGCTCGTCGGGCTCGCGGGACTCCAGTTGGCGGGAGAACAGCGCGACGAACATCGCGGTGGACTCGAAGCGTTTGCCGACCAGCACCGGGCTGGTCTGCTTCGGGCTGAACAGCAGCCGCCCGATCCGCTGATCGGCGGCGATGCCGTGCACCAGGCCGGCCATGCCGGCGCGGGCCCGCGCGCGCGGACCCGCCCCGGCCGCTGCGGTGACCGCCGCCTGCGTGCCGGACACCAGTGCCGCCAACCCCCAGTCGTAGACCGCCGCGGCGAACTCGTCCTTGTCGGTGAAGCTTTCGTAGAAGTACCGCTGCGCCAGACCGGCGCGTGTGCACACGGTGCGCAGCGTCAGATCCTGCGGTCCGTTGGGATCACCGAGCAGGTCCAGGCCGACTTCCAGCAGCCGTCGGCGACGCTGCTCGGCACGCTCGGCCGCCGCCAGCCCGCTGTAGGAACGCCCGGACTGCCCGGTCACGGCGGCCCGGGAACCTGGTGGCACTGCGGCGACATGCAGCGATGGTAGACCGCCCGACTTGCGACACACCTCGCGATTCCATTGTGGTGCCCGGCGCCGCACGGTAATCTGAGTTCAGTTGCATTCAGATTGGAGCGGGCCATGGTCGCGGTTTCCCAGACAAAACGAGCTGCCGAGCGCGGCCGGACACCGGAGGACGCCACGCCGCCGCGGCTCGGCCCGCTGACCTGGCGGCGCAGCGCGCGGTTCGCCGACAACCTGATGGGCCCGGCGCTGCTGGCCGGACCGGCGAACGTCATCATGCAGCTGGCCCGCCCCGGTGTGGGCTACGGCGTGCTGGAGAGCCCGGTCCAGAGCGGACGCGTCGACAAGCACCCCTACAAACGGGCGCGCACCACCTTCAGCTACCTGGCGGTGGCGGTGTGGGGCGACGAGCGGCAGAAGGCCGCCTACCGTGCGGCGGTGAACCGCTCCCACGTGCAGGTGCGCTCCACCGAATCCAGCCCGGTGCAATACAGCGCGTTCAGCCGGGACCTGCAGCTGTGGGTGGCGGCCTGCCTGTACCGCGGCAACGTCGATGTGTACAACATGTTCATCGGCCACCTCGACGACGAGGCCGCCGAGAAGCACTACCGGGAGAGCGCGGTGCTGGGCACCACCCTTCAGGTGCCGTTGGAGATGTGGCCCGAGGACCGCGCGGCGTTCGACGAGTACTGGAACGCGCAGCTGGAGAAGGTGAACATCGACGACGCCGTCCGCGACTACCTCTATCCGATCGCCACCGCCCGCGCCGCATTCCCGAAGCTGTTGCGCCCGCTGCTGGAGCCGATCGCCCTGCTCGTCACCACGGGCTTCCTGCCGCAACGCTTCCGCGACGAGATGCAGCTGTCCTGGGGCCCGGTTCGGCAGGCGGTGTTCCACACCCTGATGGCCGGCGTCGGCCTCACCGTGCGAGCCACTCCGCGGCTGATCCGCGAGTTCCCGTTCAACGCGCTGCTGGCCGATGTGGACCGGCGCATCCGGCGGGGCATCCCGCTGGTGTGACCCGGCGCGATCAGCCTACCGGCCAGCTCTCCAGCCGGTAGGAGGCGTCCCAGAACATCCACTCGTACCGTGACGTGGTGACGAAATGTTCTGCGGCCGTGTCGCGTTCACGTGGGGACAGTCCGCCGCCGACCCGGTCGGTGAGTTCGAGCACCTCGGCGACGGTCGCGGCGAACTCGTCACCGCCGTAGCTGCCGATCCACAGCGCATACCGCGGGTCGGGGGAGCCGCGGTCCAGCAGCTGCGCGCCGACGCGCGCGTAGATCCAGTAACACGGCAGCACGGCGGCCAGCCCCTCGGCAAACGACCCCTGATAGGCCGTGGCGATCAGGTAACTGGTGTAGGCGCGGGTGGTGGGTGCCACAGGGACCGCGTCCAGGCCGGCCGGATCCAGCCCCAGTGCGGGCAGCAGCTCGCGGTGCAGGGCCAGTTCCACGTCGTACACCTCGGCCGAGTGCCGGGCGAACATCGCGGTGGCCGCCAGCGACGGGGCCTTGGCCGACACCAGGGACAGCGCCTTGGCGTAGTCACGCAGGTAGTGCACATCCTGGGCCACGTAGTGGGCGAAGGCCTCGGGCGCCAGGGTCCCGTCGGTCAGACCGGTGAGGAACGGGTGCGCCAGGATCGCGTCGTAGATCGCTTCGATGCCGGCCCAGAGTTGACCGGACCAGCCCGGATTTGCTTCAGCAGTCATCGCCTATGCAACCTACCCGGCGTTGATCAGCGCCGGGCCACCACACCGCGCAGCAGGGTGTCGCGGACGTGCAGCAGCGATTCGCGCGGGCCCATCTCGGCCAGCATGTTCTCCGGGATCCAGCCGACGGCAATCACGCAGCGCGCCAACATCTCCCGCGACGGGGTACTGATCACGATCTGGCCGGACCGGATTCCCGTGGTGAGCAGCGATTTCATCTGGCGCAGCCGGGTGGCGAACAGCCAGCCCGGGTTGGGCGTATCCGGGGGAGACTGGCGCATCCAGGCCAGCTGGATGCGGAACTCGTCGCCGAACCGGGCCAGCGCATTGGTGTTCACCCAGCTCAGCGCGTCCAGCTTCTCCACCGGGGACCCGCCGGAGCGCATCACCTCGGTCCAGCCCATGCCGACCTTCTCGCCGAACTCCTGCATGATCGAGGCCAGCAGCTGGTCCTTGGAGCCGATCATCCGGTAGACGGTGCCGGTGCCCATGCCCGCCGCGGCGGCGATATCGCGGATCGTGGTGCCCTCGTAGCCGCGCCGGCCGAACTCCGCCCGGGCCACCGCCCGGATGTGCGCCTGCCGGTCGTCGAGGCCGTCGCGGTCGTTGCCCCAACTTTTGACCACCGCGTCGGCGGCCTGGAAGGTGGGGGAGGCATCCAGGCGCCGGTCCGACAGGTCACCGGTGGCGATGCCTTCGAGCAGGATCCGGCACAGCAGGGTGGCGACCTGAACCGGGTCGGCATCGCCGCGCATGACGTCGAGGCCGACCTGCAGCATGGTCTGGCAGGTGCGGTCGGCCAGGTGCGGGAGGTCCACGTCGGGCCGCAGATAGCCGCTCCACCGAGCCGCGCGCAACGTCTGCAGCATCGCCTCCAGGATTGCGGTGGGCCGTCGGGCCAGCACCTCGGCGAGTTCGGAGTTGGGACTGGCGCTTTCGTAGAACGACATCTGCAGCGCGGAGCGGTGCGTCACCGCGCACACCGCGATGGCCGAACCCAGCTCGGCGATCTCGGTGAAACCGACGGTGGGCTCCCGCTCGTCGAGGCGCTGCATGCCCTCGGCCGCGATGCGGTCCAGGTCGGCGTGGTAGCGCAGCACCAGCTCGACGAGCAGGGCTTCCTTGGATTCGAAGTGGTGGTACAGGCTGCCCGGCAAAATCCCTGCGGCGTCGGCGATTTCCTGTAGCGAGGTGCGCAGGCCCGACGAGGCGATGAGCAGCTCGGCGGTCCGCAGGATCTCGGTGCGCCGGGTGCTGTCGTCGGCGCTGGACTGATCCCCCTCACCCGGTCGCGAGGTGGTGGCCTGGCGACGCGCCACTGCACCTCCACGACTTGTCCGAACACCGGAAACTGGACCCAATGTTCGGTGAACGCTACCAGAGGAGGTCATTTGCGGGTTCCGTCCTGCCTCAGGATTGGGGGCTTGCGCCGAACGCGTCGACGCCGCGGAGCTCGCAGACGGCCAGCACCTCGTCGAAGATGGATCCGGGCACGGTGAACGGCTGGGTCGCCTCGATATCGCCGAAGTGTTCGGCCACCTGTTCGGCGGTCGGAACGACGCCGGTCTCGGCGGCCCAGCCGGACCCCAGCCCGGTGAAGACCCGGGCGAAACGCCCCGCGCACGCGGAGAAGTTCTGCCGGGTCACCGTGCATTCCCGGCTGGCCAGGTAGGTCACCATGGGCACCACCAGCTCCGGCGCGATCACGTTGAGGAAGCCGCTGTCCTCGAGGAACTTCGGGTCGCCGACCGTCTCGGTGACCATCCGGGAGAAGCCGAACGGCAGGACCGTGTTGGCGGTGATGCCGTGCATGGCGCCCTCGATGGCGATGACATTGCTCAACCCCACCAGCCCGCTCTTGGCGGCGGCGTAGTGCGCCTCCATCGGCTGCCCGAACAGGCCGGCCGACGACGAGACGAACACGATCCGGCCGTACCCCTGGGGCTTCATCACCCGGTAGGCGGCCTGACTGAGGTAGAACCCACCGTCGAGGTGCACCTCCAACATGCGCCGCCATTGCTGCGGGGTCAGCTCGTCGAACGCGACGCTGCCGAAGATGCCGGCGTTGCTGATCACCGCGTCGAGCCGGCCGAAGTTGTCGACCGCGGTGGCCACGATGGCGGCCGCACCCTCGGATGAGGCCACGGAGTCGGTGGAGACCACCGCGACGCCGCCGGCGGCCCGGATTTCGGCGACCACCGCGCCCGCGACACCGGAGTCGACGCCGTCGCCGCTCATCGCCGAGCCGAGGTCGTTGACCACCACCGACGCACCCCGGCCGGCGAGATCCAGCGCGTAGAGCCGGCCCAGGCCGCGGCCCGCGCCGGTCACCGCCACGACTTGCCCCGAGAGGTCGATCATGCTTCCTCCCTTGGTGTTTCACGAATGTTCGGCGAAACAATTGACGGCCCGCAAGGCAGACTCTACGGTGGAACAGATATTTGGTCAACGGCGACCGAGTGAGGAGGCACCGACCGGTGCACACCGCGGAGAGCGACCCCGACGACGGACATCAGTTCGAGCTGTTGGCGTGCGCGATTGCCGGCCGTGAGGTCAAGATCGCCGATCTGGCACCCGGGGAACCGGCGTGGACCGACGGCGTCCGCATCCACCTCGACCCGAGCGCCGACGCCGAGGAGCGGCTGCGCACGGTGGCTACACAGGCCAGCCTGATCGCCGCCGGCAGCCTGGAGCCCGAGCTGCTGCGCCGGATCGGCCGGCGCAACGGCCTGGCCCGCCGGTACCTCAGCATCGAGGGGGACCGGGCGCTGCGGGTCAACGAGGTGCTGCCGCCCGCGCTGCACCCGCTGCTGCGCACCGACTCCGGGCTGGTCGCCACCGATGCCGCGCATTCCCTCGAGCTGGCCCGAAGCTCCGCCGACGTCCCCGACCCGCCGTCGCACTTTGGTGTGCTGCGGGCCAAGAAGCTGCTGGCCGGCGGCATCGCCGAGGCCGCCGAGCCCGGTGCGGCCGGGCACCGGCCGCGGCACAACAAACCCTCCGAGCTGCACGAACTCGACGCCGAGGACGAGGAACCGTCCGATATCACCGACCCGTTCTCCAGCCCGGTCGGCGGCGGCGGCCCGATCGGGAAACTGCTGCAGAAGCTGCTCGGGGCGGCCCGCCAGCTCGGCAGCGGCGGCAGCCCGGGGGCCGACAGTGCCACCCACCGGTCGTCGCGCAACTCCCGGGCCGGCACCGGGGTGTTTTCCACCGCCGGCGCGCTGCCCGAGGACTCCGCCCAGGAGGCGGCCGCCGAGGGCTGGGTCTACCCGGAGTGGGACGCCAAGGCACACCGCTACCGGCCGGACTGGTGCACCGTCACCGAATCCGACCCACCCGACGGCGACCAGGACCTGGTGGTCCCGGAGCGGCACGCACTGCGCCGCCCGTTGACCAGGCTCGGCATCACCCGCGACCGCTGCCACCGGCAACCGGTCGGCGACGATATCGACATCGACGCCGTGGTCGACGCCCGCGTCGACCTGGCCGCCGGATCGGTGCCCGACGAACGCGTCTACCTCGACAACCTGCCGCGTCGGCGCGACCTCGCGGTGCTGGTGCTGCTGGACGTGTCCGGCTCGGCCGGGGAGGCCGGCACGCTCGGCCAGACCGTGCACGAACAGCAGGTCTTGACCGCGGCGACGCTGACCGTCGCACTCGGCGAACTCGGCGACCGGGTGGCGCTGTACGGCTACAACTCGCAGGGCCGCACGGCGGTGAACATGATCCCGGTCAAGCGGTTCGACGAGCGGATGGACACCCTGTCCCTGCGCCGGCTGGCCGCGCTGCAGCCGGGCGCCTACTCCCGGCTTGGCGCCGCCATCCGGCACGGCGCGGCCATCATCGCCGATCGGGGCGCCACCTCGCACCGGCTGCTGGTCGTCATCTCCGACGGACTGGCCTACGACCACGGCTACGAGCGGGGCTACGGGGCCGCCGATGCGCGCCGGGCCCTCGGCGAAGCCCGCCGCCAGGGCATCGGCTGCCTGTGCCTGACCGTCGGCGCCGACACCGAGCACGAGGATCTGCAACGGGTGTTCGGCAGTGCCGCGCACTCCGCGATCGCCAAGCCGGCAGAACTGGCCGGCGTCGTCGGGCCGCTGTTCAAGGCCGCGCTGCGCTCGGCGGACACCCGGCGCAAGGTCTCCTGAGACTTCCCGGCGCCACCGCGGCGCCGACCGAACAACCGACTCAGCCTTCGATGAAAGGATCACCATGACCGCGACGCTGAGCCCCGCACGACCGTTCTACCAATCGGTGGGCAATGAGGAACAGGTCTTCAAGGCCGCCTACCACCAGGGACTGTCGATCGTGTTGAAGGGCCCGACCGGGTGCGGCAAGACGCGCTTCATCGAGGCCATGGCCCACGATCTGGGCCGGCCGCTGATCACGGTGTCCTGCCACGACGATCTGACCACCGCCGACCTGGTCGGCCGCTTCCTGCTGCGCGGCGGGCAGACCGAATGGGTCGACGGCCCGCTGACCCGCGCGGTGCGCGAGGGCGCGATCTGCTACCTCGACGAGGTGGTGGAGGCCCGCCAGGACACCACCGTGGTGCTGCACCCGCTGGCCGACCACCGCCGCCAGCTGCCGGTGGAGCGGCTGGGCATCGTGCTGGACGCCGCGCCCGGATTCGGGTTGGTGACCTCGTACAACCCCGGCTACCAGAGCGTGCTCAAGGACCTCAAGGACTCCACCCGCCAGCGGATGGTCGCGATCGAGTTCGGCTATCCGGCACCGGAGGTCGAGGAGTCCATCGTCGTGGCGGAGACCGGGCTGGATCGCGCCGCGGCCGCGGACCTGGTGCGTCTGGGTCAGGCGATCCGACGGCTGGAGACCGGGGGACTGCGCGAGGTGGCCTCGACCCGGGTGCTGATCACCGCGGGCCGGCTGATCCGCGAGGGGCTGAGCCCACGCGAGGCCGCCCGGGCCGCCGTCGCCGGTCCGCTGACCGACGACCCCGTGGTCACCCGGGGTCTCGTCGAAATCATCGACACCTATTTGCCCGCAGGTGATTGACCGCGGCCGGCCCGCGGTTTACCGTATGGAACAAATATTAGGTTGTACCCTCGGCGGAGCGTCGCACCGCCGCCCGACACCGCACGGAAGGTTCAATGTCCTACGAAAGCGCCGCTGAACCAATCAAAATCGGCTACCTGATGGACTTCCGGCTGCCGGATTCCTATCCGCAGCACATGCGCGACGATCTCTCCCTGCCGTTCGAGCTGATCTTCGGCGAAGCCCGCGAGCAGGGGCTCATCGACCGCCCGGTGGAGATCGTCTACCGCGAGGTCGAGGGACTGCCCAAGGGGTCGGTGAAGGCCGTGATCGATGCGTACGGCGACCTGGTCGACGAGGGCTGCCTGGCCGTCTTCGGACCGCACATCACCGACAACTGCGTGCCGACCCGCGAGGCCATCGAGGAACGGTTCAAGGTCCCGGCGCTGAGCGTCACCGGCAGCGACGACTGGCTGGGCGAATGGACTTTCTCCTTCCCCCAGGGATCGCTGACCGATGAGCCGATCTTCTGGGCCGACCTGCTGGTCAAGGGCGGGCACCGCACCGTCGGGGTGATCGTCGAGCAGTCCTTGGTGGGCCGCAGTTATCTGCAGCACTTCCGGGCGGCCGCGGCTCGGTCCGGGATCACCATCGTCGCCGAGGCCGAGGTGGCCCAGACCGCCCAGGACGTCGGCGCGGCCGTGCACCGGTTGCACGCGGCGGCTCCGGATGCGCTGGTGCACTGCGGTTTCGGGTTCGGCATCGTCTTCGTCAACCCGGTGCTGGCCGAGCTGGGCTGGGATCCGCCCCGGTTCACCTCCACCGCATTCCAGAACGCCTGGATCAACCCGATCATGTGGAACGCGTTCCTGGGCTGGACCGGAGTGGACCAGTACGACGAGGCCAACGCCGTCGGGCAGCGCTACCTGGACCGGTTCGAGCAGCGCTTCGGCCGCCGGCCGCAGTACTGCGTCCCGATGGTCAACCACGACGTCGCCAACACCCTGCTGCGGGCCATCACCGACGCCCGCCCGCTGAGCCCCCGCGGGCTCAAGGAGGCCCTCGAGCGGGTCAAGATGGTCCCGGCGGCCGCCGGTGCGCCCGGCACCCGGGTCTCGTTCGGCAACTGGACCCGGCGGGCCTGGATGGGCGCCGGGTACCTGGTCGCCCGGCGGCTGGACCCCGACGGCGTCAACTCCCATCTCGTCGACCGCTTCGGAGAGGACGCCCGATGACGATTCAGGAACACGAGCCGGCCACCGGGTCCGGCGACGAGGTCGCCAAACAATCTGCACCCAAACGATCACTGTGGCCGTTCTTCTGGCTGATCTTCGCGGTGGTGATCGTCTCCCTGGTCGCCCACAACGCCCGTACCGGCCCGCAATCCGACCGCATCCGCAACCCCAACGTGGAGGGCAACCCGCGACCGGTGAAGCCGATCTTCGGCTTCGACCACTGGGTGACGGTGCTGGAGATCTTCACCATCATCGCCTGCACCATCATCATCATCGTGCTGCTGATCGCCTGGCGGCGAAACCCGCGCAGCCCGCTGCTGATGATGGCCCTGATCACGACGTTCATCGTGTGGCAGGACCCGATCATGAACTGGTCACCGTTCGCGGTGTACAACCCGGACCTGTGGCACTGGCCCGAGGACTGGCCGCTGGTGTCCATATCGCCGACGGTCGAGCCGTTCCTGGTCTTCGGCTACGTGCTGTTCTACTTCGGTCCGTACTTCCCGGCCGTCTGGATTCTGCGAAAGATCCAGGCCCGCAAGCCCGTCGACTCCTTCGTCTGGCGGCACCCGCTGTGGAGCATGGCCGGCCTGATCCTGGTCATCGGCTTCATCTTCGACGCCATGCTGGAGATCACCCTGGTCCGCACCGGGATGTACATCTACTCTCAGGTGCCGCCGTGGGGGTCGATCTTCGCCGGTGACACCTTCCAGTTCCCGCTGATCTGGGAATCGATCATGGTCACCTGGGTGATGATCCCGGCCGGCATCCTGGTCTACCGCGACGACACCGGCAAGACCGTCGCGGAGAAACTCGCCCAGAAGGCGCGCATCTTCCCGAAGCGTCCGTTCTTGGGCATGTTCATCGTGATGTTCGTGTTCATCAACGTCGCCTACTTCGCCTACGGCGGTGGGTTCTGGCTGCTGAAGGTCAGCCGGGTCTCCACCTCGGTGGCCTGCCCGTGGCCCTATCCCGAGGCGAAAGTCTATGACCCGCAGGGCTTCTACCAGGTCAACGGGCAACCGGGACCGTTCTCGGTGGGTAAGTGGTCGACCTGGGCCAGTGCCGAGCCGGGCGGCCTGGACCGCACCGAGTTGCCGACCGGCCCCGGGCGATGCGGACCCGGCCAGTGAGCGCACCGCGCACCGCCGTCATCACCGGCGCGTCGCGGGGTCTCGGCCTGGCGTCGGCGATCGAGCTGTACCGGCAGGGCTGGCGAGTGGTGGCCGCCATGCGGTCCACCGAGGCCGGACTGGCCCGGTTGCGCGAGGTCACCGGCGCCGGCCCGGAGGATCCCCGGCTGCTGGCGGTGAGCCTCGACCTGACCGAGCCGGCATCCATCGACGCGGCCGCCGCGCAGATCCTGGAGACCGTCGGCGCCCCGGATGCCCTGGTGCACAACGCCGGAATCTCGGCCGCCGGCATGGTGGAGGAGACCCCGCCGGAGCTGTGGGAGCAGATGTTTGCGACCACACTGTTCGGCCCGCTGCGACTGACCACCGCCCTGCTGCCCGCCATGCGGGAGGCGGGCAGCGGACGGATCGTGCTGGTCTCCAGCGCCGGGGGAGTGCGCGGGATGCCCGCGACGGCGGCCTATTCGTCGGCCAAGGGCGCACTGGAACGCTGGGGTGAATCCCTGGCCGCCGAGGTCGCGCCGTTCGGCATCGGGGTGACGGTGCTGATCACCGGCACCTACGACACCGACATCATCACCGACGCCGGAACCCAGGACCAGCGCGACTTCGACGGGCCGTACGCCCGGCTGCACTCCGGGATGGACCGCCGCGGCCGGCTCGCCATGAAGATGGCCCGTCCGGCGTCGAAGTTCGCAGCCGGACTGGCCAAGGCCCTCGACGACGACGCGCCGTATGCACGGCGACCCGTCGGGCCCGACGCCCGAATGCTGTTGGTGATCAACCGCGTACTGCCGTCGGCCGCCATGCACCAGATGATCCGCACCATGCTCGGCATCCCGCGGCGGGGTGCCCTGAGACCTACCACTCCCACTAGCTCCACACCTCGTACCCCCGCGGAGGCCTGAACCATGCACGAATCCCGAATGCTGATCGACGGCAAGCTCATCGAGGGCCAGGCCGGGATGTTCGCCAACATCAACCCGGCCACCGAGACCGTCATCGGCGAGGTTTCCGACGCCTCGGCCGCCGATATGCAGCGGGCCATCGATGCCGCGCGACGGGCCTTCGACGAGACCGGGTGGTCGGTCGACCGCAAGTTCCGGCAGCGTTGCCTGCTCCAGCTGCAGGAGGCCCTGGAAGCCGAGAAGGAGGACCTGCGCGAGGAACTGATCGCCGAGGCCGGCTGCCCGCGCGCGATCACCCACGGCCCCCAGCTCGACGCCCCGCTGTCGGACGGCCTGACCTATCCGGCCGAACTCATCGACGGCTACGCCTGGGACACCGACCTGGGCGATGCGCTGGTGTCGGTGACCGGGATGAACACCCGCCGCCGCGTCTGGCGCGAGCCGGTCGGCGTGGTGGGCGCCATCGTGCCGTGGAACTTCCCGTTCGAGGTGACCATCCACAAGCTCGGCCAGGCCCTGGCGACCGGCAACACCGTGGTGCTCAAACCCGCCCCGGACACCCCGTTCAACGCCACCCGAATCGGCCGGCTGATCGCCGAGAAGACCGACATCCCTGCCGGTGTGGTCAACGTGGTGACCGCGTCCGACCACCTGGTCGGCGAGGAGCTGGTGATCTCGCCCAAGGTCGACATGATCTCGTTCACCGGCTCGACGGCGGTGGGCCAGCGGATCATGGAGAAGGGCGCCGCCACCATGAAGCGGCTGTTCCTGGAACTGGGCGGCAAATCGGCCACCATCGTTCTGGAGGACGCCGACTTCGCACTCGGCTGCATGATGGGCATCGCACCGTGCATGCACGCCGGACAGGGCTGCGCCAACCCCACCCGGCTGCTGCTGCCCCGGTCCCGCTACGCCGAAGGCGTGGAGATCCTGACCGGGATCTACTCCGGCGTCGCCCCGGGCGACCCGCAGGACGCCGGCACCCTCTGCGGCCCGGTGATCAACGCCCGCCAGCGCGACCGGATCCGCGGCTACATCAACGCCGGCATCGCCGAGGGCGCCACGCTGAGCGTCGGGGGCCCCGAGGTGCCCGACGGCCTGGAGACCGGATTCTATGTGCGCCCCACGCTTTTCACCGACGTCGACAACTCGATGACGATCGCCCAGGACGAGATCTTCGGACCGGTGCTGGTGGTCATCGGATTCGACGACGAGGACGACGCCGTCCGCATCGCCAACGACAGCCGCTACGGGCTGGCGGGCAACGTGATGGCCGGCAGCGTCGAACACGCGCTGGCGGTGGCATCGCGGCTGCGCGCCGGCTTCATCGGCATCAACGGTACCGCCGGCTACGGCGCCGACACCCCGTTCGGCGGCTACAAGGCCAGCGGCGTCGGCCGACAGAACGGAACCGCCGGGTTCGACCAGTACACCGAGATCAAATCGGTTGCCTACCCGGCGAATTGAGAGAGGAAACTTTCGTGCAGCTCTTCGACGACCTGGAGGACTTCGGCGCCTTCGACGACGTGGTCTCGGGCAATGTCCGGGACCCGTACACCGAACTGGCCCGGATGCGCCGGGAGAACCCGATCCAGCGGATCGACATGTCCGGAATGCCCGGCGAGGAAGGCAAGCCCGTCTTCATCGTGTACCGGCACGAGGACATCACCACCATGCTCCGGGACAACGAGACGTTCTCCTCGGCCATCGTGATCAGCGCCTTCGGTGACGTACTGGGCCAGCACGTCATGCTCGGCATGGACGAACCCGAACACGGCCGTCACCGCGCCCTGGTGGCCAAGGCATTCAGTCAGAAGACCCTGGCGCGCTGGGAAACCGGGCTGGTCGCCCGGGTCGGCAACGACCTCATCGACGCGTTCGCCGGCCGCGGCACTGCCGACCTGGTCAAGGAGTTCAACTTCCCGTACCCGACCCGGATCATCTCCGGCATTCTCGGCCTGCCCGAAGAGGACTTCCCCCAGTTCCAGCGCTGGTCCATCTCGCTGCTGAGCTTCACCATGAACCCCGAGCGGGGCAAGGCCGCGTCCGTGGCGCTGGAGCAGTACTTCGCCCCGATCCTGGCGGCGCGGCGCGCCGAGCCGCGCGAGGACCTGATCAGCAGCCTGGCCGAGGCCGAGATCGACGGCGAAAAGCTCTCCGACGACGAGATCTACTCGTTCCTGCGGCTGCTGCTGCCGGCCGGCATCGAAACCACCTACCGGGCCTTCGGCAACCTGATGTTCGCCCTGCTGAGCAACCCCGAGCAGCTCGACGCGGTGCGCAACGACCGCACCCTGCTCGCGCAGGCCATCGAGGAGGCCGTGCGGTGGGACGCGCCGCTGCTGACCATCACCCGGGTGGCCACCTGCGACACCGAACTCGGCGGGGTGCCCATCCCGGCCGGCTCCTCGGTGATGCCGATGCTGGGGGCGGCCAACCGGCAGGAGGACCGCTATCCCGATCCGGACCGGTTCGACATCTTCCGGGAAGCCAAGGGCGCGTTGGTGTCCTGGGGCTACGGCGCGCACGTCTGTCTCGGCATGCACCTGGCCCGGCTGGAGATGCGCACCGCCGCCAACCTGCTGTTCGACCGGCTGCCGAACCTGCGCCTGGATCCCGGCGACTCCGACCCGCACATCCGCGGCCAGGTGTTCCGCTCACCGACCACGCTGCCGGTGCGGTTCGACGTATGAGTGAGCCCCTCCTGTTCAACGAACGGGTCGTGGTGGTGACCGGTGCCGGCCGGGGGATCGGCCGTTGCTACGCACTGGAACTGGCCGCCCGCGGGGCGTCGGTGGTGGTCGCCGACAACGGCAGCGGTATCGATGGCTCCGGCGGGTCCGCGGACCCGGCGCGCCAGGTCGTCGACGAGATCACCGAGGCCGGCGGTTCGGCGGTGGCCTGCGTGGCATCGGTGACCGACGAGGCGGCGGCCGGCGGGATCATCGAGACCGCGCTCACCCGATTCGGCCGGATCGACGCGGTGATCAACAACGCCGGGATCCACGACCCGGGGCCGTTCACCGAACTGTCCATCGACCAGTACCGAACGATGCTGGACGTGCACTACTTCGGCACCCTGTACCTGACCCGCGCGGTCTGGCCGCATTTCGTCGACCTCGGCTACGGCCGGGTGGTCAACACCGTCTCCGAGGCCATGTTCGGCGGCATCGCGGAGTTGTCGAGCTACGGCTCGGCCAAGGGCGCGGTGCTGGGCCTGACCCGCAATCTCGCCACCGAAGGGTACCCGCACGGGATCGCGGTGAACGCCGTGGTGCCACGGGCCCACACCCGGATGTCCGGGTCGCACTCGGACAAGCTCGCCGCGGACATGGGGGTGCCGCAGGAGGTGATGGACCAGATCAACGCGAGCATGCCGCCGCAGCTGTGCGCACCGGCCGCGGTGTACCTGGCCCACCCGAGCTGCTCGATCAGCGGCGAGATGCTGCGGATCGGTCTGGGCGGAGTGGCCCGGATCGCCATCGTGCACTCGACCGGTCTGGACAAGCCCGATCTGAGCGCCGAGGACATCGCCGAAAACATCGACGCAGTAATGGATCTCACCGGAGCGCAGGTGGCGCTCGCGGTGCCGGTATGACGGGAGACGCAATGACGGATATCACCGAGGCAACCAAATCGGACGAGTTCGCCGATGTGGACTTTTTCACCGACCCGAGCCTGATCCCGGACCCGTACCCGTATTTCGACTCCCTGCGCCGGCGTTGCCCGGTGCTGCCCGACGGGCCCGGCGGCAGCGTCGTGATCACCGGGTATCCGGAAGCGTTGTCGGCGTATAAGGATTCCGCATTCTCGTCGTGCAACGCCGTAGTCGGCCCGTTCGCGCCGATGCCGTTCACCGCGACCGGCGACGACGTCCGCGACCTGATCGCCGCGCACCGCGACCAGATTCCGATGGCCGAGCACGTCGTCACCATGGACGGCGACGACCACACCCGCACTCGCGGACTGCTGTCCCGGCTGATCACCCCGAAGCGGCTTTCGGAGAACGAGGAGTTCATGTGGCGCCTCGCCGATCAGCAGCTCGACTCGTTCGTCGCCAAGGGCAGTTGCGAGTTCATGGCGGACTACGCAAAACCGTTCTCCATGCTGGTGATCGCCGATCTGCTCGGGGTTCCCGAATCCGACCACCAGGAGTTCCGCGCGGTGCTCGCCGATCAGCTGGTGGGGGAGCTGGACTCCGAGCTCGCGCACAACCCGCTGGTGTGGCTGGACGACAAGTTCACCGAGTACATCACCGAGCGCCGCGAACAGCCCCGCGGTGACGTGCTGACCGAGCTGGCTGAGGCGCGCTATCCCGACGGCTCCGAACCGGCGGTCGACGAGGTGGTCAAGCTCGCGACGTTCCTGTTCGCCGCCGGCCAGGAAACCACCACCAAGCTGCTCAGCGCGGCGATGCGGGTGCTCGGTGAGCGACCCGACGTGCAGGCCGCCATCCGCGCCGACCGCAGCCGGATCCCGGTGTTCCTGGAGGAGACGCTGCGGCTGGAAAGCCCGGTCAAGAGCCACTTCCGGTTCGCCGCCGAGACGACCAGCGTCGGCGAATGCCCGATCGCCGCCGGAACGACGATCATGCTGCTGCCCGGTGCCAGCAACCGCGACCCCGAGAAGTTCGAGGAGCCCGGGGAGTTCCGGATGGATCGGCCGAATGTGCGTGAGCACATCGCGTTCGGACGCGGCGCACACTCCTGCCCCGGTGCGCCGCTGGCGCGGGCCGAGGGCCGGATCTCGATGAACCGGATCCTGGACCGGATGGCCGATATCCGCATCGACGAGACCCGGCACGGCTCCGCCGAGGACCGGCACTACACCTACGACCCGACGTTCATCATGCGCGGGCTCTCGGACCTCTACCTGACGTTCACCCCGGTGTAGTCACACCGGCGCCGCTACTCGGCGGTGAGCATCAGGTAGTCGGCCGATAGGCGTTGGCGGGCATCGAGGTCCTGGTTGGACATCGCCTGCAGCACGATGTTGTCGTGCACCAGCATGCACCAGGTATTGACTCTCTGGTCGGCGTCGCCGGCTGTCTGCTGCATGCAGCGAGCGGGAGGTAAACCGTGCACTCCGTCGACCTCGTTCCAGCCGGCTCCGCCCATCCGTGAGAAGTACGTGTCCAGCACCTTTGTGGCGCCCGCGTTGTCGCGTGCGCGGATCAGCGAATCATCCAGATCGGCGTAGAAGTCGACGCCCGTCTCGGTAAACAGCTGTTGCGCCCAAGCCTGGTCGGTCTGGAAGATCAGTGCGCCGTGCGGACCGTACGCGCCGTTCTGTACGACGGCATTCTTGTCGTCGGGAAATCGCATCCGGGCCAGAAGCCCGGTGGGATCGCGAGGCAGAGCCGCCAGGCCGTCGGCGAAAGTTGGCTTGTACGCGTCGATCAGAGGGATCTGCTGATCGAGCGTCTTGGCAACCAGTTCGGCGGAGGCGTCCACGCTGGTTTTGGTGACAACGTCCTGGGAGAGCACATAGGGTCCGTGGGCTAGGTAGGAGACCACGTGATAGCTCGTCGTCGGGTTGTCCCCGGTGATGGCTACCGTGTAGGTGCGTGCGGATGCGTCCGAATATCGCGGAATTGACTGCGGGGAAACCGAATACGGTGTGCGACTGAATGGATCTTCCTTGTTGTTGGAAGCTTCGGCCATCTGGGTTGCCGCGGCGGTGGCATCGGCGGGTGTGTTGAAAAGTAGGACGGCGTTCTGCAGGTAGCGGTCGTAGACCGGCTTCTTGTCGTCGTTGCCGGTGATCGACAGACCCGCAACCCAGTTGTGGTCGTTTATAGGCCCTTCGAGAGCTTTGTTCTCCAGAGCCAATGCGGCGTTTTTGGCGTTCGTAAAGGGGCGGGTGTACCGCGGCTGGAGGTTGGCCAGCGCCGGGTCGACCTGAAACGGGAAGATGGCGTTCTCATACATCCGGCGGGCCTCGATGACGCGGCCCCGTTGGGGATTGTCGGCATTGCCCAGCGGTGCAGCCGGCGTGGTCGGGTAGTTACCCGTATCGAGCAGTGCAATGTTGACCTCGTCCGGGTTGTAGCCGGGATCGCGCTGCGCCTCCCCGGCCGATATCTGTGCGCAACCGGTGAGCAGCAGTGCAGCCGACGCGGTCAGCGCCAGCGCAGACCGGAAACTGATTGACATGTGCGCCCCCTCATGCGTGCGGAATCTTGGTTCTGATCTGCGTGGCGATGGTGCTGGCCGGCGTCCCGGACAGGTCCGTTCGGCACGCCAGCACATCGATGACAATGTTGTTGCTGACAGTGAGCGCATGCTCGCACCCCCGATTTCCCTCGCTGAGCGAGCGCTTGAGCGACAGGATGCCGTCATTGCTCTGCACTCTGCCCGGTGTCCAAGTCCGCTTGCCGCCGGCGTCGTCAGCAGTCGGGTAGATCGTGATGTCTCCGTTGCACTGCTGCCACAGCTGGCTCTGCCGGGCGACGAAGGTCTGCGCGAGGTCGGCAGAGTCGAACGCGACGACGCCTTCCGCCACCTCTGCGTTGGGACCGGACAGCACCCTCGAGTACATGGCCTTGTAGCCGGTGTCCGCGTACTGCTTACGCTGCAACGGAAATACGGCCCCGACTGGGCATTTTAAGTATGTTATGGAGTCGTCGTTGTAGGCGTCAGTGCTCGGTTCCTTGCCTACCAACTGATCCGCCATGATCGCGTTCAACTGGTCGGTTTGCAGCAGCAGCTTCGGCAGGTCGGCTTCGACTGCCAGTGGCACCGCCGATGACTGTGGCGTTGCAGTGTGGGGCACGGACCCCGGGGGGTGGTCGTCGGATCCGCTGAGCAGCACGGTCGCGGTAGCACCGACGATGATGACCACGCCACCGAGTGCAGCCAACAACTTGACTCGGTGGCTCTTGTTCGATGTTGCGCCCAAACCGGCACGCGACAGCAGAGTGGTTGGCGCCGAACCGATATCGACCGCGCCAGTGAACGCCGCCATCGCCGCGTCGACGAATGCCCGGCAACTCGGCCAGCGGTCCCCGGGTTCCTTGGCCATCGCCTTGGCGATGACGTCGTCGAGGGCCGGCGGTAGCCACGGGGCCAGCTCGCTGACCCGCGGCGGCGGCTGGGTCAGGTGCGCCATCATCACCGCGGCCACACCGGTCGCCGCACCGAACGGGAGCTTGCCGGTGAGCAGCCGCACCAGCGAGCAGGCCAGTGAATACTGGTCGGCCCGGCCGTCGACGGCGGTGCCGTTGATGGCCTCCGGGCTGGCATACGGCATGGTCGCCACGATCGACCCGGTGGCGGTGTGGTGCATCGCGTCGTCGAGGGCCCGGGCGATACCGAAGTCACCGAGCAACACGCGCTCGTCGGGACCGATAGGGCCGGTCAGCATGAAGTTGGCCGGCTTGACGTCGCGGTGAATCATATTACGCCCGTGCGCGTAATCGAGGGCGTCGGCCACCGCGGAGACGATGTGCAGCGCACGGTGCGCGGTCATCGTGCCGGCCTGCAGCGCGGCGTCGGCGTCGGTGCCGTCGACGAACTGCATGGCGATCCACAGTTTGCCGTCGGTCTCGCCCCGGTCGTAGACCGAGACGATGTTCGGGTGGTCCAGCATGGCCGCGATGTCGGCCTCGCGCATGAACCGCCCGCGGAACTGCGGATCGGCCGACAGCTCCGCGGACAGTACCTTCAGGGCGTCGGTCCGGGGCAGCTGCGGATCGCGCACCGCGTAGACGGTGCCCATCCCACCCGAGCCGACCACCCGCTGCACGCGGTAACCGGCGATGACAGACCCGACGGGATTCACTACTTCGGCGCGCCCACGCCGAACTTGCCGTTGTCGTCGAGGATGGTGACGGCAACGGTGCGTTCGGTGCCGCTGATCTTGACCTTGCAGTCGAAGCTGTGTTGCTTGAACGTCGGGTTCTTGCCGTCGTTGCAGACCACATCGGTGACGTTCTTGGCGTCGTAGCCATTGTCGGAGGCGGAGGCAGTGAGAACCTGCTCGACGCCGGTCTGCACCGCGGCGACGTCGAGCTGTTTGACCCAGAAGAAGCCCGGCTTCCAGAAGCCAGTGATCGCGATGGCGGCCGCGGCGACGACGAGAACGGTGCCCACCACAGCGAGAACCTTGGCCTTCCCACGCTTGGGCGTTGCCGCACCGGGATCCTCGGCGGGGCCAGGGTGGGCCGGGGGTGGCGGCAGCTGAACACCGCCGGGGACCGGAACGCTCGGTACGTAGGCTCCGGTCGGAGTTCCGGGCGGCGGATAGCCGGGAACATAGCCACCCGGGGCGGCGGGGTAGTCCGTCGTCGGCGTCAAATGTCCCGCCTCCGGGAGAACTGCGCCGGCCGGAGCCACCTGGGTGGGATCAGCGTGACCGAGCTGATTCGGATTGATACCAAGGCTGGCCAGGGGTGGAATGACCTGGGTCTTGTGCTCGTCACCGGTCGGCTCCGCCGGCGCGCCGGGAGGCACGGGGCCCGCGGCCGGATCGAATCCCGGATTTTCGGTCATCACAACTCCCTCGCACATCGGTACATGCCTGGTCGGCAAGAACAGCGTTGAGCTGAGCCTAGCGGTTGCGCGAGGGGGGCCGGACCGGATATTGGGCCGAGCGTGCCGCGGCTCACGGGGCGGTGAGCATCAGGTACTGCGCGGCGAGCCGCTGCCTCGTGCGGTTCTCCTGCATACCCCAGGCGTCGATTACGTACCGATCGACGGTCGTCAGGCAGTGCGTCCGCCCGAACGACGAGGGTGCGGTCTCCTGCAGGCACTGGGATCCGGGGAGCCCGGGTACCTTCTCGATCGGCTGGTACCCGTTTTTCGTGTAGTCCGCGACCAGGAAGTCGCGCAGCGCGGCGGCCGCAGCCGGGTCTCTGGTGCGCAGGACTGACGGCGCGCCGATCCCCAGTAGGTCCAGGCCGGTCTCGGTGAATATCCGCTGGTAGTCGTCGGGCGGGTCGTAGAACGTCACCGCGGCGTGTCCGCCGTAGACGCCCTCCATTCCCGTGCTTTCGCTGTCCTGGGGCAGCTGCAGGCGTGCCCACAGCCCGGTCGGGTCGACGGGCAGCGCGGCCAACTGGTCGAAGGGGGTGGGTGCGAAGGTGTCGATCAGCGGGCCCTGCCGGTCCAGGATGGCCGCGACCAACTCGGCCGAGGCCGCGGGCGTCGGCGTTTTGGCGATCTGGGCCAGCAGGTACGGGCCGCGCACGGTGAACGCCTGCACGACCTGGGTGCTCGTTCTGTCGGTCGGAGTCTCCTGGTAGACCCAGGCGCGGGTGTTCGGATAGCGCGGAATGGTGGTCGCGGTGGCGGCGGAGGTTTTCCGGCTGAAATCGTCGATGGGCGGCAGCGGCGCGGTGGCGATGATCCCGGGTGCCGCCGCGGCCGCGTCATCGGCGCCGGCGAAGACGGCGACGATGTTGGTGACATAGGTTTCCGTGCGGTCGTCGGTGTAGTCGAAGTCTTTGTCGGTGGCGGTGACCTCGAAACCGGAGACGAACCGGTGGCCGTCGGCGGCGGTGGTAACGGCCTCGTTGCCCAGCGCTAAGGCCAGTGACTTCTCGTTCCTGAGTGAGGACGGGGTCTTCGGGTGGTTCAGCGTGGGGTCCACCTGAAACGGCAGCACGGTGTAGTCGGCGACGCGGCGGGCCTCCGCCTCGCGGCCCGCCTGAAAACTGCCGGCCGCGCCTAGCGCAGCCCGCGGTGTGGTCGAAAAGTCGCCGGGGTCCAGGAGGTTCAGCACGACGGCGTTCGGGTCGAACCCGGGGTCGCGCTGTGCCGAGCCGGTGTACACCTTGGTGCAGCCGCTCAGCAGCAGACCCGTTGCAGTCAAAGTCATGGCGGCGGTGAGAAGTCCGCGGGTGGGTATCATGGCGTCCCTAACATATTCCAGTGTCTGGATTGGGTGGCCCGATTGTTTCCAGCAGGTCAAGTGGACATCAGCAACAGGTACTGGGCCGCGACCATCTGCTTGGCATTGGTTTCCTGGGGTGCGTGGACGTCGATGACGTATCGGTCAGCCTGTGCCAGACAGTGAATCGTCCGCGATGCCCCCGGGTATGCCTCCCGTTGGCGCAAACAGCGTGCGCCGGGAAGCCCGTTGACGACAGCTGTCACCTCATAGCCGGCACGCTGATAGTTCATTGCAGTGAAGTTGAGTAAAGTGCCGGCTGCCTTTGCGTCACGGGTCCGCAGAACGCTGGACTGTTCGTGGCCATAGAGGTCAACCCCGGCTTCGGTGAATCGTCGCTGCATTTCGTCGGGACGGGAGTAGAACGCCAGCGCGCCATGCGGTCCGTAGACCCCGTTCTCGACGGTCCGGTCCCTGTTGGCAGGCAGCAGGATCCGGGCCTCCAACCCACTGGGATCCAGCGGGATACTCGCCAACTGATCCGGAGGTGTCGGCGTGAAGCCATCGATCAACGGGCCCTGCTGATCGAGCGTGGCGGCGATCAGGTCCGCAGCGGCCGCCGGGCTCTGCGCTTTCGCCTGTTGCGCAAGGAGATACGGTCCCCGAGCGGTGAACGCCTCGACGATCTGCCACGAGGAGGTATCGGTGCGGCGCGCCTGGTAAGCCCACGCCCGGCTCTCGGGATGGCGGGGAATGGTGATTGCGGTGGTGGGGTAGGGGCTTTTCGTGTAGCTGTCGATCGGGGGATCTGAGGCTGTGATTGCCGTGGGCGCGGCGGCTGCGTCGGTGGCGGAGCCGAAGATCACGACGGTATTGCTCAACTCCTTCGTCGTCTGTGTGTTGTCGTCATTGTCTTTCGCTCGTGTCTGAAAGCCCGCGATCAGATTGTGGCTGTCGACCGCTGTCGCAATGGCGTCGTTGCCGAGATAGTCCGCCAGTGCGCGATTGGTCGCGATCACCCAGGGGAGGTCCGCGTGGTTGAGCGTGGGATCGGCCTGGAACGGCAGCAAGGTGTTTTCGGCAACTCGGTGGGCCTCGACCAGCCGTCCCACGTTGACGCTGCCGGCCGTGCCGATGGGTGCCCTCGGCTTGGTCGGGTAGTTGCCCGTGTCGAACAGCGCCGGGTTCACGGTGTTTGCGTCGTAGCCGTCGGCGCGTTGCACCGAGCCTGAATGTACCTGGGCGCAGCCGGTCAGAAATGACCCAACCGTCGTCAAAACCAGGATGGCGGAGAGCCGGTGGGCGCGTTTCATGGAGCCGTCAACATCAGATAGCCGGCTGCGAGTTTCTGCTTGGCGTCGTTCTCATACGACGAAGTGATTTCCAAGACGACGCGGTCGACGGCGACGCCACACCAGAAGGTGACGGTGTCGGACGAATACTCGGGTTCCTTGCGCTGGCACCGTGCCGCAGGCAGAGCCGTGACCCCGTCGATGGCTTGCCAACCATGGGTCGTTTGACTGGCTGCTTCCCAGTCGAGGTATTTCTGTGCGCTTGCCGCGTCTTTCGTTCGCGTTGCGATGCCGTCTTCGTTGATCAGCAGATCGACGCCCACCTCGTCGAACATCTTCTGTGCGGGAACCGGTCGGGTCGGTTGGAACAGCAGGGCCGCGTGTGGCCCGAAGCTGCCGTTGAACGCCGTACGCTCATCCCTTTTGGGCGTGATCATCCGTGTCTGCAGCCCGCTCGGGTCCATCGGCAGGTTCACCAGCTGATCCGGCGAGGTGGGCGTGAAGCCGTCGATCAGCGGGAGTTGCTGGTCCAATGTCCTACTGACGAGCGTCACGGGGTCGATCACGGAGCCCTGCTCGACGATCAGCCTCTGCAGGAGAACGTAACGGTCGTGTCCAGTGACGGCAACCATCAAGGTGTCCGACGAATTCAGGGATTCGTAGTGGACCGTCCACCGGACTGCGGCTGTGTCGGCGTAGCCGGGAATAGCGGTGGGAGCCAAGGCAATCGACGTATGGTCGGTCGATGACGTCTGGGTACTCACCACGGTCGTCATTGCGGCCGCCGCGCCCGCGGCATCCTTGTCGGACCCGAACATCAGGACCGCGTTCTGCAGCGTGCCGGTGTTGGCGGCCACAAACCCGGTGACAAAATTGTGGGCGGCCACGACGGGCGTCAGCCCCTTTGTGAACAGGCTTTGCCCGACGGATTCGGGCGTGTTCAAAACGGCGCAGTTAACAATCACCTGACTCATCCGAGTGGGGTCGACCTGGAAGGGGATCACGACGTGATCCGCCATCCGGTGTCCTTCGAGAATTGCGCCCGCGGCGGCGCTGCCGGCCTTCCCCAACGGGCCACGCGGCTGCGTCGGGTAGTTGCCGGTGTCCAGCAGTGCCGGATTCACGACGCCCGGGTCGTAGTTCTCGGCGCGCTGTGCCTCGCCGGAGTACACCTGGGCACATCCGGTCAGCAAAGAGGCGACCGCGGCCACCTCGGACGTAACGCGTAGAAGTCTGATTGCGGATGTCATGGGGCGGTCAGCATCAGGTAGCCCGCAGCGAGTTTCTGTTTGACGTCGTTTTCGTTCGAGGAAGAATTCTCGAACACGACACGGTCAACGGTGACGGCGCACCAGAACTGGGCGGTCTGGTACGGGCCCCGAGGGTCTTTGCGCATGCACCGGGCCGACGGTAGGCCGGGGACGCCGTCGATGGCCGTCCACCCCTGCTTAGCCTGATCGGCAACCTCCATGTCGAAATAGCCCCGTGCACTTGGGGCGTCTTTGGCTCGGATCAGAAATCCGTTCTGGTACACCATGAGATCGATGCCTAGTTCATCGAAGGCCTTCTGAGCGGCGACGGGTTGCGTCTGGAATATCAGTGCCCCGTGCCTGCCGTATTGCCCGTTGGTGGTGGTGCTCTCATCCTTTTTGGGTGCGATCATGCGTGCCTGCAGTCCGCTGGGATCCACCGGCAGGTTCGCCAGTTGATCCTGGGCGGTGGGGGTGAAGCCGTCGACGAGCGGTATCTGCTGATCGAGAGTGGCTGCGATCAGGTCGGCCGCGGCACCAGCGCTCGGAGTCTGGGCTCGTTGTACCAGCACGTAGGGCCCGTGCGCGGTGAAGGCTTGGACGACCTGCCAAGGAGCTTCGGTGGCTCGCGGCTCCTCATGGACCCAGGCGCGGGTGCCGGGATAGCGCGGAATGTCGATGGCACTGGTGGGGTAGGGTTCATTCATCAAACTGACGGCTGGGTTGGCGGCCGCGGCGATCGCCGAGCCAGCCGCGGCGGCATCTGCGGGCCTGGCGAAGATCGCGACGACATTGCTGAGCGACTCGTCCCAGTCATTGCTCCAGCTTTCCGGGTCCCAATCGCGATCGTCTCCATTGACCGCGCGGGCATTGAACCCGGCGACGAAACTATGTCCATTGAGAACCGGCTCAAGCGCGTGCTGGTTGTCCAGGTTTTGAGCCAGGGCCCTTTCGTCGTTGATGGCCTGTGGGGCAGACGCATGGACCAGTGTCGAATCGACTTGGAAGGGAACGACCACGTAGTCGGCGAGGCGGTGCGCCTCCAGGAGCGCGCCCGCAGCGGCGTTTCCGGCGATCCCGAGCGGATCCCGTGGTTTCGTCGGGTAATTGCCGGTGTCCAACAGTGCCGGATAGACGGTGCCGACATCGTATCCCTCAGCGCGTACGGCAGAGCCGGAATGTACCCGGGCGCAGCCGATTAGCACCAGCCCGACCACGCTCAACACTGCTGCGGCCCGTAGTCTACGCGCGGTTCTCACGACGTAGTCAGCATGAGATATCCGGCGGCCAGCTTCTGTCGAGCCACGAGCGCTTGACCAGCGTTCATTTCGAGGACAAAACGATCCTGAGGGATGGCACACCAATACTGGCTGGCCCCATCGGCGCTATCGGGCTTCTTACTCATGCAACGCGCCGCAGGCAGGCCGGCGACACCATCGGTGTCTTCCCATCCGGATTTGGCTTGAGTTCCGGCCAGCGAATCCAGAAACCGCTCGGCGCTGGCGGCGTCCTTGGCCCGGGTAAGGAACCCGTCCTCCTCGATCAGCAGGTCGATGCCGAGCTCGTTGAAGAGCGCCGGTGCGGCCAGGAGATCCGGCTGGAACACCAGCGCACCGTGCGGCCCGTAAGTGCCGTTCTCGACCGTCCGGTTGTCCTCGTCGGGCAGCAGCATCCGGGCGATGAGCCCGCTGGGATCCTTGGGCAGGTTGACGAGCTGATCTGGGGCGGTGGGGGTGAATCGGTCGATCAGCGGCAGCTGTTGATCGAGCGCCCTGGTGGCCAGGTCCGTCGCGGTTGCTGTGTCCTGCTGACTGATGGCCCGCTGGACAAGGACGTTCCGGCCGCGCGGTGTGAATGCGATGACGGAGTAGGTGGTCTTGTTCAGCAGGTCAAAGTGCTGTGACCAGGTACGTGCGACCGTTTCCGGGTGGTTCGGGATCGTCAGCGCAGTCACGGTCAGTGCATTGTTGTCGATCGCCGAGGTGCGGGTGTTGGATGCATCGGCCATTGCGGCCGCAGCGGCGGCGGCGTCCGCCTCCGTTTTGAATACCAGCACCGCGTTCTGCAAGTACAGGTTCTGGTTGAAGTCGGGCGCGTGGGCGTCGTTGGCCGATGCCGCGTAGCCGGTGATGTAGTTGTGGGGTTCGACGGCAGCGGCGAGCCCACTGCTCTCCAGATAGGCGCCGACGGCCTTCGGACGTCTCATCACCCCGGTGCCCATTCGCCCGACCTTCAGCAGGGTCTTGTCGACATCGAAGGGAAAGACGACGTTCTCGGCTAGGCGGTGCCCCTCAAGTACGGCACCCGCCGCAGCGTCCTCGGCGTTGCCGAGCGGGTCGCGCGGCTTCGTCGGATAGTTGCCGGTGTCCAAGAGTGCGAGGTTGACGGTATCCGCGTCATGACCGGGGTCGCGCTGCGCCGACCCCGGATACACCTGGGAGCAGCCGGTCAGCATGCCGAGCAGGACTACCGAGCCTGCCAGTCTGCGGGTGCGTGAAATCGTCACGTCGATTCCTGTCCTTATTTGATCTGCTTGGCCAATTGATCGACGAGCGCGGTGTTCAGGTAGCCGATGGCCGCTGGGCCGCCCGACGTCAAGGCCCAAACCGTGTCCGGCTGATCGACGATCACCGAGGTGCCGGTCAGTGAGCTGAACGAACTGGGCAGACCGCCGAAGCCACCGTTCTTGGCGGCAGGGTCCGTACGCAGGATGAGTACGACGTCGCTCTTGAGCCCGTAGGCATCCGCGGATTGGATCGGCATCTCGGTGACGCCAACCTTGGCGTCGGTGCCGTCCTCAATCTTGTCGAACTGGTAGCCGCCGAGCTTGTACCGGAAACCCAGTTGGGACAGGTAGCCGGCAGCCGGTGAATTGGGCAGTTGCAGGGTCAACCCGGCGGCAGAGAAATTCACCACGGAGATGGACTTGCCGACGAACTCGTGGTCGCGGCGCGCCTTGGCCGTGCTGACCGCCAGCTTCGAGATCAGCGCTTCACCGGCGGCCTGCTGGCCGAGAACCTTTGCCAGCCAGCTGATCTCGTCGGTCGAGGTCCACTGCAGGGCGCGGGACTTCGGCGCCGCGATCGTCGGCGCCTTCTCCGAGAGCGCCTTGAACGCGGACTCGTCGGCGGAGGTGTCGATGATCAGATCCGGTTTCACCGGTTCCAGACCCTTGACCTCGGCGTTGGCCAGCACGGTCGGGGATCCCTTGATCAGCGGGTTGAGCCAGCTCGGCACCGTGCCGCCCGGGGCCACCAGCGCCACCGGCTGCACACCCAGGGACAGCACCGTGTCGGCGTCCTGCAAAGTCATGGCGGCCACCGCGTCCGGGCGCGCGGCCACCTTCGTCTTGCCGAACGCGTGGGTGAACGTCTGCGACGGATACGGCGCCGGTGCGGGCCTCCGACCCGTCCAGAACCAGGTCCCGCCGGCCACCAGTGCGATCACCGCCAGCAGTGCGGCACCGATCAGCCACTTGCGCTTGCCGGATTTCGGATCGGCCTTCTTCACGGCGCTGTGCGAGGTGGGGGGCGCCGGGGTGGGGCCGCTGTTGGAGGCGTACGCCGGGACGGGGGTGGACATCGGGGCGCCGGCGGTGGGCGCGGGTCCCGAGGTGTACGGGCTCGATACCGTCGGCCCGGTCGGGGCGGTCATTCCGAAGGCGGCGGCGGCGGCCTCGGCCAGTTCCCTGGCGCTGCCGTAGCGCTGCGCCGGGTCCTTGGCCATGGCGCGGGCGACGACGGCGTCGATGGCCGGCGGCAGGTTCGGCATCACCTCGGTGACCCGCGGGGGAGGCGTGTTGACGTGGGCCAGCATCACCTCGGTGGTCGAGCCCGCGGTGGCGAACGGTGCACGTCCGGTCAGCAGCCGGTACAGCGAGCAGCCCAGCGAGTACAGATCGGAGCGGTAGTCGACGGCGCGTCCCTCGATCGACTCCGGTGAGGCGTAGGCGATGGTCACCATCACCGAACCGGTGGCGGTGAGGCGGTTGGCCTCGTCGAGCGCGCGGGCGATGCCGAAATCGGCCAGCAACACGCGTTCGCGCGGTCCGGGCTCACCGGCCAGCAGGAAGTTCGCCGGCTTGACGTCGCGGTGCAGCACATTGCGGCTGTGCGCGTAATCCAGCGCCTTGGCGACCCCGGTGACGACGTGGATCGCCCGGGCCGGGGTCATCGTGCCGGCGCGCAGGGCGGCGTCGGCGTCGGTGCCCTCGACGTACTGCATGGCGATCCACAACTGGCCGTCATCGGTCTGCCCGCGCGTGTAGACCCGCACGATGTTCGGGTGGTCCAGGGTGGCCGCGACATCCGCCTCGCGGATGAATCGGGTGCGGAACTGCTCGTCGCGGGAGAACTCCGCCGAGAGCACCTTGAGGGCGTCGCTGCGCGGCAGGGTTGGATGCCGGGCCAGGAACACCGAGCCCATGCCACCGCTGCCGATCTGGCGCTCGATGGTGTAGCCGGCGACGACGGATCCGGGTTGCAGTGTCATCGCAGCACCTCCGCGGCGCTAGCGGCGAAGGGAACCAGGGGAGCGGGAAGGGCTATCGAATAACGCACCAGCAAAGTCAAACACATGCAGCCGGGTGCTTGATGCAGTGTTTTCCGGTTCCCGCGCGCCGAGTTCGCCCGATTCCCGGCAGCGCGCGGCCTCCGAACGGCTTAGGAGGTGCCTTCGGCGATCCAGGCCTGGGCGGCGTCGACCTCACCGGCGGGGAAGTGCCGGATCTCGGCGGAGACGAAGTGCGCGCCGAGGTGCTCGGCGACGTCACCGAGCGGCGAGCCGGTCACCAGGGCGATCTTCTTCACGTGCTTCTGGTGGTCGCGGACGAAGCGGATATGGCTCACCAGCGCACCCAGCCCGTCCCAGCCCGGGAACGTCGGGGCATCGATAATCACGCCGGCCAGGTCCCCGGTCGCTTCGATCTGCGGGTCGACCACCTCGGCGAGCTGCCCGAAGTCCGATTTTTCGAAGTGGCCGGAAGGGCGCACGACGACGACGGAGGTGGTGGCGTCGAGGTCGATATCGATCATCGGTGTTTCTCGCTTTCTCGGGAGCACACGACGGCCTGGCGACCGCGGTGCTGCCGAGGGTACGGGCCGACGCCGACATTCGGGTGAATTGCACCCGGCGCTGTGTTCGCCGGGATATCCCTGGCCGACAGCGCGCAGCCGTCGCTGCTGCGGCTTCGCTTACCTCTATCCGCTGCCGGCGAGCAGCTTGTCGTAACGACGCCAGGCCTCGGCGACCGCCACCAGCAGATCGGGGGCATCGGTGGTCGTCTTGGTCGCCGACGCGGCCACCGACAGCAGCGCCCGCAGGTCAGCGAGCACCGGGGCCGCAGCCGCGGCGAACTCCGGGTTCTGCGGTGCGGGCAGGGTGGCGATGCGTCCGTCGATGGAGCTGAGTGCCAGCCGCAGCAGCTGGCCGAGTTCGGAGATCGGCATGGCCACCGGTTCGGTCAGCTCGCGCGGTGGCTGCGCGGCGGGCAGTGATGCCGGAGCGACCACCTGCGGCGGACCGCCGACCAGCTCGAACTGCAGCGTCGGCCCGTCCGGGTGTGCCAGTGCGATCACCGTGCCGTCGTTGATGATGACGACACCGCGTCGGGCCCCGTTGACGAAGATGCCCTTGCTGCTTCGGTCGGTGGCGACCCAGTCGCCGTCGTCGAAGGACAGTTCCAGGTGGGTGCGGGACACGAAGTCGTAGCCGAGCCAGATCTGGCTGGCCGGGTCGCGGCCGACGGCGACCAGGGGCCCGTCGGGATCGAGGTGATGCCACTCGGCACCACTGCGTACGGCGAGCCACGGGCGGCGATCGGGTTCCACGCATCCGAGCTTAAATCCCGCCGAAGTTGCTCACCTGCGGCAATTTCGGCGCCCGGTGCACCCGGGGCGACGTGGTCGCGCGGGGTGGACTGCTCGGCGAGTCGGTGCCGTCGTCCCGGTGTTGCGGACCCGGCCGCGCACGGCTGTGAGATCGGGACAATACTGATAGCCGCCGTTACCTATGCCACAAGCATGTGACCACCAAGACGCCGGGAGACACCTATGAGCGCTGAGCAACCGACCATCATCTACACGCTGACCGACGAGGCGCCGCTGCTGGCGACCTATGCCTTCCTGCCGGTTATCCGCACCTTCGCCGGGGCTGCCGGTATCGATGTGCGGTCCAGCGATATTTCGGTTGCCGCGCGCATCCTGGCCGAGTTCCCCGACTACCTGACCGACGAGCAGCGGGTCCCGGACAACCTCGCCGAACTGGGCCGGCTGACCCAGCTGTCGGACACAAACATCATCAAGCTGCCCAACATCAGCGCCTCGGTGCCCCAGCTCAAGGCGGCCATCAAGGAGCTGCAGGACAAGGGCTACGCGCTGCCGGAATTCCCCGACGATCCCAAGACTGACGCGGAAAAGGAAGTCCGCAGCCGCTACACCAAGTGCCTCGGCAGTGCGGTGAACCCCGTTCTGCGGGAAGGCAACTCGGATCGTCGCGCGCCGCGCGCGGTGAAGGAGTACGCCCGCAAGCACCCGCACAGCATGGGCAAGTGGTCTCCTGCGTCGCGCACCCACGTCGCGCACATGACCGACGGCGACTTCTACCACGGTGAGAAGTCGATGACCCTGGACCGCGACGTCGACGCGAAGATGGAGCTGGTCACCAAGAGCGGCGAGACCATCGTGCTCAAGCCCAAGGTGCACCTGGACGAGGGCGACGTCATCGACAGCATGTACATGTCCAAGAAGGCATTGTGCGAGTTCTACGAGGAGCAGATGGAGGACGCCTACAAGACCGGCGTGATGTTCTCCCTGCACGTCAAGGCGACCATGATGCGGGTGAGCCACCCCATCGTCTTCGGTCACGCGGTCAAGGTGTTCTACAAGGACGCGTTCGCCAAGCACCAGAAGCTGTTCGACGAGTTGGGCGTCAACGTCAACAACGGTCTGTCCGACCTGTACAGCAAGATCGAGTCGCTGCCCGCGTCGCTGCACGAGGAGATCATCGAGGACCTGCACGCCTGCCACGAGCACCGCCCCGAGCTGGCCATGGTCGACTCCGCCCGCGGCATCTCCAACTTCCACTCGCCCAGCGACGTCATCGTCGACGCGTCGATGCCGGCGATGATCCGCGCCGGCGGCAAGATGTACGGCGCCGACGGCAAGCTCAAGGACACCAAGGCCGTTAACCCCGAGTCGACGTTCTCCCGGATCTACCAGGAGATGATCAACTTCTGTAAGACCAACGGCCAGTTCGACCCGACCACCATGGGCACCGTGCCCAACGTCGGTCTGATGGCGCAGAAGGCCGAGGAGTACGGCTCCCACGACAAGACCTTCGAGATCTCCGAGGACGGTGTGGCCAACATCGTCGACATCGAGACCGGTGAGGTGCTGCTCTCGGAGAACGTCGAGGCCGGCGACATCTGGCGCCTGTGCATCGTCAAGGACGCCCCGATCCGGGACTGGGTCAAGCTGGCCGTCACCCGGGCCCGCCAATCCGGCATGCCGGTGGTGTTCTGGCTCGACGACGAGCGCCCGCACGAGAACGAGCTGCGCAAGAAGGTCACCACCTACCTCAAGGATTACGACACGGAGGGCCTCGACATCAAGATCATGTCGCAGGTGTGGGCCATGCGCTGGACCCTGGAGCGCCTGGTTCGTGGCCTGGACACCATCTCGGCCACCGGCAACATCCTGCGCGACTACCTCACCGACCTGTTCCCGATCCTGGAACTGGGCACCAGCGCCAAGATGCTGTCGATCGTGCCGCTAATGGCAGGCGGCGGTATGTACGAGACCGGTGCCGGCGGCTCGGCTCCCAAGCACGTCAAGCAGCTGGTGGAGGAGAACCACCTGCGGTGGGACTCCCTCGGCGAGTTCCTGGCGCTGGCGGTCAGCCTGGAGGACCTCGGGATCAAAACCGGCAACCCCCGGGCCAAGGTGCTGGCGCAAACCCTGGACGCGGCGACCGGGCGGCTGCTCGACGACGACAAGAGCCCGTCGCGCAAGACCGGTGAGCTCGACAACCGCGGCAGCCAGTTCTACCTGGCGATGTACTGGGCCCAGGAGCTGGCCGCCCAGACCGAGGACGCCGAGCTGGCCGCGCAGTTCGCGCCGCTGGCCGCCTCCCTGGCCGAGAACGAGGACGCGATCGTCAAGGAACTGGCGGCCGTGCAGGGCAAGCCGGTGGACATCGGCGGCTACTACAAGTCCGATCCGGGGAAGACCGAGGCCGTGATGCGGCCGAGCAAGACGTTCAACCGGCTGCTGGCGGACGTTCAGGCGTAGGTGCGGCTGAGCCGGGTGGCATCAGGACGCCACCCGGCACAGCGCCGCCGGACTCCGCGGCTATTCCACCGGATCGGCGATCCGGAATCCGAGTTGCACGGCGCGCCAGCGAGGTCCAGAACGACTGAAAGCAACCCCCGGCCTGCGAGCGCTAGGCCGGGCGAGCGGTCACCGGGATGATGACGGTGCCCTTACACGCGCCGGCGTCGATGGTCGTCGCGATGGACCCGGTCAGTGAGCCGTCGGGCTGGGGAACGTAGGTGGTCACGGTGTGCGCTTGGTCGTAGATGATGGTCCGGTCCGGCATCAGGCAGTCCCAACGCCAGTCCCGAGCCTTCTCCCACTGGGTGCCGGTCCACTGCAGCGACACCGTCGGGGCGACGTTGTCCTTGGGGGCCGGTCCGTCCACCGATTTGGCTTCGCAGGTGCCTGAGGAGCAGTCGGTAGTGAATTGGTAGGACGCGGTGTACGGCGTCTCGGGTTGGCCGGCGGCCATGCTGGTGCCGGTCTTCTGATCGGTGTGGAAGGTGATCTTGTACCAGCCGTTCCAGGACGGGTCGTCGGCGTGGGCTCCGGGTGCGGTGAGGGCCGCAGTCGCCAGCAGAGCGCAGGTCAGTGCGGTGCGGGTCATCGATCCAGCGTGTGTCATGTGGACTCCCAGCGTCGATCAACGTGTCGGCAGTCTTTACTGTGACAGATGGGTGTGATGTGACGGCGGATTTCCCGCGGCGGCCGCGTGTGGCAGCGGTCGGCGTCGGTGCGGTTCGGTAGGGTCGCTGACCGTGAATCCGAGCGCCACCGTCAAACCCGTAACTTCCCGCATCGCCGAGGAACTGGCGATCACCGAAAACCAGGCGCGTGCCGCCGTCGCGCTGCTCGACGAGGGCGCGACCGTCCCGTTCATCGCCCGGTACCGCAAGGAGGCCACCGGCAGCCTCGACGACGGGCAATTGCGCACCCTGGAAGAACGGCTGCGCTACCTGCGTGAGCTCGACGACCGCCGTCAGGCCATCTGGTCGTCCATCGACGAACAGGGCAAGCTGACCGACACCCTGCGCGGTGCGCTGCTGGCCGCCGACACCAAGGCCCGGCTCGAAGACATCTACCTGCCGTACAAACCCAAGCGGCGCACCAAGGCCCAGATCGCCCGGGAAGCCGGCCTGGAACCCCTGGCCGATGCGTTGCTGGCCGACCCGTCGGTGGATCTGAGTGTCGAGGCGGGCGGCTATCTGGGTTCCGAGATTCCCGACGCCTCAGCGGCGCTGGACGGAGCCCGACACATCCTGGTCGAACGGGCCGCCGAGGACGCCGAGCTGGTCGGCGCGATCCGGGAGAAGTTCTTCGCCGAGTCGCGCCTGCGCACCGCGCCGTGGTCCGAAGAGGTCGCCAAGAGCGCTGAGGCGCAGAAATTTCGGGACTACTTCGACTTCTCCGAGGAACTGGGGACGCTGCCGTCGCACCGGGTTTTGGCGGTGTTGCGTGCCGAGAAGGAGAAGATCCTGACGGTCACCTTCGACCCCGGCGACGACGCGGTCTACCAGGCGATGATCGCCGCCACCCTCGGCGTGGACCTCTCGGCGACGGGGCCCGCGGGCGCCTGGCTGGCGGCCACCGTCGGGTTCGCCTGGCGGACCCGACTGATGTTCTCCGCGGCCGTCGACGCCCGGGTCCGGTTGCGCCAGCGCGCCGAGCACGACGCCGTCGGGGTGTTCGCCACCAACCTCAAGGACCTGCTGCTGGCCGCCCCGGCCGGGCAACGCGCCACCCTCGGCCTGGACCCGGGATTCCGCACCGGGGTCAAGGTGGCGGTCGTCGACGGCACCGGCAAGGTCGTCGACACCTGCGCGATCTTCCCGCACCAGCCGCAGAAGCAGTGGGATCAGGCCAAGGCGACCCTGGCGGCGCTGATCGCGCGCCACGGGGTGGAACTGGTCGCTATCGGCAACGGCACCGCCTCCCGGGAGACCGACGCGCTGGCCACCGAGTTGCTCGCCGACATCGCATCGGCGGGCGGGAAGGTTCCGGCCAAGGCCATGGTCAGTGAGGCCGGTGCGTCGGTGTACTCGGCCTCGGCGTACGCCGCCCACGAGCTGCCCGAGCTCGACGTCACCCTGCGCGGCGCGGTGTCGATCGCCCGGCGCCTTCAGGATCCGCTGGCCGAACTGGTGAAGATCGAGCCGAAATCCATTGGTGTGGGTCAGTATCAGCACGATGTCACCCCGGCGAACCTGGCGCGCAGCCTCGACGCCGTCGTCGAGGATGCCGTCAACGCCGTCGGGGTGGACCTGAACACCGCCTCGGTGCCGCTGCTGTCGCGGGTTTCCGGGATCACCGAGAGCCTGGCCGAGTCGATTGTCGCGCATCGGGATTCGGCCGGGGCGTTCCCGAACCGATCGGCGCTGCTGCAGGTTCCGCGCCTGGGCCCCAAGGCTTTCGAGCAGTGCGCGGGGTTCCTGCGGATCCGCGGCGGCGACGATCCGCTGGACGCTTCCGGTGTGCATCCCGAGGCCTACCCGGTGGTGCGCCGGATCCTGGACCGCTCCGGGGTCAGCCTCGCCGAGATCATCGGCGACGAGCGCAAGCTCGGTGCGCTCAAGCCCGCCGATTTCGCCGACGACCGGTTCGGCATCCCGACCGTCGTCGACATTCTTACCGAGCTGGCCAAACCCGGCCGGGATCCGCGCCCGGCGTTTACCACCGCGACTTTCGCGGCCGGGGTGCACAAGGTCGGCGACCTCAAACCCGGCATGGTGCTCGAGGGCGTGGTCACCAACGTGGCGGCGTTCGGGGCGTTTGTCGACGTCGGTGTGCACCAGGACGGGCTGGTGCACGTGTCGGCGATGTCCGATCGCTTCGTGTCCGATCCGCACGAGGTGGTGCGTTCCGGGCAGGTGGTGCGGGTCAAGGTGCTCGACGTCGACGTGGACCGCCAGCGGATCAGCCTGAGCCTGCGGCTCAAAGACGAGGCGGGGGCTGGTCGCAAGCCGGCCGGCCGGGACCAGAAGCCGGGCGAGCGGGGTGGTCAGCCGGGCCAGCGCGGGCAGAACGGCCAGGGTGGTCAGCGCGGCGGTGGCCAGCGGGGCAAGCAAGGTGGTGGTCGTGACGGCCGCCGGAGTGAGGCCGCGCCCGGCGGTTCGATGGCCCAGGCCCTGCGGGACGCCGGTTTCGGCCGCTGACGGCGGGGCTGCTCGTCGGCGGTGACGTCGGCGAGCAGCCTGCTATTCGACGGGCAGCTTGAGGACTTGGTTGTTGTCGGAATCGGCAACATAGACGTTCCCGGACGCATCGACGGCGACGCCGAACGCAGTGCCGATGCCGGTGAAGGGAAGCTCGCTTTGCGCGCCGGTACCGAGGTCGAGCCTGAGGACTCGGCCGTCGCCAGTGTCGGAGTTGTCCGTGACATAGAGATTTCCGTTGGTGTCGACGGCCAGACCGAAGGGGTGACGGAGGCCGGTCAACGGCAGCTCGGTCGGGGCGGTACCACGGTTGGCCAGTTTGAGAACCCGGCCTCCGCGTACTTCACTGAGTTAGACATTGCCGTTGGTGTCGACGGCTACGCCGCCGGGCACGCTCAACCCGGTGAAATCCAATTCCGTGGGGATGGACGCGCCGCGGTCGAGCCTGACTGCCTTGCTGGTGCCTGCGTTGACGACGTAAATATTGCCGCTGCCGTCGACGGCGACGCCCTCCGGATCAGCGAATCCGGTGAAGGGCAGGTCACTTTGGCGGTGAGTGTCGGCTTCGATCTCGACAACTCGATTGTTTCCGGGGTCGGTGACGATGATGGCGGTGCTGCGTGTCGCGTCGAGGGCAATTCCGAATGGGGAACTGAACCGTTCGTTGAGGGGGATTTCGATCTGGGAGTTGGTGACGGCGTCGAGTTCGAGCACCCGGCGGTTGGCGAAATCGGTGACGAAGACATTGCCGCCGGCGTCGACGACCACTCCCGAAGGACGTCGGAGGCCGGTGAAGGGCAGGGCCACTTGTTCGCCGTAGGACCCCGGCTTGTGTGAAGTCTCATTCACGGCGGTGGCGATGCCGACGACGAGCAGCACTACCGCTGCTGCTGCGCCGAGGAGCGGGAGTTTTCGGCGGGATTTCTTCGGCGGTTGCGGTCCGGCCGGTGCGGGTGGCTCGGCGGCGGCCGGGCTCGGTGCTGGCTCGCCCACGGGCTTGGCGATGTGTTGGGTGGGTGGGCCTTGCCAGGCGGAGACCGGGGGTTCGGCGATCACGGTCGTCGGTGCTGCGGCAATGGCTTGCTCGGGCAAGGGGGCCGGTTGTTCCACGGCCTGGGTTGATGGTTGGGCGGGTGCGGCCAGCGCGTTGCGGGCCGCGGTGGCGAGGTCTTTGGCGTTTTGGTATCGCTGTTCCGGTTCTTTGGCCAGGCCGGTGGCGATGACGGTGTCGAAGGCGGGGGACAGGCCGACGGCGGATGGTTGCGGGGGCGGGGTATTGATGTGGCCGGCGATCTGGCGTTGCAGGGTGTCGCCGGGGAAGGTGCGGGTTCCGGTGAGTGCTTCGTAGAGGACGCAGGTCAGGGCGTAGATGTCGGAGCGGTGGTCGATGTCGTCGCTGGTGAAGCGTTCGGGTGCCATGTAGTTGACGGTGCCCAGGGTGTTGCCGGTGCCGGTTAACGCCGAGTCGGTGGCGGCGCGGGCGATGCCGAAGTCGATGAGGTAGGCGTTGTCGTCGACGTCGAGCAGGATGTTGGACGGTTTGACGTCGCGGTGCACGAGTCCGGCGCGGTGGGCGGCTTGTAGTGCTCCGGCGATGTGTTCGATGATCGTGACCGCGCGGGCGGGATCGAGGGGGCCTGCGGCGATTTCACCGGCCAGGTCGTGGCCGTCGATCAGCGCCATGTCGACGTAGAGGCGGCCGTCGATTTCGCCGTAGTCGTGGATCGGGACGATGTGCGGGTGGTGCAGCCGCGCGGCGGCGTGCGCTTCGCGGCGGAAGCGTTGCTCGAAGTTGGGGTCGGTGGCCAGCTGGGCGGGCAGGACCTTGACGGCGACGATGCGGTCGGTGTTGGTGTCATGGGCCCGCCACACTTCGCCCATACCGCCGCGGCCGAGCAGCTCGATCAGCCGGTAACGCCCGAACGGTGTCCCGTCCACCCAGAATCCGTTGCCTTTTGGTGAGCGAATGTGAGTCCGCTTGTTCATTAGGCAGCCTCGCCTTGTGGTGAGGCGGTCCCCGTCTGATCCACCAGCTGGTGGTGCGGGGTTGACGCTTCGCAGCCTGCTGCCGCACCCGCTGGCGCGGTTTCGGTCTCACGCGTGGCTCCACGTCCTGCCGCCGGGCCACTCCCGGCGGGACTCTGTTCACCCCGGGTACGGGGTTCGCCGAGTCGGGCGAGGTTGATCGCAGCACCCAGATCACGATCAATCGGGGGTGCGTCGCAGTCGTCACAGATGAAGGTCCGGTCGGCGAGGGTGAGGTTTGGCTTTCGCCTCCCACACGCCACACAGGTCTTCGACGACGGGAAAAACCGGTCCGCCTCCACCAACGTGGAACCGTACCAGCGAGACTTGTAGCCCAGCATCCGCCGGATCTCGGCCAGGGCAGCATCAGCCAGGGCGCGGTTGAGACCCCGCTTACGGGCCCCACCTGTGGCGCGCATCCCGGCCGCGTTCAGCGTTTCGACGACCACAATCTGGTGCTGCTGGGCCAGCCGAGTGGTGGCCTTGTGCAGGACATCACGGCGCACCGCCGCCGCGCGGGCATGGGTGCGCCCGATGCGGGCCGCAGTTTTGCGCCACCGCTTCGACGGAGTCTGTCGGGTCTTGGTGACCGGATCGTAGGGGCCGTGCTGGCGGGCGGCGCGGCGCCCCAACACCCGCAACCGGGACTGCGCGGCACTCAAGGACTTCGGTGCCCGGATCCGGTCGACCTCGATCCCGTCGGGACTCGCCACGACCAGCAGGGCATCGGCTTTCACCCCGACATCGACACCGACCACCGGGTGCATCGACCGGCGTGCATGCGCGGGTCGGGTCTTGGCGGCCACGATGGCCTGCAACGCGCAGTACCAGCGCCCGGCACTGTCTTGACCCACGGTCGCCGACAAGATCCGGGCTGTGCCCAACTCGATCCGGCGGGCGAGCTTGCGGGTCGACTCATGGGTACGGATCGCACCCAGGCGCGGCAGGCTGACATGGCGACGATCAGCCTCAACCCGAATCACACCGGTGGTGAACCGCACCGACCGCCGAGCACGCGCGGTTTTGAACCGCGGGAATCCGACCGGTTTCCCGGCCCGGCGGCCCGTGCGGGACTTCGACCACGCGTCCAGGCCGCGGGCCAACCCATCCAGGCCGCTGTTGTAGGCCTCCTTCGAGTTCTGCGCCCACCACGGCGCCACCTGATCCTTGCGGGCATTCCACACCTTGCGCAACGCCGGCAACGACCACCGCAGCGCCGGCGTCAACTGATCCTCGGGGATGCCATAGGAACGTTCGGCGGCCCGCTGATCCATCACCGATTTCACCAACGCCAGCATGTGATTGTGCGCGAACCGTGCCGCACCGGCATGAGACGCCAACGCCCGCAACTGCACCGGCGTCGGATCCAGCGCGAACCGATACGCCTGGACCGTCCACCCCTCGGGAATCTCAAACCTCGCCACTGCCACCGGCCCCCACCGCAGCCACCGCACTGGTGCCGCCGTGTGTGGTGGCGGTAATCTCCGCAACCACTCGCATCCGCCCACCATGGTCCATAACCAGCATGCAAGCAGATGGGTCCGACATCGGAGGCGCCGATCACGCGAGGCCACACACCACCGCCAACCAACGCCGGTCACCACCGCGCCCACTCCCAAGGCAACATCACGCGCTCACGATCGAGCACATTGGATCACAAATGCACACACCTCAGCGACCAGCTCAGAATCCCCCCGTCAGCCGGTGCCCCGATCACCATGGCGATCGGCCAGTCGGCTCAGCGGGCCCGTCGCAATACAGTGAAGCCGGCTACGCAGAGGCGCAGCCGGCTTCACCGAAGCAGAGCGGGTCCTAGAAGACGCGGACCCAGTCGACGAGCATCTGGGCGGGGTAGCTGCCGCCGGCGGGGTCGCCGCCGCCGCTGCCGGCCACGGCCAGGTTCAGCACGGGGGCCATGGTGAAGTCGGGCAGGTTGAACGGCCACGGGTCCAGTGAGAAGGCCGGGACGGTGAAGTAGGGCTCCTTGCCGGTGGCGTAGTCCTGCCAGAAGTACATGCCGTTCTGGTCCCAGGTGCAGCGCCAGGTGTGCCAGGCGCTGTCGACCGGGTACGGCTGGGTTTCAAAGGCATCGCCGTAGAGGTTGCCGTGCACGGTGGTGCCCGAGGGCCAGTCGCGGTTGCCGTACCACTCGATCAGGTCGACTTCGCCGCCGGGAACCTCGTTGTGCAGCCACCAGGCCGGCCAGGCGCCGTCGGTCAGGCAGTCGAACTTGATCCGGGCTTCCCAGGTGGTGCCGATCCCGCCCTGCCACAGGCCGGTGACCTTGCCGCTGGTGTACTTGTTGCCGTTGCGGATCGCCCGGATCACCAGGTTGGAGTTGCCATCGAGGAACACGTAGTCCCGCGAGTTGCGGTACTGGCCCATGTTCTCCGGGCGGTCCCAGAACACCGGGTTCTTGATGGTCTCGCGGGCGTTGGAGATCATCCACTTGGACGGATCGGGGGCCGAACCGGCCGGGCCGTCGAACTCGTCGGACCACAGGAATCCCCCGGTGTTGCCACGCGGCGGCTCGGCCGGCAGCGGGGCGTTCGGGCTGGCGAAAGCCTTGGGGGACGCCACTGCGGCCGCCAGGATGCCGAACCCGGACATCAACATCATGCTTCGACGATCTACCTCAGACACCGCTAAACCATAAACGGTACGACGTCCCATTTTGCAACCGCGAACCGCGTCTGATGTCTGATCCGGGGCATTTGAGCAGGTCGGGCGGTTTCAACTGTGACCCAGCCCGCTCAAATGCCTCCGGCGCGTCAGACGATCGGACCGGCCTCGGGGGCCACGGGAGCGCCCGGGGCCTCCGGTGCCGGGAACTGCTCGGCAGCCGGTTCGACGACCGGTTCGGGGGCGGGCGCCACGAACGGCTCCGGAGCGGGCTCGACGACGGGTTCGGGGGCGGGCTCGTTGTTGGACACCGTCACGAACATCGGCGCCGGGGCGGGCGCCTCGGCCGGAGCGTCAGCCGGAACACCGTCGAGCGCACCCTCGGGCAGCTCGGACATCGGTAGGTACATGTGGTGGTTGAAGCCGCGCTGGTAGGCACCGGCGCCACCGACCTTCACGCCACCGCCCTCGCCGCTGGACACCGGGGTGCCGTCGGGCAGGGTGACGGCGGTGTGGCCGCTGTTCCAGCCGATCACCAGCGCATTGGGCGCGGTGCCGTACTTGAAGCCGCGAGCCAGCAGTGCCGCTTCCTGGTTGCCGGTGTTGAACCGGTTGCCGAAGACGGGGCGCCCGGATGCGGCGTTCGCCACCCAGGACGCGAGGCCCGAGCAGTCCGTACCGCGCGGGGTGTCGCCGCCGGAGATGTACGGAGTGCCGGACACCTGATTAACCAAGGTCAGAAGTGAGGCAAGGACATACATGCCGATCGACGCTAGGCGGGTTTTTTTGACCCAGTCAAAATTTGTGTCAGCGCTCACCGCGCAGTCATCAAGTTGAGCCAGGCCACATTTCGCGGCGTATCCGCTGGTCAGTAGGTCGTGGTTGCGACCGCTGGAGCCAGGGGAGGTCTCAGGCGCGCATCGCGGGGGTCACCGGGGCCGCTCGGCCCGGTTTAGTCGCGGGCGGTGCCGGCTGCACTCCGGCTCCGCCGGCACTCGCTGCGCTCGCGCCAACTCCGCCCACGCTTGCCGAACCGCCCGTCAGGCGAGGCCCTTGAGCATCAGGTTCCAGTACATGAACGGCAGCCCGTAGCGCTTGAGGTACCAGTAGGCCCGGTGCGGGGTGACCGGGTTCAGGCCCGGGAACGTCGGGGTGACGTTGAAGTCGTAGTCGAACTCCGCCAGCAGCATGTCGTGGCCGGAGGTGACGATCGGGCAGGACGCGTACCCGTTGTAGCTGCCGGTCAGCGGGCGGCCGGCCAGCTGCGCCAGCACGTTCTCCACGACGACGGGCGCCTGCTTGCGGATGGCCGCACCGGTCTTTGAGTTCGGCGTCGACCCGGCGTCGCCCAGGGCGAACACGTTCGGGTAGCGAACGTGCTGGTGGGTGTGCTTGTCCACCTCGACGTAGCCGGTGGTCTCACCGGTGGCCAGCGGGCTGGTCTTGATCCAGTCCGGGGCGGACTGGCGCGGCACCGCATGCAGCATGTCGAAATCCAGTGTGCCCGGGGTACCCGACGGGCCCAGGGTGCTGATGGTCACCTTGCGGGAGTCGGCGTCGATGCCGGTGATCTCGGACTCGGTGTGCACGTTGATGCCGTAGGCCGCCGCCACCTTGTCCAGGCTGTCGGCGATCGCCGGGATGCCGAACGTCCGCGGGGTCGGCAGCACCAGGTGGATGTCGATGTTGTTCAGCACGCCGGCCTTGCGCCAGTGGTCGGCGGCCAGGTACGCGATCTTCTGCGGCGCTCCGGCGCACTTGATCGGGCCCGACGGCATCATGAACACCGCGGTGCCCGAGCGGGTATTGCGGATCAGCTCCCAGGTCTTGGGCGCCAGGTCGAACCCGTAGTTGGACGCCACCCCCTGCTTGGTCATGGCGTCGGGCAGGCCCTCGGTGGCTGCCCAGTCCAGCTGGATGCCCGGGCAGACGATCAGTGCGTCGTAGGCGTAGCGGGCGCCGTCGGCGCATTCGACGACGTTGTTGTCCGGGTCGAAGGCGACCGCGGAGTTGCGGATCCAGGTCGCCTTCTTCGGCATGACGGACGCCTCGGACCGCTCGGTGCTGTTGACATCGGCCCGGCCGCCGCCGACCAGCGTCCACATCGCCTGGTAGTAGTGCTGGTCGGCGGGCTCGACGACGGCGACGTCGGTCTCACCCTTGCGCAGCAGCCGGGCCGCGACGGTGATCCCCGCGGTCCCGCCGCCGACGATGAGGATCTTGTGCTTTGCCGTTGTCGTCATACTCGCTTATCTCTTCCCGCTCGTATTCAGGCGTTCTGGACCGACTCGTCCCACGCGGTGTAGCCCCCGAGGATGTCACTGACGTCGGCGAAACCACGCTGCCGCAGCAGGCTCGCCGCCACGGATGAACGGTACCCTCCAGCGCAGTAGACCACGGTGGGCCGGTTCGGATCGAGCTCCCCGGACCGCGCCGGCAACTGGCCGACGGGGATGCTGACCGCGCCGGGCACCATGCCGTCCTCGGTCTCCCCGGGGTTGCGGACATCGACAATCTGCAGACCGGCGACGTCGCGGGTGCGCTCCTGGAACGCTTGCGCGGTCAGCCGGGACGCGCGCTGCACGTCGTCGGCGTGGGCGGCCATGGTCGTCTTCGGGTGTTCCAGGTAGCCGATCACCCGGTCGAAGCCGATGCGGGCCAGCCGGTTCTTGCCCTCCAGCTCCTGACCGTGGTCGATCACCAGGACGATGTCGGTGTCGGGCGGGATCACCGAACCGGCGAACTCGGCGTACCGGCCGTCGAGGGCGACGTTGACCGCGCCGCGCAGATGCCCCTGGGCGAACTCCTCGGGGCTGCGGCCGTCGAGCAGCAGCGCGCCGGCGTCGACGGCGACGCGCATCGCCTGGTAGTCCATGGCCGGCGGCAGAGCGGTCTCATCCAGCAGCTCGCGGTCCTTGCGGTTGAGGATCGCGTCGTAGACGAAGTAGCCCGGCGCGGGCGGCTGGCCCTCGGTGACCAGCTGCATGAACGACGCCTTGTCCGGCGCGCGCAGCGCGTAGTTGTCCTGCTTCTGGTCGCCGATCGTCGACCACAGCTCGGTCGACAGGTTCTTGCCGCAGGCCGACCCGGCGCCGTGGGCGGGGTAGACGCGGGTGGCATCGGGCAGCGGCATCAGCTTGTCGTGCAGCGAGTCGTAGAGCTTGTCGGCCAGCTCCTCGCGGGTGAAGCCGATCGAGGCCAGCAGGTCGGGGCGCCCGACGTCGCCGATGAACAGGGTGTCGCCGGTCAGCACACCGTAGGGGACCGTGTCGCCCGGGTGCTCGTAGACCACGATGCTCAGCGACTCCGGGGTGTGGCCCGGGGTGTGCAGGAACTCCAGGGTCACCTCGCCCAGCGAGTAGCGCTCGCCGTCGGCGACGGGCAGGTAGTCGAACTCGGGCGCAGCGACCGAGGAGTAGACGATCCGCGCACCGGTGGCGTTGGCCAGCTCCAAGTGCCCGGACAGGAAGTCGGCGTGGAAGTGGGTCTCGATGACGAGCTCGATTTTCAGGCCGAGTTTCTCCGCGTCCGCCAGGTATTCGGCGATGTCGCGCTGCGGGTCGATGACCACGGCCCGGCCGGTCGACTCGTCGCCGATCAGATAGGACGCGTGCGAGAGGCAGTCCAGGTAGTACTGAATGAACTTCATGATTTCCGGCCTCCTGATAAATACCTGCGGGGGTATTGAAAGTTCGCTGACAAATATACCCCTATGGGTATCGGTTCTGTCAATCCGGCATCATCCCAACTGGCTGATCAGCGACTCCAGTGCGGCTGCGGTGTGCTCGGGTACCGGCTGCTCGGCCTCGGCGGTATTGATCACGCTGACCGGAACCGCCGCGGCCAGCGCCGCGTCCTCGGCGGTCAGGCCGCAGCGTCGCCGCGCGGCGTAGAGCCGACGGCCCAGCGGCGCGTCGGCGGCCGTCGCGGCGGTCGTCATCAGCTCGTCGTGATGGCGGCGCACCTGGCCGAGCGCCACCACCAGCGCCGGTGCTCCCGGGGCATTGCGGGCGGCGTCGGCGGCGACGGTCTGCAGGTTGCGCAGATCCGACAGGATCGCCCCGGCCCGCTCCGAATAATCGGCGGCGTCGACCGGCGGCAGCGCGGCGATGGCGGTCTCGATGCTTTTGAGCGCCAGCTGGATGGTCTGGGCGATCAGCGGCGAGGCGACGGCGGTGGAGATGACCTGGGTGGATTCCTCGTCGGGGGAAGGCGCGCCCTCGCGGATCTCGGCGATCGAGCCGACCGGCCACTGCAGCACCTGCTCGAGGCGGGCCCTGGTGCTTTCGTGTGGCCAGCTGCGGCCCTTTTCGAACGCGATCAGGGCGCCGGCGTTGATGATCTTGTCCCGGGCCAGGCCGCGCTGGGTCAGCTCCAGCTCGCGGCGCCGGGCAGCGACCGCCGCGCCGACGCGGGCCAGCGCCGGGTCGATGGGCTCTTCGCTGGTCAACCCGGGATCCTCATCCGCGAGCAGTTCGTCCTCGTCGACGTCGCCGAGATAGAGGTCCACCGCCAGCCCGTCGGCGTCGCCGAGGCGCAGGGTCATCCCGTCGGTCACCACGACGGATTCGTGGCGAACCCCATCGACGAACATGCCGTTGCGGCTGTTGTCGACGGCGAGCCAGTAGTTGCGCTCGGGCCGGAGCCGCACGTGCACGCGGGACAGCCAGGAGTAGTCGAGGCGCAGCACCGACGACGGGTCGCGCCCGAGGGTGATCTCTCCGCGGTCGGGTTCGACCGTCGCGATCTGCTGTCCGCAGCGCAGGGTCAGGCGCTCAGGGCCGCCGGGTGCATCCGGGTGGTGGTCCATGGGAAGCCTCCTGCTACGGGTTGCTACAGAAATTTCGTGCTGACCGAAGCATATAGAAGCGCCCGCTATGGGAAAAGGGCACCGGCTCGGCGGGGGCGTGCTGCTTCGGTATCGGATGAATCCGAAGCGTCACGGCGCGGTACGGCACCCTATATGCCGGATATACATGCTGGTAAATCGGCTTTTCGTGGCTGCCGAAACGCTATTTGCGCATGCAACGAAACTTTTTCGCACGAAATGTTGCGGTGCTACGGTTTTGTGTTAATCTCGTAGCACAACGCACCGCCGGTGCGAACCGAAACTTCCCGGAGGGTCCGATGACCGCAGCACATCCCATCCCCGTCGATCTGGTCCTCGGCGTCTGCACGTCCGACCCGGACCGCTGGTTCGACGCCCCCGACGCCGAGGCCAAGACCATCTGCCGGTCCTGCCCCAAGCGGTGGCTGTGCGCCCGCGAAGCCGTCGAGACCCCTGGCGCCGAGGGCCTGTGGGCGGGCGTCGTCGTCCCCGAGGGCGGCCGCGGCCGCGCCTTCGCGCTCAAGCAGCTGCGCAACCTCGCCGAATTCGGCGGCTATCCGGCGCGCACCGGCACCCGCCGGCGCGTCATTCGCACCGAAGCCGACGACTGACAAGACGACCGACAACGAGCCAATGTGCTGAGTCAGTGCGCCAGATCCGCCAGGGCATTCTGCAGCTCGGCGGGCTCATCCATCAGGATGTCGCCGCTGGCCGCATCGACCCGGGTGATCCGGTGCAGCGCACCGCGGCGCCACAGGAACAGATCCGCGCTCAGCGGTGCGGGCAGCACCTCCCGACTGCGACGGCAGGCGGTCACCATCGCGTCGACCGCCGACACGAACTCCGGCAATGACCGCAGCCGGTGAACCAAAAGTGTGTAGGCCGAGGGCATTCCGGCCAGCAACGCCACCTCTCCCGCGCCCGGCTCGGCCGGCTCGACCAGCACCGGACCGGCCCCCGACCCACCCGGCAGCAGCCCGGCGGCGGCCGGATCCAGGATCTTGGCCGCGACGAACGGCGAGGAGCCGCTGAGCTGCTGGTATTCGCCGGCGCGGCGGTTGTGCAGTTCCACGCTGTCGACCGGCACGGCTGCGCTGTTGCGCCGCGCGACCGCCCGCAACTCCGCCAGCGGACCCGGCGCCAGTCCGCGCAACTGCTCGGAGCTCAGATACCGGAAGCCGCCGCCGTCGGGCACGCACAGCACCTCGAACACCCCGGGTGCGATCTCCCACGCATAGTCGACGGCCCGGCGCGACGGACCCAGTCGCGAAGCGGGGACCAGCCGCGCGTGCACACCCTCGAAGCTCCGCCAATCGGGCATCTGGCGAATGTCGGTGGTGGTGGTGCCGAGCGTCCGGTTGCCTCCGGTGTGCAGATGCGACACCGAGCCCATGCCCACCTCGCTCCAACCTCGTCGTCGTACTGCCGTGATGTGTACAGGTATGACCCTATTGCCTACCGGCCGGCAGCGGTGACGGCAATTTCGACTCAGTCGTCGGGCGCGGCGCGGCGCAGGTTGAGCAGCGGCAGTCCGGTCACCCGCAGCGCGGCGACGATGCTCTCCAGCCGGGCCCGCGGCATCTCGATGCGCCACTGCGCCAACCGCCCGCGGATCACCAGGGTGTCGGCGCCCAACTCGATGCCGCTGACCGTGAGTCCCTGCGGCAGTCCGGTCAGCGGGACCGCGCGCGCGGGTGTCCACGGCGGCAGCCGCAGCCGCCGGTTGCCCCAGCCCAGGACCCGCGGGCGGACCCACAGCCCGGAACCGTCGAGCTCGGGGGACACCTCCATCCACCCCAGCGACGGACGCCGGGCCAGCCACAGCCGGGCCTTCCCGTCGTCGCCCAGCCGGCTACCCAGCCCCGGCTGGACGGCGGCCAGCAGATCCGACGCCTGAGTGCCGTGCACCTCGACGGCCAGGTCGATGGGTCCGGCCATCAGCATCGGCAACGGCCCGGGGCCGACGGTGACCTTGTGCAGCACCACCTCGGCCCGCTCGAATACTCGCCCCTGCCAACGGATTTCGGAGAGGTCGAGACGCATGTCGTCGAGCCGTCCGGCGGCCAGCCGCGCCGGTGCCAGCGGGGAGTCGAACCGGTCCACCCGCACCACCAGATCCCCGGTGTCCAGCCGCACGGTGATCGTCCGGCCGGTGGCCAACAGACTCACCGTCGACAGCAGGGCCTGATAGGCCATCGCCGCGCCGGCCGAGGCAGCCCAGCGCGCCGGCGCCGGTGGGCGCGGCAGCCACGGCAGCCCGAGATCGGGGAACACCATGGCAGTATCCCAAGAATGTCTTCACCGATGCTGGCCGGCCGGGCCGCAATCGTCGTCGGCGGCACCCGCGGGGTCGGTCGGGCCGTCGCGCAGCTACTCGCCGAGCTCGGCGCCCGGGTGGTGGTCAACGGCCGCGACCCGGATGCCGTCGCCGACACCGTCGAGACGCTCGGCGACAACACGATCGGGTTCGCTGGGTCCCCGTCCGACGAGACGACCGCGGCCGCGCTGACGGCCGCCTGCCTGGATGGCTGGGGACGCATCGACGCGCTGATCAACTGCGCCGGGATCGCCGAGCCGCCCGGCTCCTCGATCCTGAACATCAGCACCGCCGACTTCGACGAGCTGATCGCCGCGCATCTGGGCACGGTGTTCCACATGTGCCGGGCCGTCGCACCGCATCTGGTGGCCCGGCGCGCCGGGTCGATCGTCAACACCAGCTCGTTCGCCTTCCTCGGCGACTACGGTGGCACCGGATACCCGGCAGGTAAGGGCGCGGTGAACGGACTGACCAGCGCTGTGGCCGCCGAACTCCGCGAATTCGGGGTGCGGGCCAACGTGGTGTGCCCGGGCGCGCGGACCCGACTGTCCACCGGGCCGGACTACGAGGCGCAAATCGTCGAGCTGAACCGGCGCGGCCTGCTCGACGAGATGAGCATGCACGGCGCGCTGGACGCCGCTCCGCCGGAGTACGTCGCGCCGACGTACGCGTACCTGGCCAGCGACCTGGCGGCCGGTGTCACCGGACAGATCCTGATCGCCGCCGGTGGTTTCGTCGGCCGGTTCGACCGGCCCACCCCGTCGCTGCTGGGCTACCGAGATCACCACGACTCGCCGCCCTACACACTCGACGAGCTGCACGCCATGATCAGCGGCGGTTCGGCGAGGCTCGGCGGAGGCGGGGCGAGCGGAGTGAGTGCCGGCGGAGCCGAGGGGAAGCCGGGACCGCCGTAACAAACCGGCGGTTCGGCGAGACCCGGCGGAGGCGGGGCGAGCGGCTCAGCCCACCGGGACGGGCTGCACAACCACCGTGCCGGCACCCGGGGTCGGCCGGCCGTTGCCGTTGCCGTCGGGCAGGCCGGGCATCGAACCGCCCTGCGGGACCAGGCGATGGGTGTTGGGGGCCACCGGCATGGTCTGACCGGGTGCGAGCTTGCAGTCCAGCCGCAGTCGCTGATTGCGGCCGGAGGAATTCTGGGCGATCACGATGCACTGGGACTGCGGCAGATCGTCGCCGACGGACCCGGCGAACACGGCCTTGTAGCCCTGGTTCTTCAGGATCGCCACGGCCTGACCGTAGGTTTCCCCGGTCACGTCCGGGACGTCGGCCGACGCCGGACCGGTGGCGAGAATCACCACGCCGGCGGTGACGGCTGCGCCGCCGATCATCAGGGCGATCTTCTTCATCCGGCCTCCGTCCTTGTCTCTCGCACCGACGATAGTGCAGTTTGCGCCGCGTCACCGCGGGCGCGCTACCTCATACATTGCCGCGGACGCCGGAAACGTTTCGCCGGCTCAGCCGCCGTTGGCCGTGTTGATGTCGTCGGTGCAGCGGTCTCGGGTGTGTCCGGTCTGGGACATGCAGATGCGGACCGGGGACTCGGTATCGACGGCCGGCTCCGCGGTGGGGGAGGTGGTGAGCACCGGATTCGTCAGCTCCCCGGGCGTCAGCGACCAAAGATGACGGTCGGTGTACTGCAGGCGCGCGCAGTGCACGAGGGCGCCATCGGAGGTCAGGCCGGTGGCGCCGTCCTCCTTGCAGGCCGCGCCGACCACCGCGCCGGGAGCCTGTTCGATCACCGTCTCCGCCGGCGCCGCGGTATGCGACGAGGGGGGATCGGCGTCGGAGGCCTCCCGGTCACCGGTGAGCGCACCCGCGGCGAAGATCCCCGCGATGAGAGCGACGGCGATCAACGCGGCGGGAACCAGGACCCGCGGCCGGCGCCACGACGGGCCGGCGGCCCGGTGCGAGTGGGTATGGGTGTGGCTCTGCACCGGAGCCGCCGCGGTGGCCAGCACGTCGTCGGTCGGGATGTAACCGGATTCCAGGTGATGCCCCAGTGCCCGGGCGAAGTCCACGCACCGGTCGAACCGGTCGGCGGGTGCCTTGGACATGGCCTTGCGCAGCGCGGGATCCAGGGCGGCCAGCTCGGGCCGGTGCACCGCCAGCCGCGGCACCGGTGAGGTCAGGTGCGAACTGATCACCACGGCGGGGTTGGAGTGCTCGAACGGCGGGGAACCGGTGAGCAGGTGGTATGCCGTCGCCGCCAGCGCGTACTGGTCGGCCCGGCCGTCGAGCTCGGCGCCCATCAGCTGTTCCGGCGCGGCGTAGGCGACGGTGCCGACGGCCATATTCGTCCCGGTCAGCCCGTTGTTGGCGTCATCGCGGCGGGCGATGCCGAAATCGGCCAGCACGGGACGCGCGCTCGGGGTGCCCGGATCGGCGATCAGGATGTTCGCGGGTTTGACGTCGCGGTGCAGCAGATGCCGCTCGTGGGCGTAGTCCAGCGCCTCGGCGATGGCGGTGACGATCCGCAGCACCCGCTCCGGCGGCAGCCCCTGCGGGAACTCGGCCAGCAGCTCGCCGGCCTGCACGCCGTCGATGTAGTCCATGGCGATCCACAGCTGGCCGTCGAACTCCCCGCGGTCGTGCACGGCGACGATGTGCGGATGCCACAGCCCGGCGGTGAGTTCGGCCTCCAGCAGGAACCGCTTGCGGTACGCCTCGTCGGTGGTGACCTCGGCGCCGAGGATCTTCAGCGCGTCCTGGCGGGGCAGCCGGGGATGCTGCACCAGATAGACCTCGCCCATCCCGCCGGCACCCAACAGCCGCACGACGGTATACCCGGCGAAAGTCTGTCCCTCGGTCAGCGGCATGGGGCAAAGCCTACGACCCGGCGGATGGGCCACCGGATGGATCACTGCCCGGCGCCGGGGAGCCCGAGCGGGTCGCCGCGTCCAGCACCTCGCACAGTGCGGCGGCGCGCGGATCGCGGAACAGGTCCTCGAGCAGCATCGGTCGCCCGTCGGGGGTGGACAGCGGCATTCGCCAGTTTGGGTACTCGTCGCAGGTCCCGGGCTGGTTCTGGGTACGCCGGTCGCCGACGGCGTCGGGCAGCGCCAGCGCCAGCAGGCGCGACGGGGTCCGGGCCAGATAGCGGTACAGCGCGGTGATGATCTCTTCTTCGCCGGGTTCGGCGAGCGGTGTAGTTCCGCGAGCACGAGGCCCGGCGACATCTTCATCGCCGGGCTCCTCGCCGGGTTCGCTGTCGGGCTCAGGTGCCTCGGGCAGCAGCCCGACGCGGCGCAGCTCGGCCAGCCAGGCGGAGCGGTCGGCCTCGTCGGCGGCCAGTTCCTCCTCGACCGACCGGGTCAGCAACCCCAGCGACTCGCGCAGCCGGACGTGGTCACCGGCCAGGTAGCCGGCCGTCGGCGGCAGGTCGTGGGTGGTGACCGCCGACAGGCAGTACTCCCGCCAGTACTCGGCGCGCAGCGGCGCCCCGCCCTGCCACTGGTCGTGCTCGAACCACAGGATGGAGGTGCCCAGTACGCCGCGGGCGCGCAGGTAGTCGCGCACCCAGGGCTGCACCACCCCGAGGTCCTCGCCGACAATCACCGCATCGACGCGGGAGGCCTCCAGCATCGCGATGCCGATCATTGCGTCGTGGTCGTAGTGCACGTAGGTACCCGCGGTCGGTTCCGCGCCGGTGGGGATCCACCACAGCCGGAACAGTCCGATGATGTGGTCGATCCGGACGCCGCCGGCATGGCGCAGCGCGGCGGCCAGCACGGCGCGCAGCGGCCGGTACTCCTGCTCGGCGAGCCGGTCGGGTCGCCACGGCGGCTGGGACCAGTCCTGGCCGAGCTGGTTGAACTCGTCGGGCGGGGCGCCGACGTTGACCCCGGAGGCGAAGACGTCCTGCAGCGCCCAGGCGTCGGCACCGAACGGGTGGACCCCGACGGCCAGATCGGTCATCAGGCCCAGCGCCATCCCCGACTGTCGGGCCGCCGACTGGACGCCGGCCAACTGCTCGTCGAGTTGCCACTGCAGCCACCGGTGAAACGCCACCGCGCGTTTGTTCTTGTCGGCGAATTTCGCGACCTTGTGCGAGCGGGGGTGGCGCAGACCGGCCGGCCAGCGGCGCCAGTCGTTGCCGAATTTCTCGGCGATTGCGCACCACACGGCGAAGTCGTTGAGAGCGGAACCCATCCGCTCCCGGTAGGCGGCGAACGCCACCTGGCGCCCGGCGCGCAGTTTGATGTGGAACACCTGCTGGAGCGCCTCGCGTTTGGCCGCCCACGCTGCGTCGCGGTCGATCAGGCCGCGTTTGCGGTCGCGACGGCGCACGTCGTCGCGCAACCGGCGCACGATCCCGCGCTTGCCCAGCCGGGAGTACTCCGGGATCGCCTCGACCCGCAGGTACAGCGGGTTGGCGAAGGTGCGCGAGGTCGGCAGATAGGGCGAGGGTTCCATGGGCGCCACCGGCTCGGCGGCGTGCAGTGGATTGACCAGCAGGAACCCGGCGCCGTGCCGAGCCGCCGACCACACGGCCAGGTCGGTCAGGTCGGTCAGGTCACCGGTGCCCCAGGATGCCTTGGAGCGCACGCTGTAGAGCTGGGTCGCCAGACCCCACAGCCGGTGCGCCCCCAGACGCTCGGGCAGCCCGAGCCAGGCGGGAGTGATGATCAGCGCGGCGTCGGCCTCCCAGGGATTGCCGTCGGCGTCCGAGCACAGCAGCAACCGGTGGTAGCCCGGGGGCAGGTCGGTGGGCAGCGCGAACGACGCCTCGCCGATCAGCGTTCCGTCCAGGTCGAACGGCGGGGTGTAGTTCTCCAGCTGGCGTACGTCGCGCCGCTCGGCGCCGTCCTCGCAGCGCACCCACACCCGCGCGGGCGATCCGTGCGGCACGTGCGCCCATACCTTCGCGGCCGCGCCGGTCTGGGCGACGGTGGTCGGCGGGAGGCGAAGCTGCCAGTGCCGGCGGTCGAGTTCGAACGCCGAGTTCACCCGCGCCTCGACCGTGTCCGCATCGACCCCGAGCGCGGAAAGCACTGCGACAAGGGTGGATTCGGCCACCTGTACCCGGGTGCCGACCCAGTCGTCGTACTCGGTGGCCACTCCCAGTCGCCCGGCGAGCTCGGCCAGCACCGGATCCAGCTGCGTCATGGCCGCTATTGTGCCCGGCCTGCCCCGGTGCCGCAGCCGAGTCCGCGGGTGCCGGCCGGACCGGCCAGACTGGGCGGATGACCAGACCCGCCGACCGGTACCGGCACGCCCGGGCCGCGACGGCCGTGCTGTTCGCCGTCAACGGCGCGTTGTTCGCCGGGCTGCTGCCCCGCTATCCCGAGCTCAAAGACGACCTGGGGATGACGAACACGGTGCTGGGGCTGGTGGTCGCCGCGTTCCCGGTGGGTGCGCTGCTGGCCGGGCCGACGGCCGCCGCGCTGATCCGGCGGAACGGGCCGGGGCGGGTGGCGGTGGTCACCAGCGTCGCGCTGTCAGTGCTGCTGCTGGGCGCGGCGCTGGCACCCTCGCCGGGCTGGCTGGCCGCCGCACTGCTCACTGCCGGGGCGGCCGACGCGGTGACCGACGTCGCCCAGAACTCCCACGGTCTGGCCGTGCAGCGGCACTACGGCCGGTCCATCATCAACCAGTTGCACGCCACCTGGTCGGTGGGCGCGGTTCTCGGCGGGCTGCTGGCTGCCGGCGCGATGGCTGTCGGGATGCCGCGGGCGGTGCAACTGTGCATCGCCGCGGTGGCGTTCGGGGCGTTGTCGCTGGCGGCGTCGCGGTTCTTGCTGTCGCGCGCCGAGTCGCTGGACTCCCCGGCCGACGGGGCTGCCGCCGCGGGGGTCCGGCCCGGCCGGGTGGTCGTCGTGGCGCTGGCGGCGCTGGCCGCACTGGCGATTGCCGGGGCGGTCATCGAGGACGCCGGAAGTTCCTGGGCGGCGGTGTATCTCAACGACGACCTCGGGGCGCCGGTCCAGCTCGCCGCCTTCGGCTACATCGCCCTGGCCGGCTGCCAGTTCCTGGGCCGGTCGGCCGGTGACTGGGCGGTCGACCGATTCGGCGAGGCGGTCGTGGTGCGGGCCGGGGGACTGTTGGCGGCCGCGGGTATGGGGGCCGCGCTGGCGTTTCCCGGCGTCGTGGGCACCATCGCTGGTTTCGGGATGGCCGGTCTCGGGGTGGCCACGGTGGCTCCGGCGGCGTTCCACGGGGCCGACAACCTGCCCGGCCTGCGGCCCGGGACGGGGTTGACGGTGGTCACCTGGCTGATGCGCATCGGCTTCCTGGGCTCACCGCCGCTGGTCGGCGTCATCGCGGACGCCGCGGGGCTGCGGGTCGCGCTGCTGGTGGTGCCGGTAGCGGGAGTGGTTGTCGCGGTATGCGCAACGGTGCTGGGCACGACCCGGTACAACGCCTTGGTACCCGGGCGTACCAGGGGGTAGCATGGCGCTCGAAATGGAGTCCGAGATGAAGCAGCCCGCATGATCGACGCCCTCACCCCGATCACCGACGCGCTGTCGGTGCTGCCGCCGCAGATGCGCGACCCGGTGATGTTCGCGGTGCCCTTCTTCCTCCTGCTGCTGGTCCTGGAGTGGGGCGCGGCCCGCAAGCTGCACAGCATCGACGAGCACCGGATCGAAGAGATCCGGGAGACGATGGACGACGAGGACGGCCGCCGCGAGTCGCCGTCGGACGACCTCTTCCTCGGGGAAAAACGCCCCTCGTCGAGTCGTCCGGAGTTGTCGTCGGACGACCTCTTCCTCGGGGAAAAACGCCCCTCGTCGAGTCGTCCGGAGTTGTCGTCGGACGACCTCTTCCTCGGGGAAAAACGCCCCTCGTCGAGTCGTCCGGCCCCCGGCGCCTATCACCGGCCGGACGCCTGGGCCAGCCTGTCGATGGGCCTGGTGTCGGTGGCCACCACCGCGGCCTGGAAGTTCCTGGCCCTGCTGGGCTACGCGGCCGTCTACGCCTACGTCGCACCGTGGCATCTACCGTCGACCGCCTGGTACACCTGGGTGATCGCCATCGTCGGCGTTGACCTGCTGTTCTACCTGTACCACCGGATCGCGCACCGGGTCCGCGTCGTCTGGGCCACCCACCAGGCGCACCACTCCAGCGAGTACTTCAACTTCGCCACCGCGCTGCGGCAGAAGTGGAACAACTCCGGCGAGATCCTCATGTGGCTGCCGCTGCCGCTGCTCGGCGTGCCGCCGTGGATGGTGTTCTTCAGCTTCTCGCTCAACCTGATCTACCAGTTCTGGGTGCACACCGAGCGGATCGACCGGATGTGGCGGCCGTTCGAGTTCGTCTTCAACACCCCGTCGCACCACCGGGTGCACCACGGCATGGACCGCGAATACCTGGACAAGAACTACGCCGGCATCCTGATCATCTGGGACCGGATGTTCGGCACCTACCAGGACGAGCTGTTCCGGCCGCACTACGGGCTGACCAAACCCGTCGGCACCTACAACATCTGGAAACTGCAGACCCACGAATATGTGGCGATAGCCCGCGATGTGAAGGCGACCAGCGGGCTGCGCAACCGGCTCGGCTACATCGTCGGGCCGCCCGGCTGGGCACCCGCACAGGACTGAACCAACCGGGCGGTTCGGCGAGGCTCGACGAAGGTGGTGCGAGCGAAGCGAGCGCCGGCGGAGTCGAGGAGAAGCCGGGACCGCCCGCATTCAACCGGGCGGTTCGGCGAGGCTCGACGAAGGTGGTGCGAGCGAAGCGAGCGCCGGCGGAGTCGAGGGGAAGCGGGGACCGCCCGGTTTCCCCGCGGCGGGTTCGGGATGTGCACGTAAGTGGTATGTCGACGTCCGCCAGCAGGTTGATTTACCACTTACGAACGGTCACCACCGTCAACCGCAAGCAAAACCCCAGGTCACCCATGCAGCTGGCAAGGAGCCGCGCACGTAACTGGTGAATCAATGCCGACCGGGAGGTTGATTTACCACTTACGTGCGCATTCGGTGGCTCGACTGGGCCAGGATGTCGGTATGGAGGTCAGAGAGGTCCTGTTGCCGGGCATCGGGCTGTGCTACGAGTTCAACACCGCCGACCGAGACCGCATCGGGGTGATCGCCAAGCGCAGCGGAGACTTCGAGGTGGTCCGCTACCAGCGCAGCGACCCCGACGCGGCGGTGCCCATCATGCGGCTGACGGGGGAGGAGGCCGAGGCGATGGCCCAGATCCTCGGCGCACCGCGCATCGTGGACCGGTTCTCGGCGCTGACCAGCGGGATGACGGAACTCGACGCCAGCCAGGTGCGCGTCCGCCCCGGGACCCCGTTCGTCGACCGGCCGCTGGGTGACACCCAGGTCCGCACCCGCACCGGAGCCTCGATCGTCGCGATCGTGCGCGACGAGCTGGTGCTGCCCTCACCGGGGCCCTCGGACGTGCTGCGAGCGGGGGACGTTCTCGTCGTGATCGGGACCGACGAAGGCCTGACCCGCGTCGAGCAGATCCTCGACCGCGGCTAGTCGCCCGTGCACGCCTCCGCCGCCCTGCTCTTGGAGCTGGGGCTGGTATTGACGGTGCTCACGCTGCTGGGCACCGCCGCGCGACGGTTCAACCTGTCGCCGATCCCGCTGTACCTGCTGGCCGGGCTGGCCCTGGGCGACGGCGGTATCGCGCCGAACGCCCAGCTCACCGGCTTCCTGGAGGCCGGTGCGACGATCGGCGTGGTGCTGCTGCTGCTCACCCTGGGCCTGGAGTTCTCCGTTGGCGAGTTCGCCGAGAGCATGCGCCGCCACCTGCCGTCGGCCGGGGTGGACCTGGTGCTCAACATGACCCCCGGCGCGGTCGCCGGCGCGCTGCTCGGCCTGGACGCCATCGGCATTCTGGCCATGGCCGGCATCACCTATGTGTCCTCCTCGGGGGTGGCGTCGCGACTGCTCACCGACCTGCGCCGGCTCGGCAACCGCGAGACCCCGGCGGTGCTCTCGGTGCTGGTCCTGGAGGACTTCGCGATGGCCGCCTATCTGCCGTTGCTGTCGGTGCTGGCCGCGGGCGGATCGGTGATGCAGGCGGTGATCGGCATGGTGATCGCGCTGACCGCGCTGACCGCCGCGTTCGCGGTCTCCTACCGCTGGGGACCGCATATCGGCCGGCTGGTGTCGCACCCGGACGCCGAACAGCTGCTGCTGCGACTGCTGGGACTGACCCTGGTGGTCGCGGCGCTGGCCGAGTACATCAACGCGTCGGCGGCCGTCGGCGCATTCCTGGTCGGCCTGACCCTGACCGGCGAGACCGCGCAGCGCGCCCGCGTGGTGCTCAGCCCGTTGCGCGACCTGTTCACCGCGGTGTTCTTCGTGGCCATCGGGTTGACCACCAACGCCGCGCACCTGATCCCGATGCTGCCCGCCGCGTTGCTGCTGGCGGCGATCACGGCCGGCACCAAGATGCTCAGCGGCGCGTACGCGGCACGCATCGACGGCGTGGGCCGGCAGGGTCGGCTGCGCGCCGGATCGGTACTGGTGGTGCGCGGTGAGTTCTCCCTGGTGGTGATCGCGCTGGTGGGCGAGGCCTACGAGCGGGTCGCCGATATCGGGACGCCGTACGTGTTCATCCTGGCGATCGCCGGACCGGTGCTCACCCGCTATCTGGGTGCGCCCCGGGAGGCGCCGGGCCGGGCCAGTTCACCGGGTATTTAGCCCGATTTTCCTCACCGGGTGAGCGAACCATTGTGGCCGGGCTACCGATGAGTATGCTCGGCCATGGCCACCCGAGGTGGGTGGTTGAGTCATCACATCAACATGAGGAGTGACGTGGGAGACACGCTCACCGAGGGCCAGAAGCTCCAAAAGGGAGATTCGCTGACCTCCAACAACGGCGCCTACACCCTGACGCTGCAGGACGACGGCAACCTGGTCTTGGCGGCCCGCGGAGAAGCCGTGTGGGCCACCGGCACCGACGGGCAGGGCGTCGAGCGCGCCGAGGTCCAGACCGACGGCAATTTCGTGCTGTACACGGCCGACAAGCCGGTCTGGCACACCGACACCAAGGGCAAGAAGAACGTCAAGCTCGTCGTACAGAACGACCGTAACGTCGTGCTCTACGCCGCCGACGGCCCGGCCTGGGATTCGGGCACCGAGACCGACGCCCCGCCGCCGGCGGAGCCCGAGGTCGAGCTCGCCGCGGCCGAGGAGCCCGCACCCGAGCCCGAGCCGGCTCCGGCACCCGAGCCGCGCACCTACACCGTCGTCTCCGGCGACACCCTGTGGGCGATCGCCGAGAAGTTCTACGGTGACGGCTCCAAGTACCAGCGGATTGCCGACGCCAGCGGCGTCGCCAACCCGGATCTCATCCAGCCGGGTCAGGTGCTGACCATCCCGGAGTGATCTTCGGCTGAAACAACGGCCCGTCCCGGCAGTGCGCCGGGGCGGGCCGTTGTTTTGTTCCGGGGCCGGCGGTATTACTGTCTGGACTACTGTCCAGAAATCCAGGAGACCTCGTGAGCATGGATATTCCGTCCACCGTCAACGCCGCCGACGTCACCGACTGGTCCGACGAGGTCGACGTGCTGGTGATCGGCTTCGGCATCGCCGGCGGAGCGGCTGCGGTGAGCGCCGCGGCGGCCGGGGCGCGGGTACTGGTGCTGGAGAAGGCCGCCGTCGCCGGCGGCACCACTTCGATGGCCGGCGGGCACTTCTACCTCGGCGGCGGCACCGCGGTGCAGCAGGCCACCGGTCACGACGACACCGCCGAGGAGATGTACAAATACCTCGTCACGCAGGCCCGCCACGCCGACCACGAGAAGATCCGCGCCTACTGCGAGGGCAGCGTCGAACACTTCAACTGGCTCGAGGGCCTCGGCTTCGAGTTCGAGCGCAGCTTCTACCCGGGCAAGGTCGTGGTGCCGCCTGGCACCGAGGGCCTGTCCTACACCGGCAATGAGAAGGTGTGGCCGTTCTGCGAGCAGGCCAGGCCCGCGCCCCGCGGCCACTCGGTCCCGGTGCCGGGCGAACTCGGCGGCGCCGCCATGGTCATTGAACTGCTGCTCAAGCGGGCCACCGATCTCGGCGTGGCCTTCCGCTACGAGACCGGCGCGACGGCGCTGGTGGTCGACGACGACGGCGCCATCACGGGCGCCACCTGGAAACATTTCACCGAGACCGGCGCGGTGCGGGCGTCATCGGTGATCATCGCGGCCGGCGGTTTCGCGATGAACCCGGACATGGTCGCCGAGTACACCCCCGCCCTCGGGCAGGAGCGCAAGACCAAACACCACGGCATGGTCGCGCCGTACATCCTGGGCAACCCGAACGACGACGGCCTGGGCATCCGGATGGGGGTGTCGGTCGGCGGCGTGGCGCTGGACATGGACCAGCTGTTCATCACCGCGGCTGCCTACCCGCCGGAGGTGCTGCTGACCGGGGTGATCGTCAACCGCAACGGCGACCGGTTCGTCACCGAGGACTCCTACCACTCCCGCACCTCGGCATTCGTGCTGGAACAGCCCGAGCAGATCGCTTACCTGATCGTCGACGAGGCGCATACCGAGATGCCGGCCATGCCGCTGATCCGGTTCATCGACGGCTGGGAGACCGTCGCCGAGATGGAGACGGCGTTGGGCATTCCCGCCGGGAACCTGGCCGCCACCCTGGACCGCTACAACGCCAACGCCGCCCGCGGTGAAGATCCCGACTTCCACAAGCAGCCCGAATACGTTGCCGCGCAGGACAAGGGCCCGTGGGCGGCCTTCGATCTGTCGCTGGGCCGGGCCATGTACTCCGGGTTCACCATGGGCGGGCTGCAGGTGTCCGTCGACGGCGAGGTGCTGCGCGCCGACGGTTCGCCGGTACCCGGCCTGTATGCGGCGGGTGCGTGCGCGTCGAACATCGCCCAGGACGGCAAGGGCTACGCCAGCGGCACCCAACTGGGGGAGGGCTCGTTCTTCGGCCGCCGGGCCGGGGCCCATGCCGCCGCCCGCGCCGCGGGCTAACCGCGAGGGTCAGCCGCGGGCGCGAACTCGCCGACCGCGCCCAGACGCCAGTTCCCGTCGCCGAGGATCTTCAGCTCCAGGCGGTGATGCTGCTCGACGGTGTCGCGGTGGCTGACGCTGACCAGGATGGTGTCCGGCAAATCGGTGCGGACCAGGTCGTAGAGCATGTACTCCAGGCCCTCATCGAGTGCGGAGGTGGATTCGTCCATGAACACCACCGCGGGCCGGCTCAGCAGCAACCGGGCGAACGCGATGCGCTGCTGCTCGCCGGGGGAGAGCACCTTCGCCCAGTCGTGCGCCTCGTCGAGCCGGGAAGCCAACTGCGGCAACGCAACCCGCCGCAGCATAGCCTCCAGCGCCTCGTCGGACACGGCGCCGGGTTCTCGCGGGTAGGACACCACGGCGCGCAGATCACCCAGCGGCACATACGGCAGCTGCGACATGAACAGCACGTCATCGCGGTCGGGGCAGGCCATGGCGCCGGTGGCATATGGCCACAGTTGGGCCAGGCTGCGCAGCAACGTTGTCTTCCCGGACCCGGACTTGCCGGTGATGATCATCGTGTCGCCGGGACGCAGAGCCAAGTTGAGCGCGGAGATCAGCGCGGCGCCGACCGGGGTTCGCACTGTCACGTCCAGCAGCGACACCGAGCCGTCGTCGCTGCCGTAGACGTCCAGTGAGGGCAGCGCCCGGCTCTGCTCGTTGGCCACCACCAGGCCGTGCAGACGGATGACCGCCGCCCGCCAGCCGGCGAAGTCGTCGTAGGCGTTGCGGAAGAACGACAGGCCGTTGTTGATGGCGCCAAACGCCGAGGCGGTCTGGGTGACGTCACCGAACTTGATCTCGCCGCGGAACAGCCGGGGCGCCTGGATCAGCCAGGGGATCGGCACGATGGCCTGGCTCATCGACAGGTTCCAGCCCAGAAAGCCCATCATTCGGTTGATGTAGCGCTTGTAGTTGGCGACCACCGGCGCAAACCGGATCCGCAGCTGATGGTGCTCGGCGCGCTCGCCGCGGTAGAACGCCACCGATTCGGCGGCGTCGCGCAACCGGACCAGCGCATACCGGAAGGCCGCGTTGAACTTCTCGTTGTTGAACGACAGCCGGATGATCGGGCGGCCGATCCAGAACGAGACGACCGAGGCGATCAACACATAGGCGAAGGCCGCCCAGAAAATGGCCCGAGGAATCGTCACCCCGAACAGTGTCAAAGGTCCGGACAGTTGCCACAGGATGCCGGTGAACGCGATCACGCTGGTGACATTTTGGATCGCCCCGAACAGCAGCATATTCTCGGCGAGCTTGTTCGGCGTGTTGGGCAACGGGCCGACGCCGGCGGTGAACACGTCGATATCGGACTGGATTCGCTGATCGGGGTTGTCGATGGTGTCGTCGATGAACCGGGACCGGTAGTAGGCCCGGCCGTCGAGCCAGTCTTCGGTCAGGTTGTCGGTCAGCCAGGCGCGCCAGTCCAGCATGAACCGCTGCACCAGGAACAGATCGAGCATGATGCGCGCCACGTGCAGCGTCGCGAGCAGCGAAAAGATCACCCCGAGCGACATGTAGAAGCCACGGATACCCGAGTCCCGGACCACGTCGTCGCCGGCGGCGATGCCCTGCACCGCGGTCTGCACCGAGGTGTACATGTCGTTGCTCTGATAGCTGAACAGCACATCCAGACGCACCCCGGCCATCACGATCAGCAGGATGACGGCCAGCCACAGCCACACCCGGGCGCTGCCCGGCCCGACGAAGTAGCCGCTGGTGATCCGCCAGAACTGCCGGCCCCAGGAGGTGAACACTCCGATCAGTGCCAGCAGCGCGAGGGTCACCACCGCCGAGATCGCCCACGCCTCGGCGATCCAGATGAGCGAGTCAAACGGGGCCTGAGCCCACTCGATGGCGAACTCGAACGGCTCCAGGCCACCCACCAGTGTGTTCTCCTGCCTTGACGGTCCCCGCGGTGCCGATCGGCGCCCGACGGGCCCTGCGCTGCGGCCGCGGGCGGCCGGATCTTCTGCGGCGAAGCTACCGCAGCTAGCTGGCCGTTCCGTGCGCAACCTCAAGTACGGTTGTGCTGTGGTGAAGAGCTCCGAGGCCCCCGTGCAGGCGTCCGACAAGTCCGAACAGCCGAAAAAGACGGACAAGAAGGCGAAGACGGCGACGGCGGCCAAGTCCGACAAGAAGGACCGCCCGGCCAAGTCCGGCAAGGTCAGCGGCCGGTTCTGGAAACTGCTGGGTGCCAGCGCGGACCGCAACGTGGCCCGCTCCCGCGGCGAGGTCGAGGCGTCCTCCGCGTTCGACGGCAAGGCCGCCGGCCTCGACGACGACCAGCTGCGCAAGGCCTCGGGCCTGCTGAACCTGGAGGGTCTGGCCGAATCGGCCGACATCCCGCAGTTCCTGGCCATCGCACGCGAAGCCGCCGACCGGGCCACAGGCCTGCGGCCGTTCGACGTCCAGCTCGAGGGTGCGCTGCGGATGCTGGCCGGCGACGTCGTCGAGATGGCTACCGGTGAGGGCAAGACGCTGTCCGGCGCGATCGCCGCCGCCGGCTACGCGCTGGCCGGGCGCAAGGTGCACGTCATCTCGGTCAACGACTACTTGGCCCGGCGCGACGCCGAATGGATGGGCCCGCTGTTGGAGGCGATGGGCCTGAGCGTCGGCTGGATCACGGAGGACTCCACCCCCGAACAGCGCCGCGCGGCCTACCAGTGCGACGTCACCTACGGCTCGGTCAACGAGATCGGCTTCGACATGCTGCGCGACCAGCTGGTCACCGACGTCGCCGACCTGGTCTCGCCCAACCCCGACGTCGCGCTGATCGATGAGGCCGACTCGGTGCTGGTCGACGAGGCGCTGGTGCCGCTGGTGCTGGCCGGCACCACGCACCGGGAGACGCCCCGCATCGAGATCATCGAGTTGGTCGGCACGCTCACCCCGGGCGTGGACTACGACTCCGACGACGACCGGCGCAACATCCACCTGACCGAGACCGGCGCGCAGAAGGTGGAGAAGACCCTCGGCGGCATCGACCTGTACTCCGAGGAACACGTGGTGACCACCCTCACGGAGGTCAACGTCGCCCTGCACGCCCACGTGCTGTTGCAGCGCGACGTGCACTACATCGTGCGCGATGGCAAGGTGCAGCTGATCAACGCCTCCCGAGGCCGGATCGCCACCCTGCAGCGCTGGCCCGACGGCCTGCAGGCCGCCGTCGAGGCCAAGGAGGGGATCGAGACCACCGACACCGGCGAGGTGCTCGACACCATCACCGTCCAGGCGCTGATCAACCGGTACCCGCGGGTGTGCGGCATGACCGGTACCGCGCTGGCCGCCGGTGAGCAGTTGCGCCAGTTCTACCGGCTCGGGGTGTCGCCGATCGAGCCGAACACCCCCAACATCCGCGAGGACGAACCGGACCGGGTCTACATCACCGCCGCCGCCAAGATGGAGGCGATCCTGGAGCACATCGCCGAGGTGCACGCCACCGGTCGCCCGGTGCTCGTCGGCACCCGCGACGTCGCGGAATCCGAGGAACTGTTCGAGAAGCTGGTCCGCCGCGGCGTCCCGGCGACGGTGCTCAACGCCAAGAACGACGCCGAGGAGGCCGCGGTGATCGCCGAGGCCGGCGCCCTGAACGCCGTCACCGTCTCCACCCAGATGGCCGGCCGCGGCACCGACATCCGCCTCGGCGGCTCCGAAGCGGGGGAGGACGACGACCGCAAGGCCGCCGTCGTCGAGCTCGGCGGGCTGCACGTCGTCGGCACCGGCCGCCACCACACCCAGCGGCTGGACAACCAGCTGCGCGGGCGTGCCGGGCGCCAGGGCGATCCCGGCTCCTCGGTGTTCTTCTCCAGCTGGGAGGACGAACTGGTCACCTCGCACCTGGACCGGGCCAAGCTGCCGATGGACACCGACGAGGACGGCCGGATCACCAGTGCAAAGGCCAGCGGCCTGATCGACCACGCCCAGCGGGTGGCCGAGGGCCGGTTGCTCGACGTGCACGCCAACACCTGGCGCTACAACCAGCTGATCGCCCAGCAGCGGGCCATCATCGTCGATCGGCGCAACACGCTGCTGTCCACCACCGCGGCGCGCGACGAGCTGGAGAAGCTGGCGCCGCAACGGTTCGCGGAACTGCGCGGCACCGCCGAGCCCGGTGACGACGAGCTCGACGAGGACCTCGACACCGACGCCGAGACCACCGAGGCCGAGGACGAGAGCGGCCGGCTGATGTCCGAGGACGAACTGGAGCGCACCTGCCGGCTGATCATGCTCTACCACCTGGACCGCGGCTGGGCCGATCACCTGGCGTACCTGGCCGACATCCGGGAGAGCATCCACCTGCGGGCCCTGGGCCGGCAGAACCCTCTCGACGAGTTCCACCGGCTGGCCGTCGACGCGTTCACCTCGCTGACCGCCGACGCTATCGAGGCCGCCCAACAGACCTTCGAGACCGCCAACATCACCGAGGAGACCCCGGGCCTGGACCTGTCGAAACTGGCCCGGCCGACCTCGACGTGGACCTACATGGTGCACGACAATCCGCTGCAGGACGACACCTTGTCGGCGCTGAGCCTGCCCGGCGTGTTCCGTTAGCCCCGTGTCCGACCAGCAGCGGCAGGATCGCGTCCTGACGGTGCCCAATGTGCTCAGCGTGCTGCGGCTGGCGCTGATCCCGCTGTTCGCGTGGCTGCTGCTGGGCGAGCAGTCTTACGGGTGGGCAACGGCGGTGCTGATGTTCTCCGGTGCCTCGGACTGGGCGGACGGCAAGGTCGCCCGGCTGCTCAACCAGTATTCGCGGCTGGGGGAGCTGCTGGATCCGGCCGTCGACCGGATTTACATGGTCGTGGTGCCGGTGCTGTTCGCCGTCGCGCACCTGGTGCCCTGGTGGGTGATCGCGGTACTGATGGGCCGCGACCTGATTTTGGCCGCGCTGCTGCCGCTGATCCGGCGGCACGGGGTGTCGGCCCTGCCGGTGATTTACCTCGGCAAGGCGGCCACGTTCGCGCTGATGTCGGCGTTCCCGCTGATTCTGCTCGGCGCCTACGACACGGTGGCCGGACACGTCGTCGGCGCCATCGGGTGGGGTTTCCTGATCTGGGGCATCTGGATGTACCTGTGGTCGTTCGCGGTGTACCTGGTGTCCGTCGTCCAGATCGTCCGGCAGCTGCCGCGGGTGTACTGAGATGACCACTCGCGACCCGAGCCTCGGCGGCTTCGGTGCGGCCGCGGGTGGCAGCGCGCCCCGGACGCAACGCCTGCCGGTGCCCCAACTGCTGCGGTCGCTGCTGTCCCAGCACCTGGACCCCGGCTACGCGGCGATGGCCCGACGACGGGAGCGGTTCGGGGCGCCGCGCGGTCGCGTCGCCGACCTGGCCTGGCGTGCGCTGGCGGCGCTGCTGCTGGCCGCGGTGTTCACCGCCGCCATCGCCCAGACCCGGCTGATGCAGCCGGGCATGAACGAGGCCCAGCGCCTGCTGGCCGACAACGTGCGCAGCCGCGAGGCCGGCAACGCCGCGCTCACCCGCCAGCGCGACGCCGCGGCCGCCGAGGTGGACAGCGTGTCGCGGCAGCGGCTGCGCGACGACGCCACCGGGCGCGGCTTGCTCGACGGCCTGGACCGGCTCGGCCTGGCCGCTGCAAGCACACCGGTGATCGGCTCCGGACTGACGGTGACAGCCACCGACCCCGGCGTCGGCCGCGATCTCACCGACGCCGCCAAGCAGCGGGTTCCGGGCAGCCGGCAGGTCATCCTGGACCGAGACCTGCAGCTGGTGGTCAACGCGCTGTGGTCGGCCGGGGCCGAGGCGATCGCCGTCGGCGGGGTTCGGATCGGGCCCAACGCCACCATGCGCCAGGCCGGCGGCGCGATCCTGGTGGACAACCACCCGGTGTCCAGCCCGTACCGGGTCGATGCCATCGGTCCGCCGAACACCCTGCGGGACAACTTCGAGGCCAGTCCCGCGATGCTGCGACTGCGCCAGCTGGAGAGCGCCTACCAGGCCGGATTGACCATCAGCACCGGTGACGGGCTAACCCTGCCGGCCGGCACCGGCCGCGAGGTGACCTTCGCCCGGGCTCTCCCGTCGTGAATCCGGGCGCTCCCGTCGTGAATCGGCGGGTGGGATCTGACATGATCGGGCAGCAATGACCGGTATTGCCGCGCTGGTGGTCGGGATTGTGATCGGGCTGGTGTTCCACCCGAACGTGCCCGACGCCGTCCAGCCCTATCTGCCCATCGCCGTCGTCGCCGCCCTCGACGCGGTGTTCGGCGGCCTGCGCGCCTATCTGGAGCACATCTTCGACGCCAAGGTCTTCGTGGTGTCCTTCGTGTTCAACGTGCTGGTGGCGGCGCTGATCGTGTGGGTCGGCGACCAGCTGGGCGTCGGCAGCCAGCTGACCACGGCCATCATCGTGGTGCTCGGCATCCGGATCTTCGGCAACGCCGCCGCGCTGCGCCGACGGCTGTTCGGGGCGTGACGGGCGTGGCCGACGTCGAGGGCAGCGACGAGGATCCCGACCGGGTCGAACCGGACCGGGACGAGACCGTGCCGCCCGGGGACGATCCTGGGGACGCCGACGCGCCCGAGCCCGCCCGGGCACCGCGCCGGCGGGTGTTCGGGGCGCTGGCGGTGCTGCTGTGCGTGCTGCTCGGCGTGGCCATCGCCACCCAGGTCCGCCAGACCCGCTCCGGGGACACCCTGGACACCGCCCGGCCCGCCGACCTCGCGGTGCTGTTGAATTCGCTGCAGCAGCGCGAAGCGGCACTGAACGCCGAGATCGCCCAGCTCCAGCGCACGCTGAGCACCCTGCAGGCTTCCGGGAACTCCGACCAGGCCGCCATCGACAACGCCCGCTCGCGGCTCGCGGCGCTGTCGATCATGACCGGCACCGTCGGGGCCACCGGACCCGGCGTCACCATCACCGTCACCGACCCGGCTCAGGGGGTGGCCCCGGAGGTCCTGCTCGACGTGATCAACGAGCTGCGCAGTGCGGGCGCGGAAACCATGCAGATCGGTTCCGGCGCAACGACGGTGCGTATCGGCGTCGACAGCTGGGTGCTGGGCAACCCCGGCGCGTTGCAGATCGACGGCGCGACGCTCAGCCCGCCGTACTCGATCACGGCGATCGGCGATCCCCCCACGCTGGCCGCGGCGATGAACATCCCCGGCGGCGCGTCCGACAGTGTCGAACGGGTCGGCGGTGCGATGACGGTGCAACAATCGCCCCGAGTCGACGTGACCGCCTTGCGGCAACCGAAACAGCGCCAATACGCTCAGCCGGTCAAGTGACCCGGCACCACCACGAAAACCACGAGGGAGCGGACAAACAGTGAGCGACATCCCGGCCGATCTGCAATACACCGCCGAGCACGAATGGCTGCGCCGCACCGGCGACGGCACCGCGCGCGTCGGCATCACCGACTACGCGCAGGCCGCCCTGGGCGACGTGGTGTTCGTGCAGCTGCCCGAGGCCGGCACCGCGCTGCGCGCCGGCGACGCGTTCGGCGAAGTGGAGTCGACCAAGTCCGTGTCGGACCTCTACGCCCCGGTCACGGCGAAGGTGCTCGCGGTCAACGCCGACCTGGAGGCCAGTCCCGAACTGGTCAATTCTGACCCGTACGGGGACGGTTGGCTGATCGAGATCGAGGTGTCCGACGAGACACTGGCCGAGGTTGCCGCTACGCTGCTCGACGCCGACGGCTACCGGGCGACCCTCACGGAGTAGGGTTTGCCGCAAGCCAATCAACTTGGCACCACCGGAGTTTCCGGCGAGTGGGCCCGCTCGGCGCCCACCGCACGGTAACGTTCGGGGTGGGAGGGTTGACGGCGCGAGACACGGCGATAACGCCACAGCATCCAGACAGGAGCAGCGTGTGACGGACAACGACAGCGACGAGGTTTCGGTCGAGACGACCTCGGTCTTCCGGCAGGAATTTCTCAACGAGTTGGACGCCCCGGCGAGCACGGGCGCCGAGAGCGCGGTCTCCGGTGTCGAAGGCCTGCCCACCGGCTCGGCGCTGCTGGTCGTCAAGCGCGGCCCCAACGCCGGCTCCCGTTTCCTGCTGGACCAGCCCACCACCGCCGCCGGCCGCCACCCCGACAGCGACATCTTTCTCGACGACGTCACCGTCAGCCGTCGGCACGCCGAGTTCCGGCTGGCCGGGGGCGAGTTCCAGGTCGTCGACGTGGGCAGCCTCAACGGCACCTACGTCAACCGGGAACCCGTGGACTCGGCGACGCTGTCCAACGGTGACGAGGTGCAGATCGGCAAGTTCCGGCTGGTGTTCCTGACCGGACCCAAGACGGACTAGTGGCGACGGCTGCCGCTGCCCCGGAGCCGTCGGGGATGTCGATCGGCGCCGTTCTGGAGGAGCTGCGCCCGGACTTCCCCGACGACATTTCGATCTCCAAGCTCCGCTATCTGGAGGCCGAGGGGCTGGTGACGCCCGCGCGCACCGCTTCGGGGTACCGGCAGTACACCGCCTACGACTGCGCGCGGCTGCGGTTCATCCTCACCGCCCAGCGCGACCAGTACCTGCCGTTGAAGGTCATCAAGGCCCAGCTCGACGCCCTGCCCGACGGGGAGCTGCCGGAATCCTCGGGCAGCTACGGCACCCCGAAACTCGTCGGCGCCGCACCGTCGGCACCGACCCGGGTGGTGCGGTTCAGCCGGGAGGCGCTGATCGAGGAGTCGGGCATCGCCCGCGGACCGGCCGAAGATCTGCTGACCGCACTGTTGCGGGCCGGGGTGATCACCCCGATCTTCAAGAGCGCCGGGTCGGTGCTGTTCGACGAGCACGCCGTGGTGATCCTGCAGTGCGCCCACGCGCTGGCCGGGCACGGGGTAGAGCCGAGGCATCTGCGGGCGTTCCGCTCCGCCGCCGACCGGCAGTCGGACCTGATCGCCCAGATCGCCGGGCCGCTGGTCAACTCTGACAAGGCCGGGGCGCGGGACCGGGCCGACGATCTGGCCCGCGAGGTGGCCGCGCTGGCCATCACGCTGCACACCTCGCTGATCAAGTCGGCGGTGCGCGACCTCGGTCAGCGCTGAGCCGTAGTTTGGCGAGGGGCGGAGCGTGGAAACCACCTGAGCGACGCACCCGAGCCGTAGTTTGGCGAGGGGCGGAGCGTGGAAACCACCTGAGCTATTACTCTGGGTGGGGACAGGATTCGTTGCGGTACGGAGGGCACTGATGGGCGAAGTTCAGGTCGTGGGCATCCGTGTCGAGCAGCCGCAGAACCAGCCCGTACTGCTGCTGCGCGAGTCCGACGGTGATCGTTATCTGCCGATCTGGATCGGCCAGTCGGAGGCCGCGGCGATCGCGCTGGAACAGCAGGGCGTCGAGCCGGCGCGGCCGCTGACCCACGACCTGATCCGGGATCTGATTGCGGCCCTGGGGCATTCGCTCAAAGAGGTGCGGATCGTCGATCTGCAGGAGGGCACTTTCTACGCCGATCTGGTCTTCGACCGGGACATCACCGTCTCGGCGCGGCCGTCGGACTCGGTGGCGATCGCGCTGCGCGTCGGGGTGCCGATCTACGTCGAGGAGGCGGTGCTGGCCGAGGCCGGGCTGTTCATCCCCGACGAGTCCGACGAGGAGGGCTCCGGCCCGGTCCGCGAGGACGAGGTGGAGAAGTTCAAGGAGTTCCTCGACAGCGTCTCGCCCGACGATTTCAAGGCATCCTGAGCACCCCGGCGGGTCGGCCGCCTGCGTCGGTCACCCCGGCGTAACGGAACCGTCTCAACTGCGTTCGAGGTCCCGACACGCCCGGTGCGACGCGGTTGAGCGGGGCACCGGCGGCCATACTGAACGCGCTGGACCCCACCGCTGTCTGTTCGCGAGAGCACTCGGATGCGGCGGGCGGGCAGCGTATGATTTGAACACTCGGGCTCAAATGCTCGGCGGCGTGAAGTCGCTGGCCGGGTCACGATCGGCGAGAGGAACCACGGTGGGCGAACAGCCAGGTCAGAGCCATCCGGGCCAGCAGGGGGAACTGAACCTGAGCGTCGAAACTCCCACGGCCGCCGTGCAGCCCGGGCTGTTCCCCGACGATTCGGTGCCCGACGAGCTGATCGGCTACCGCGGTCCCAGCGCCTGCCAGATCGCCGGCATCACCTACCGCCAGCTCGACTACTGGGCGCGCACCTCGCTGGTGGTGCCCTCGATCCGCGGCGCGGCCGGCTCCGGCAGCCAGCGGCTGTACTCGTTCAAGGACATCCTGGTCCTCAAGATCGTCAAGCGACTGCTCGACACCGGCATCTCGCTGCACAACATCCGGGTCGCCGTCGACCACCTGCGCCAGCGCGGCGTCGAGGACCTGGCCAACATCACCCTGTTCTCCGACGGCACCACCGTCTACGAGTGCACCTCCGCCGAAGAGGTCGTCGACCTGCTCCAGGGCGGCCAGGGCGTGTTCGGCATCGCGGTCTCCGGCGCCATGCGGGAGCTGACCGGCACCATCGCCGACTTCCCCGGCGAGCGGGCCGACGGCGGCGAGTCGATCGCCGCACCCGAGGACGAGCTGGCCTCCCGCCGTCGCAGCCGCGACCGCAAGATCGGCTGACCGGTACCCAATGTTGACGGGTGAGCGCCTTCGTGCGGATCATCCAGATGAAGGCCCGCGTCGGTAAACGTTCGGTACTGCCGGTGGGTATGGCCTGTCGATGACTCGACCTTGCCGATCCGGCTCATCGCTTACCGTGCAGTAAACTTCTCAACGCATCGCCCCGGCGCGGGAGAGTTTCGTGACCGCCAGTCACGGACGCCGAAGGAGCAACACCTCTCCGACAACCTCTCAGGCACCCGGACCGTGCCGGATCCGATGCCTCTGGAAAGCGGTGCTCGACGCACCCGCCCATGGGGAAAGGCCTGCGCAGCGGGCCGAATCTCTCAGGCGCCCGGTTCGGGTCGACGACAGAGGGGGAGGAGCGCCGTCGTCGGCGCACCCGCCGCCTGTGAGGAGTCCCCGTGACCGCATCCACCCCCGCCGCCGGAGTCGCGACCTTCGTCGACCGGCACATCGGTCCGGACGCCGCCGACATCGCCACCATGCTCCAGGTGATCGGGGTGTCCTCGCTCGAGGAACTGGCGGCCAAGGCTCTGCCGGCCGGCATCCTCGACGCCGTGTCCGCCGACGGCCTGGCGCCGGGGCTGGACGAGCTGGCGCGGCCGGCCACCGAGCACCAGGCGCTGGCCGAGCTGCGCAAACTGGCCCGGGCCAACACCATCGCCGTCTCGATGATCGGGCAGGGCTACTACGACACCCTCACCCCGCCGGTGCTGCTGCGCAACATCCTGGAGAACCCGGCCTGGTACACCGCCTACACGCCGTACCAGCCGGAGATCAGCCAGGGCCGCCTGGAGGCGCTGCTGAACTTCCAGACCATGATCGCCGACCTGACCGGTCTGGACCTGGCCAACGCCTCCATGCTGGACGAGGGCACCGCCGCCGCCGAGGCGATGACGCTGATGCACCGCGCGGTGCGCGGCAACCGGAACTGGCTGGCCGTCGACACCGATGTGTTCATCCAGACCCGGGCGATCCTGGCCACCCGCGCCGAACCGCTGGGCATCCAGATCGTCACCGCCGATCTGCGCGACGGGCTGCCGGCGCTGCCCGACGACGGCGAGTTCTTCGGGGTGATCACCCAGCTGCCCGGGGCCAGCGGCCGGATCACCGACTGGAGCGCGCTGATCGGCCAGGCGCACGAGCGCGGCGCGCTGGTCGCCGTCGGCGTGGACCTGCTGGCCGCCACCTTGGTGGCCCCGCCCGGGGACATCGGCGCCGATGTGGCGTTCGGCTCGGCGCAGCGCTTCGGAGTGCCGATGGGCTTCGGCGGCCCGCACGCCGGCTTCCTGGCCGTGCACACCAGCCAGGCCCGCCAGCTGCCCGGCCGGCTGGTCGGGGTGTCGGTGGACGCCGACGGCGCGCCGGCCTACCGGCTGGCGCTGCAGACCCGCGAGCAGCACATCCGCCGGGACAAGGCCACCTCGAACATCTGCACCGCGCAGGTGCTGCTGGCCGTGATGGCCGCCATGTACGCGAGTTACCACGGGCCCGACGGGCTGACCGCCGTGGCGCGGCGGGTGCACGCGCACGCCGCCCGGATCGCCGCCGGGCTCGGCGACGCGCTGGTGCACCGCGAGTTTTTCGACACCGTGCTGGCGAAGGTGCCTGGCCGTGCCGACGCCGTGGTCGCCGCCGCCAAGGCCCGGGGCATCAACCTGTGGCGCGTCGACGAGGACCACGTGTCGGTGTCGTGCGACGAGGCCACCACCGACGCTCACGTCGACGCGGTGTTGGAGGCGTTCGGCGGCTCGGCGGACGGGGGGGAGGCTTCCGGTATCGAGACCCGGACGTCGGAGTTCCTGACCCACCCGGCCTTCCACGCCTATCGCACCGAGACATCGATGATGCGCTACCTGCGCGCCCTGGCCGACAAGGACCTCGCGCTGGACCGCACCATGATCCCGCTGGGTTCGTGCACCATGAAGCTCAACGCGGCCGCCGAGATGGAGCCGATCACCTGGCCGGAGTTCAGCCGCCAGCACCCGTTCGCGCCGGCCGCCGACACCCCCGGCCTGCGCAAGCTGATCGCCGACGTCACCGAGTGGCTGACCCTGATCACCGGCTACGACGCGGTGTCGCTGCAGCCCAACGCCGGTTCGCAGGGCGAGTATGCGGGCCTGCTGGCCATCCACGCCTACCACCGAGCGCGCGGCGAGGCGCACCGCGATATCTGCCTGATCCCGTCGAGCGCCCACGGCACCAACGCCGCCTCGGCCGCACTGGCCGGGATGCGCGTCGTGGTGGTGGGCTGCCGAGAGAACGGCGACGTCGATCTGGACGACCTGCGCGCCAAGATCGCCGAGCACGCCGCGAACCTGTCGGCCATCATGATCACCTACCCGTCCACGCACGGCGTCTACGAGCACGACATCGCCGAGATCTGCGCCGCCGTGCACGACGCCGGCGGGCAGGTCTATGTCGACGGGGCGAACCTCAACGCGCTGGTGGGGCTGGCCCGGCCGGGCCGGTTCGGCGGCGACGTCAGCCACCTCAACCTGCACAAGACGTTCTGCATCCCGCACGGCGGCGGCGGGCCGGGCGTCGGGCCCGTCGCCCTCCGCGCGCACCTGGCACCGTATCTGCCCGGGCATCCGCTGGCGCCCGGGCTGGCTGGCGGCCCGCCGGTGTCGGCCGCCCCCTACGGGTCGGCGTCGATCCTGCCGATCACCTGGGCCTACATCCGGATGATGGGCGCGCCGGGCTTGCGGGCGGCGACGCTGACCGCGATCGCGTCGGCGAACTACATGGCCCGTCGCCTCGACGAGTACTTCCCGGTGCTCTACACCGGGGAGAACGGCATGGTCGCCCACGAGTGCATCCTGGATCTGCGCGGCATCACGAAGGACACCGGTGTGAGTGTCGACGACGTGGCAAAACGGCTGGGGGACTACGGTTTCCACGCGCCGACGATGAGTTTCCCGGTGGCCGGGACGCTGATGGTCGAGCCGACCGAGAGCGAGAGCCTAGCCGAGATCGACGCCTTCATCGACGCGATGATCGCCATCCGCGGCGAGATCGACCAGGTCGGCTCCGGGGCCTGGCCCGCCGACGACAACCCGTTGCGCAACGCCCCGCACACCGCCGAGTGCCTGCTGGTGGCCGACTGGGCGCACCCGTACACCCGCGAGCAGGCGGCCTACCCGCTGGGTGCGGGCTGGCGACCGAAGGTGTGGCCGCCGGTGCGCCGCATCGATGGTGCCCACGGCGACCGCAACCTGGTCTGCTCCTGCCCTCCGGTGCAGGAATACGCCTGACGGTGACCGCGAACGTCGGCGATGGGCTCACCGCCGGGCAGAAGCAGGCCGATCTGGTGGCCATTGCGAACAGGCAGATCGAGAAGCTCGACGCCGCCTGACGACCCGCCGAAACTGGTGCGCGGGACGGGGCAGGGGCGCGGTTACCGTTGACGGTGATGAATCCTCAGTTCGCCGGTCCGCCGCAGTGGACCCCGCAGCCGCCGGTCGCACCGCAGTGGCCGGTGCCGGTCGCGGCGCCGGTGCGCCGCCGTCGGTGGGTCCCGGCGGTCACGGCCGTCGTCGTGGTGCTGCTGGCCGCCGTCGCGTCGGTCACCGCGGTGGTCACCGGGATCCGCCCGGTGCCGGGGCAGGCCGTCGCGGCGCCCGTCGGACCGGACTTCGCCACCCTGACCGACGCCATGCAGCTCACCAAGTCCGACTACCCGTCGATCGACGGCGCGAAGTTCCAGTCCCAGTCGGTGTCCACCGCCGACAACGACGAGACCGGCGGGTCCACCAGCTTCTGCGACAACCCCCTGGGCCCGACGAAGGCCGGCGACCAGAGCGCGGGCACCCGCATCACCCTGGCGAACTCCCGGGGTGTGCAGAAGCGGGTGGTCAGCTCCAGCCTGATGCGGACCGCGTCACCGGTGGACCTGCAGAACTGGGCCGATCGTTGCCTGCCCGGGCACCAGTCCGGCATCGACAGTTCCGGGTTCGAGGTGGCCGGCATGCCGTCGGGCGCGCTCGTCGTCGAACAGCGGGTCGCCGGCAGCACACTCGGCTACGTCGGGCGGCAGTACATCCGCGGAGTCCTGGTGACCGTGGTGGCGACCGTCGGGAACGGCCGCAGCGCGAAGGAAGCCCAGGAAGCCCTGGTCACGGTGTTCACCCACCAGGCCGATCTGCTCTACTCGCTGCGCGCCACCACCATCTGACCCGCGGGCCGGGCGCTATCCGAGCAGGGAGTTGACGGCGGCGGCGAACTCGGGGGAGTCACTGGCGCCGACGTGCTGGTAGGCGCCACCACTGGTCTGGGCCACCGATTCCCAGGTGTCGCTATCCGGGTCGTCGCCGACGTCGATCACATTCACCTTGATCGGCTTGGCGGGATCAATGCTGCGCACCTTGTCCACCAGGCCGGAGGAGCCCAGCGACTGGTCGGTGTGCGGGCCCGCGGTGATCACCAGGATCGATGGGGCCGCACCGGCCGGGTAGTTCGCCTGGATGTCTTCGATCATGTTGCGCAGCGTGGTGAACGACACCGCGCCGCTTCCGGAAGTCGACAGACCGTCCAGGGCGCCGGCCAGCGCTTGGCTGCGGGATGCGCCGTCGACGTCGTCGGACAGCGCGCCGACGTTCACTGCGGTGGTGCTCGACGACGAGGTCACCGTGGTCAGCCCGACCGCCGACGACGGTGGCAGGGCGGCGATCCGGCTCTTGAGCACCGGGACGACCGCACTCAGATCCAGGGAGCGGTCCAGCATGATCGCGGTGCTGCCGCCGGCGTTCGGCTGGGCGTCGAGGACGTTGGCGATGCCGGCGCGGGTGGCGTCATCGTCGATGGACACCCTGTTGCCGATGTCGGTACGGAAGTCGACGACCTTGTTTTCCGGCGCGGATTGGCCGTCCACCCGGAATCCGGCGTTGGCCAGTTCGGCGCGCTGAGCCGGGTCCTCCAGGTATTTCTCGAACTGGCTGGCGGCGTTGCGCTGCTCGGTGGACAGCCAGTCGCCCTTGAGGGTGACGGCGGGGAAGTCCGCGACGGCGACCGGACCCGGCGGCAGCCAGGCGGTCAGCAGCTCGGTGGCGTTCGGCAGCACCGCGGCGCGGGCGAACAGTCGCTGCTCGGTGGTGACGACGGCGTGCACCTTGCCCGCGGCGGCGTCGTCACCGGTCACCAGGGCGTCCAGGGCGCTGTCGGCGGTGCTGCCCGCGGCGTCCGGCTCGTGGGCGACCAGCGTCCGCACGGCGGGGATGCCGCTGGCCGGTCCCGCGCCCTGGTCGGCGGAGGTGACCGCGACGGCCTCGGCGGCCAGCAGCGCGGCGTCACTGTTGCCGTCCACCGGCATCGCCAGTCGCAGCGATCCCCAGCCGGCCAGGCCCAGGTCGTCGAGCGAGGCCGGGGTGGACTGCAGGTTCGCCAGGGTGGACCAGTTCTGTTCGGACAGCTTGTCTTTCAGCTCGGGGCGCACCGCCAGCAGCACCGGGGAGGTGGCCAGCGACGGGCTGGCGGCAATCAGCTGCGGTCCCGCCTTGGCCCGCACCCGGGCCAGCGACGCCGAGCTGCCGGGCACCCAGATGGCGGGCTTGTCACCGAGGTCGGCGGGCCACTCGCCGGTGAGTCCGGCGACCACCGCGCCGGATTCTACGGCCTTGATCTCCACGTTCGGGCAGTGGTCGCCGACCGGGTCGGCGTTGGCGTTGAACTTCTCGGCCAGCGCGCTGAGCGGGTCGGCGATGGCCGGGTCGGCCAGCACCCGCACGGATACCTGTCCCTCGACGCAGCTGCCGGCGGCGACCTTGGAACGGTCGGAGAGCAACCCGCCGAAGAATCGCCACAGGATGAACGCGCCGACCACGGCGACGACGGTGATCAGGGCGATGACCACGCCGCGGCTGACACCGCGGCGGGCCGGGGTCACCACGCGGTGGCTGCCCGTCCATTCCCCGGCGTTGCGGTGGCTGCGCGTCGGCACCGCGGCCACCGGGGCGGCGACGGCCGCCGGCTCTTCGACCTTCGGCTCGTCCACCGGGGGAGTGTGGTCGGGGTAGTCGTCGGTGTAGTCGCCGTAGTCGGAGTCGTCGCGGTAGTCGTCGCCGACGTAGTCGCGGTAGTCGTTGTTCGCGTCATCGGCGAAGTCGCCGTCGGTGTGGTCGCCGTCGGAATCGTCCCCGTCGGTATAGCCGCCGTAGTCCGCGTCGGAGTATCCGCCGTCGGTGTACCCGCCATAGCCGGCGTCGTCGTCGTACCCGCCGTACTGAGCCTCGGAATACCCGTCGTCGGAGTATCCGCCGTCGGGCTGGTCGCCGTCGGCTTCCGGGGCGTCGAACCCGTCATCGTCGGGTTCGTCGTGGTCTCCGGGGATGCTGTGCCTACCCATAGCCGTACGTAGCCCTCTCCAACGCGATCGTCACGAAACCGGTTCCGCGCGACGGGCCGCTCACACCTCGGCCGTCGACACCACCCTAGTTAGGCGTTGTGGCGGGCCTTGAACTCTCGGCGGCGTCGATGCAGGATCGGCTCGGTATAGCCGTTGGGCTGTGATGCACCGGCCATGATCAGCTCTTGGGCGGCCAGGAAGGCGATCGAATCGTCGAAATTCGGCGCCATCGGCAGGTATGCGGGATCGCCGGCGTTCTGCCGGTCGACCACCGGTGCCATCCGCTCCAGGCTGGCGCGGACGTCCTCGGGGGTGATCACGCCGTGGCGCAGCCAGTTGGCCAACAGCTGGCTGGAGATGCGCAGGGTGGCCCGGTCCTCCATCAGCCCGATGTCGTGGATGTCGGGCACCTTAGAGCAGCCCACACCCTGGTCGATCCAGCGGACCACGTAACCCAGGATCGACTGGCAGTTGTTGTCGACCTCTTCGTGGATGTCCTCCGGCGACCAGGTCAGCGCCGAGGTGTCGGCCACCGGGATGGTCAGCAGCTCGTCGAGGGTGGTGCGGGTCTTGCCGGCCAGCTCCCGCTGCACCGCGGCCACGTCCACCTCGTGGTAGTGCATGGCGTGCAGGGTCGCGGCGGTTGGCGACGGCACCCACGCGGTGGTCGCTCCGGCGCGCGGCTGGGCGCCCTTCTGGGCGACCATGTCGGCCATCAGGTCGGGCATCGCCCACATGCCCTTACCGATCTGCGCCTTGCCGGCCAGCCCGCAGGCCAGCCCGGCGTCGACGTTGGCGTCCTCGTAGGCCAGAATCCACGGCTGGGTCTTCATCGAGCCCTTGCGGACCATCGGCCCGGCCTCCATCGAGGTGTGGATCTCGTCGCCGGTGCGGTCCAGGAATCCGGTGTTGATGAACACGATCCGGTCCGCCGCGGCGTTGATAGCGGCCTTGAGGTTGGCCGAGGTGCGGCGTTCCTCGTCCATGATGCCGACCTTGAGGGTGGCCTGCGGCAGCCCGAGGACGTCCTCGACCTGGCTGAAGATCTTGGCGGTGAACGCCACCTCGTCGGGGCCGTGCATCTTGGGCTTGACGATGTAGATCGACCCGGTCCGGCTGTTGGTCAGCGGCCCGGTCTCCTCGCCGGCGGTGAAGCCGTGCAGCGCGATCAGCGAGGTGAACAGCGCGTCCTGGATGCCCTCGGGCACCTCGCGGCCGTCGGCGAAGACGATCGCGTCGTTGGTCATCAGGTGACCGACGTTGCGGACGAACAGCAGGCTGCGGCCGGGCAGCGTCAACTCGCCACCGTCCGGCGTGGTGTAGGTGCGGTCGGTGTTGAGCACCCGGGTGAAGGTCTTGTCGCCCTTGGTGACTTCCTCGGACAGGTCACCGCGGTTCAGGCCCAGCCAGTTGCGGTAGCCGAGCACCTTGTCGTCGGCGTCGACGGCGGCCACCGAGTCCTCGAGGTCCATGATCGTGGTGATCGCGGACTCCAGCACGACGTCGGCGACGCCGGCCTTGTCGGTGGACCCGACCGGGGTGGACGGGTCGATGACGATCTCGATGTGCAGGCCGTGGTTGACCAGCAGGACGTGCGACGGGGCGTCGGCCTCACCCGTGTAGCCGGCGAACTTGCCGGCGTCGGCGAGGCCGGTGGTGCCGCCGTCGTCCAGCCTCAGCTCCAGGGCGCCGTCGACGACGGCGAAGCCGGTGACGGCCTCCCAGGAGCCCGACGCCAGCGGGACCGCGCCGTCGAGAAACTTGCGGGCGTAGGCGATGACCTTGTCACCGCGGACCCGGTTGTAGCCCTTGCCCTTCTCGGCGCCGTCGGTCTCCGGGATGACGTCGGTGCCGTACAGAGCGTCATACAGCGATCCCCAGCGGGCATTGGCGGCGTTGAGCGCGAAGCGGGCGTTGAGCACCGGAACCACCAGCTGCGGGCCGGCGGTCTCGGTGATCTCGGGGTCCACCCCGGCGGTGGTGATGGCAAACGGCTCCGGCTCAGGCTGCAGGTAGCCGATCTCGGTCAGAAACTCGCGGTAGGCCTCGGGGTCGTGCGGGTCGAGCACGCGATGGCGGTGCCACTTGTCGATCTGGGCCTGCAGGTCGTCACGGCGGGCCAGCAGGGCCTCGTTCTCGGGGGTGAGGTCGGTGACGACCTTGTCGACGCCGGCCCAGAAACTGTCGGGATCGACGCCGGTACCGGGCAGCGCCTCGTCAGTGATGAAGTCGTACAGCACCTTGGCCACTCGCAGTGAGCCAACCTCGACGCGTTCAGTCATGAGTCCTCTAGTCCTTTTCCGGCTATCGACAACTAATCCATCGTACCGGGCAGTAGTTTTTGCTGTTCCGGCAGCGGAGCGGGCCGGTTCCGGGTCGGGCGCGACGGCGCCGGACGACGGGTCCGACGGGTGTCAGAGTGCAGCGAGCAGGTTTTCGCAGCGGCCGATCAGCGCGGCGCGCAACACCGCCGCTCGGTCGGCGATCTCGCTCTGGAGCCGCACGTATTCGGCGCGGCCGGCCTGCTCCTCCACCCGGATCGGCGCGAAGCCCAAGTCGCGCAGGTCGTATGGGCTGGCCCGCATATCCAGCACCCGGGCGTTGGCGGCCAGCTCGAAGCAGTCCAGCAGCAGCCCGGCGGGGATCAGCGGGGTCAATTTCAGGCTCCATTTGGCCAGATCCATGTTCGTATGAACGCAGCCTGGCTGCTCGTGGTCGACCTGGGCGGCCCGGCTCAGCGGGGTCTCGTTGCGGGGTTCGGCGGCCGCGGTGAAGAACCGGAAGGCGTCGTAGTGGCTGCAGCGCAGCCCGGTGGTCTCCAGCACCGCGTCGGTCCCGGCCGATCCCAGGCGCAGTGGCAGCTGGGTGTGCCGGGGTTTGGCACTGCGGTAGACCATCGCCCACTCGTGCATCCCGAAGCAGCCGAACCGGGGCGGGCGGGCCGCCGTCGCGGTCAGCAGCCGGTGGATGAAGGCGACGGTGTCGGCGCGGGCGGCCAGGTGGGCCGGGTCGACCCGCACCCCGTCGGGCACCCGCCGGTAGCCCGTCGTGCCGTCGTATTCGGCGGCCCGGGCGCCGGTCAGAGTCACGCCGTAGCCCGGATGCCAGCGTCGCAGCCGGCCGGGCCGCAGCGAGTAGTAGTCGAACAGGAAGTCCCAGACCGGGTGGCGGACACCGCGGCGCATCCGGTCGGTGTGCGGGGTCAGAAACGCCTCGGCGCGGGCCCGGTGGGCGTCCGCGGTGGCGGTCCATACCGGTTCCGGCAGCGTCACCGCGGACAGCGGTTCGGCCACTGCCTCAGACACGGTGGGTGCCGTCGCGGACCGTCCCGACCAGGTCTTCGACCAGGTCCTCCAGGGTGACCAGGGCGACGACGCCGTCGTCGGGACCGGTCAGCAGGGCCAGGTGGGCGTTGCTGCGCCGCAGCCGCGACAACCCGTCGGGCAGCGACAGCGACTCCGGCACCCGCGGCAGCGGGCGGACCACCGCCAGGTCCACCACCGCATCCGGGTCGGTCAGCGCCAACACGTCCTTGATGTGCAGGTAGCCGATCAGGGCGCCGGCGGGGTCGGCGACCGGAAACCGCGAATAGCCGGTCTGGGCCAGGGCGATCTGGATGTCGGCGACCCGCGGTCCCAGACCCGGCCCGGCCACCGGGACCACCCGCACGTCGCTCAGCGGCACCGCGACGTCGCTGACGGCGCGGGTGCGGACCTGCAGCGCCCGGGTCAGGCGGGTGTGCTCCTCGGGGTCCAGCAGGCCCTCGGACACCGACTCGGCGATCATCTCCGACAGCTCGACGGTGGAGACCGTGATGTCCAGCTCGTCCTTCGGGGTGATGCCGACCATCCGCATGACCACCGCTGCGCACCAGTTGTAGAACGCGATGAACGGCCGGGCGACCCGCACGTACACCAGGTAGACGGGGATCAGCAGCATCGCGGTGCGCTCGGGACCGGCGATGGCGATGTTCTTCGGTACCATCTCGCCGAGCAGCACGTGCAGGGTCACCACCAGCGCCAGCGACACCAGCGCCGCGACCGTGTGCAGTACCGGCGCCGGCACGCCGACCAGATCGAACGGCCCGTCGAGCAGTCGGGCTACGGCGGGCTCGGCGACCCGGCCCAGCAGGATCGAGCAGACGGTGATGCCCAGCTGCGCGCCGGCCAGCATCAGCGACAGCTGTTCCCCGGCGCGCATGACCGTCACCGCGCGTTTCTTGCCCTGCTCGGCCAGCGCCTCCAGCCGGTCCCGGCGGGCGGAGATCAGTGCGAACTCGCTGCCCACGAAGAACGCGTTGGCGCCCAGCAGCAGCACGGCAGCCACCAGAGCGAGCAGGTCGGCGGCCATCAGAGCGCTCCCGACCCATCGGCGCGGCGGGACCGCGGGCCCAGTTCGGACAGCTCCAGCAGGTCGATCCGGCGGCCGTCCATCGCCAGCACGGTGGCCAGCCAGATGACCGGGTCGTCGAGCTGCCCGTCGGGGTCGAACGCCGGCAGCTCCACCGAGTCGCCGACAGCCGGGATGCGGCCCAGCACCGACATCACCAGCCCGCCGATGGTGTCGTAGTACTCGCCCTCGGCCGCCCGGTAGCCGGTGCCGGCGGCCACCTCGTCGATGCGCAGCAGCCCCGAGATGCGCCAGCTGCCGTCGGCTTCCAGCACGTTGGGGCGGCGGTCGTCATGCTCGTCGCGCACGTCGCCGACGATCTCCTCGATCAGGTCCTCGACGGTGACCATGCCGGCGGTGCCGCCGTACTCGTCGACCACCAGCGCGGTCTGCAGGCCGTTGGCCCGGATCTGGGTCATCACCGCGTCGCCGTCGAGGGTGGCCGGCACCACCGGCACCGGCCGGGCCAGGATGTCGAGGCGGACGGCGGCGCGCTGCGGCGGGGGGATCTCGAAGACCTGTTTGACGTGCACGATGCCGATGGTTGCGTCGAGGTCGCCGTCGACGATGGGGAAGCGGGAGAACCCGGTGGCGCTGGCCGCGGCGACCAGGTCGGCGACGGTCTGGTCGGCGTCGAGGGCAACGATCTCGGTGCGCGGGGTCATCAGTTCCTCGGCGGTGAGGTCGCCGAAGTGCAGGGACCGGTCCACCAGCGCGGCGGTGGCCGGGTCGATGGAGCCGGCGTCGGCCGAGGTGCGCACCAGCGACACCAGCTCCTGGGCGGAGCGCGCCGAGTGCAGTTCGTCGGCCGGCTCGATGCCCAGGCGGCGGACCACGGCGTTGGCCGCTCCGTTGGTCAGCTTGATCGCCGGCGTCAGCAGAGCGGAGACGAGCAACTGCGGGCCGGCGACGGTACGTGCGGTGGGCAGCGGTTCGGCGACCGCGATGTTCTTGGGCACCAGCTCGCCGAAGACCATCGACAACGACGTGGCGATGATCAGCGCCAGGGTCAGCGCCACCGGCGCGACCAGGTGCCCCGGCAGCCCGGCGGCGGTCAGCGCGGGCCGGATGAGCTGCCCGACGACGGGCTCGGCCAGATACCCGGTGGCCAGCGTGGTCACCGAAATGCCGAGCTGGGCTCCGGACAGCTGGAACGACAGGGTGCGGTGGGCCCGCTGCACCCAGCGGTCGCGGCGGCCGCCGGTGCGGGCGTTGGCGTCGACGGTGCTGCGTTCCAGGGCCGTCAGGGAGAATTCGGCGGCCACGAACAGGGCCGTCCCAGCGGTCAGGACCACGATGGCGCCGACGCTGAGCAGCGTCATCCAGACGCCCATCGCGTCAACCTCCATCCCGGTCCGCCGTGTCCGCCGCGATTCCGCGGCCAGCTCAGCTTAACGGCTGCCCGCCTCACCAACCCGTCGGTAGGGGATGGCCCTCGGCGAAACCGGCGGCCGACTGGACTCCGAGGACCGCCTTCTCGTGCAGTTCGGCCAGGTCGGCCGCCCCGACGTAGGTGCAGGTGCTGCGCACCCCCGACGTGATGTGGTCGAGCAGATCCTCGACGCCGCCGCGTTCGGGATCCAGCGCCATCCGGGAGGTGGAGATGCCCTCCTCGAACAACGCCTTGCGGGCCCGCTCGAAACCGCTGTCGGCGGCGGTGCGGGCGGCGACGGCCCGCTTGGAAGCCATGCCGTAGGACTCCTTGTAGGGCCGCCCGTCACGGTCGCGCAGCAGGTCGCCGGGCGATTCGTAGGTGCCGGCGAACCAGGAGCCGATCATCACATTCGACGCCCCGGCGGCCAGCGCCAGCGCCACGTCGCGGGGGTGACGGACCCCGCCGTCGGCCCAGACGTGGCCGCCGAGGCGTCGGGCGGCCGCCGCGCAGTCGAGCACCGCGGAGAACTGCGGTCGGCCCACGCCGGTCATCATCCGGGTGGTGCACATGGCGCCGGGGCCGACGCCGACCTTGACGATCGTCGCCCCGGCCTCGATCAGATCGCGGGTGCCCTCGGCGGAGACCACGTTGCCCGCCGCCAGCGGCAGGCCCAAATCCAGTGCGGCGACCTTGCGGATGGCATCCAGCATCTTGGACTGGTGGCCGTGGGCGGTGTCGATGACCAGCACGTCGACACCGGCGGCGGCCAGCGCGGTGGCCTTACCGGCCACGTCGCCGTTGATGCCGACGGCGGCGGCGACGCGCAACCGCCCGTGGGCGTCGACGGCCGGGGTGTAGATCCCGGCCCGCACGGCACCGGTGCGGGTGAGCACCCCGGCCAGCGACCCGTCGGGCCGGGTGAGGACGGCCACCGGGACCGGTGCGGTCTCCAGTGCGGCGAACACCCGGCGCGGGTCGGTACCCAGGGGTGCGGTGACGAATTCGGTGACGGCGACGTCGCGGACCCGGGCGAACCGGTCCACCCCGGTACAGCGGGCCTCGGTGACCAGCCCCGTCGGGCGCCCGTCGACCAGCACGACGGCCGCGCCGTGTGCCCGCTTGTGGATCAGCGCGATGGCGTCGGAGACCGAGTCGTCCGGCTCCAGAGTGACCGGGGTGTCGGCGACCAGGTCGCGGGATTTGACGAAGTCGACGGTGGTGGCGACGGCCACGATCGGCAGATCCTGCGGCAGCACCACGATCCCGCCGCGCCGGGCCACCGTCTCGGCCATCCGGCGTCCGGCGACCGCCGTCATATTGGCCACCACGACGGGGATGGTGGTGCCGGAGCCGTCGTTGCTGGCCAGGTCCACGTCGAACCGGGAGGTCACCTCGGAGCGGTTCGGGACGACGAAGACGTCGTTGTAGGTCAGGTCATAGGGAGGCCGGTGGCCGTCGAGGAACCGCACTGTGCAAGCCTATCGGCCGGTCCCGGCTTCCCCTCGGCTCCGCCGGCGTGCCCGGTGGCGGTGTTTGTGCTGTTGGGGTGGTCGGGGCGCGCCGACTCCGCCGAGCATTGCCGAACCGGCCCGGAAAGTCAGGCCTGCACTTCGGTGCGGTCGCCGCTCCACAGGGTGTGGAAGCGGGCGTCCGGATCGGCGTCGATGCGGCCGTAGGTGTGCGCGCCGAAGAAGTCCCGCTGGCCCTGGATCAGTGCGGCAGGCAGCCGGGTGGTGCGCAGGCCGTCGTAGTAGGACAGGGCCGAGGCGAAGCCGGGGATCGGGATGCCGAGTTCGGTCGCGGTGACGACTACCCGGCGCCAGCCGTCGACCGCGTTTTCCACCGCGTCGCGGAAGTACGGCGCCGCGATCAGGGTGGGCAGCGCCGGGTCGGCGTCGAAGGCTTCCTTGATCCGGTTGAGGAACTTGGCGCGGATGATGCAGCCGCCGCGCCAGATGGTGGCCAGATCACCCGGTTTGACGTTCCAGTCGTACTCGGCGGAGCCGGCCTGGATCTGGTTGAAGCCCTGGGCGTAGGCGATGATCTTCGACGCGTACAACGCCTTGCGTACGTCTTCGACGAATCGCTTTGCATCGGAGGGTTTTTCGCCCAGGTTGCCGGCGGACATGCCGGCGACGGCGCGGCGCTGCGGCACCGATCCGGATAGCGCCCGGGCGAACACCGCCTCGGCGATGCCGGTGACCGGCACTCCGAGATCGAGCGCGGAGATGACCGTCCAGCGCCCGGTGCCTTTCTGCCCGGCCTCGTCCACGATGACGTCGACCAGCGGCCTGCCGGTCTTGGCGTCGACCTGACGGAGCACCTCGGCGGTGATCTCCACCAGGTAGGAGTCCAGTTCGCCGGTGTTCCACTCGGCGAACACCTCGGCGATTTGCGGTGCGGTCAGGCCAAGTCCGTCGCGCAGTAGCTGGTACGCCTCGCCGATGAGCTGCATGTCGGAGTACTCGATGCCGTTGTGCACCATCTTGACGAAGTGCCCCGCCCCGTCGGGACCGATGTGGGTGCAGCACGGGACGCCGTCGACGTGCGCAGAGATCTCCTCCAGCAGCGGGCCCAGCGACACGTAGGACTCTGCCGGTCCGCCGGGCATGATCGACGGGCCGTTGAGCGCGCCCTCCTCGCCGCCGGAGATGCCGGCGCCGACGAAGTGCAGGCCGCGTGCGCGGATGGCCTTCTCCCGGCGGATGGTGTCGGTGAACAGCGAGTTGCCGCCGTCGATGATGATGTCGCCGGGCTCCATGGCGTCGGCCAGTTCGTTGATGACGGCGTCGGTGGCCGCCCCGGCCTTGACCATGATCAGTACGCGGCGCGGCCGCTCCAGGGCGTCGAGGAACTCGGCGATGCTCTCGCTGCGGACGAACGAGCCCTCGTGGCCGTGTTCGGCGATCAGCGCGTCGGTCTTGGCGATCGAGCGGTTGTGCAGTGCGACGGTGTAGCCGTGCCGGGCGAAGTTCCGTGCGATGTTGGAACCCATGACCGCGAGGCCGGTGACCCCGATCTGTGCTGTTCCGGTGCGGGAACTGGAGTCGGTCACGGTCATAGAGTTGCCTTTCGGTACGGCGGGGGTGGGACTAGCGGGACAGCAGGCGCTGCAGTTCGGTGAGCCACGGGACGGCCACGGCCAGGGTCGGGACCACCAGGACGGCGACCGCCCCGACGTAGGCGGCCGCACACAGCCACGGACTGTTGGGTTTACCGGCCAGGCGCTGCACCCGCAACACGGTCGTCGGCCCGCCGGCGGCGAGTGCCCCGGACGGACGCGGACCGGCGGCGCAGGCGACCAGCGCGCGGGCCAGGGGTGTGGGCCCGGTGGCGCGCACGGCGGCGTCGTCGGCCAGCAGTTCGACCAGCAGCCGGACGGCGTCCAGGGCGCTGGCGCTGCGGACGAACCGCGGGAAGGCGGCGTGCACCGCGGTGAACGCCTCCAGCACCAGGTCGTGGCGGGCTCGTAGGTGGGCGCGTTCGTGACTGAGGATCGCCGCCATCTCCGGGTCGCCGAGGGTGGACAGCGTTCCGTCGCTGACCACCACCCGGGAGCGCATACCGGGCAGGCAGTAGGCCAACGGCTGGTCGATCGCGAGGATGCGCAGGGCACCGCGGTTTACCCCGAGCAGGTCGACCAGCATGCGGTGATGGGCCCGGCGGCGCCGGGTGCCGATGGCCACCCGGACTCCGGCCACGGCCAGGCGCACGCCCACCAGCAGGGTCAGGCCCAGTACGACGAGATGGATCAGCCACTGAGCCCAGCCCAACCGGTGCAGGGCGTCGATCGGATCGGCCGACGGCAGGCCGTCGCTGTCGGGCAGGAATAGCCGGCTGGCGATCGCCAGGCCTGCGCTGAACGCCGAGAGCACCGCCGCGATGGCGATCGACTGCCACAATACGATGGCTGCGCGCGGGGCCCGCAGTGGCCAGTCGGCGCGGGCGAGGATCGCCGGAACCGGCCCTACCAGCAGCAGGGCGAGGATGGCGAAGGCCAGCGCGGACACGCCGTCCAGTGTCCCTTAGCCGGCGGCAGCGCTGTCAGCCGACCTCCCGGAGGCGTGCTTGGCCTCCAGTTCGGCCAGGGCGCGGCGCAGCGCGTCGGCTTCGTCGATGCCGACGCGTTCGACGAAGTGCATCAGCGCCGCCTGGCGGCTGCCGGTGTCGGCGGCCTGGTCCAGGGCGTCGACCATGAGGCCGGCGACCAGGACGTCACGGCCGTGGGCGGGCGCGTAGCGGTGCGCCCGGTCGTCGCGGTGCTGTAGCACGAGGTTCTTGCGGGCCAGTCGTTGCAGCACCGTCATCACCGTGGTGTACGCGAGCTCGCGGTGGACGATCAGGCCCTCGTGGACCTGACGCACCGTCTGCGGCTCGGCCGTCGACCACAGGTGGTCCATGACCGCCTGCTCGAGTTCGCCTAAGCGCGCCATTCTGCTCATGATCCGTTCTTCTCCCAGCGTTAGGTAAAGCGTACTCGCGTTTACTACCGGTCGTCGTACCCAGGTTTGCGGAGTGCAAACCACAGGCTGCTCAACTGCCGTTTCCTCCCGATGCGTCCCTGTGAAAGCCATCACAGGGGTGCGGGCCGGGCCCATCTCCATACTAGGTTAGGGTTACCTATCCTAACCTGGAGGTGCCATGACCGTCGTAGTCGACGACCCGTTGATCTCCGCGATGTCGATCCGCGAGGAACTTCCGCTGCACGAATCGGCCCGTCGGCTGCGCGCCCTGTGTCCGGAAAGTCCGCGGGTACACGGCGTCGCGGTGATGCGCGACGTGTCCCGGCGCCGATGGTGGCCACTGGCCGAGGCGCTGACGGCGGGCCGGCTGGCCGATATGCACGACGCTGCGGTGGCCGACATCGGGAACCCGGTCGCAGCGGCCCAGCAACTCGCCGCCACGCTCGCGCACAGCGTGATCGGCCGGGTGGTCGCCCTGGTGGTGCTGGAGGGCCGGGCCTGGGACGCGGGTCTGGAGAACTTGTGGGTGCACGTGGACTCCGAGGACTGCATCGACTGGCTGGCGGTGGTCGACCCGACCCTGAGGGTGCTGCCGGATGACCCGGACGCCGCGCGGGACGGCGTGGTGACGCTGCCGGGAGAGGCCGCGCTGGCCACCTGGACCGCGCATCGCTGCCACCGCAGCCTGTCGCCGTTGTTCGGTGAATTGCACCGGGTCAGTGGGGGTGTGGTCAGCGTCGAGGCGATGTGGCGGGCGGTCGGCACCGCGGTGGTGTCGGCGGCGACGCAGGCACCGTCGCGCGCCGGTTTCAGCGAAGCCGTGGGCATGCGCCGGGGGCAGGCGGTGCTGGATGCGCTGGCGGGTTTCGGGTTGCCGGTCCGCGGCGGGACCCGGCTGCGTGCCGACGCCCGAGTGCGGTCGGGGCGCGCCACGGCGGCGAATTCGACGAACCCCCGGATGCCTCTTGCAAAGTTAGGGCAGCCTTGCCTATACTGAGAGGGCGAGGCTAACGGACCGCGCCGGAGTCCTGAGGGCTGCAGAGACCCCCGGTCCACTCGAAGGAAGGGCCCCGCGCCATCACGGCGCGGGGCCCTTCCGCATATCCATCCCGCGCACGACCCGCGAGCCACGGTGGTCGCCACCGGGTGTAGACACGATCATGTGAACGCCGACGTGAACCTCTACTCCGCCCCCTTCGACCGGCTGATCGGTCTCGACTACGTCGAGGCCGGCCCCGACGGGGCGACCGCCCGCCTCGAGGTCAAAGAGGGGCTGCTGCAGCCCGCGGGGATCGTGCACGGCGGGGTGTACTGCGCGGTCATCGAGTCGATGGCCAGCGTGTCCGGCTTCCTGTGGTTGCGGGAGAACGGTGGTGGCGACGTCGTCGGGGTGAACAACAACACCGATTTCCTGCGTGCGATCACGGCGGGCACCGTGCATGCGACGTCGGAGCCGATCCACCGCGGTCGGCGTCAGCAGCTGTGGCTGGTCACCATCCGCGACGACGCCGGTAAACCCGTGGCGCGCGGCCAGGTGAGGCTGCAGAACATCCCCAAGGCGGGTTGATCACCCGGGGTGACGGTTCTGCGGGCGAATCCTGGCCGAACGGTTTGCGCAGGTGAGGCTGCAGAACATCCCCAAGGCGGGTTGATCACCCGGGGTGACGGTTCTGCGGGCGAATCCTGGCCGAACGGTTTGCGCAGGTGAGGCTGCAGAACATCCCCAAGGCTTAACTCGCCTTTTCGTCGTCCTCGGTGGAGGCGACGACCTCCTCGAGCTGCTCGATGCGGGTGCGCGCGTAGGCCTGCTGTTCGGTGATGGTCAGCTGGCCGCGGCCCGGTGACAGGAACGAGCGCGCCCAGGACAGCAGCGTGATGATCTTGGTCTGGAAGCCGACCAGGTAGATCAGGTGCAGGAACAGCCAGGCCAGCCAGGCCAGGTAGCCGCCGAACTCCAGCTTGCCGACCTGGGCGACGGCGGAGTGCTTCGACACCGCCGCCATCGAGCCCTTGTTCCAGTACTTGAAAGGCGCGCGCACGCTCGGATCGGCGCCCCTGAGTTCGGCCTTGATCAGGTTGGCCGCGTACCTTCCGCCCTGGATGGCGCCCTGGGCCTGGCCCGGGACACCCTCGACGAAGGCCATGTCGCCGACCACCCACACGTTGGAATGCCCGGGAATGGTCAGGTCGGGCAGCACCTTGACCCGTCCGGCGCGGTCGATTTCGGTGTCGGACTGCCGTGCCAGGTCGGCGCCGAGCGGGCTGGCGGCCACGCCGGCCGACCACACCTTGGTCGCCGACTCGATCCGCTTGGTGGTGCCGTCCTTGTACTTGACGACCAGGCCGTTGCGGTCCACGTCGGTCACCATGGCGTTGAGCTGGATCTCCACACCCATCTTCTCCAGTCGTCGCTGCGCCTTGCCGCCCAGTTTGGGGCCCATCGGCGGCAGCACCGCGTCGGCGCCCTCGATGAGGATCACCCTGGCCTGGGTGGAGTCGATGTGGCGGAACGCACCCTTGAGGGTGTGGTCGGCGAGCTCGGCGATCTGGCCGGCCATCTCCACGCCGGTGGCGCCGGCGCCGACGACGACGAACGTCAGCAGCTTCTCGCGGCGCACGGGGTCGCTGGACCGCTCGGCCTGCTCGAAGGCGCCCAGGATCCGCCCGCGCAGCTCCAAGGCGTCGTCGATGGACTTCATCCCGGGGGCCCATTCGGCGAACTGGTCGTTGCCGAAGTAGGACTGGCCGGCACCGGCGGCGATGATCAGGCTGTCGTACGGGGTGCGGTAGGTGTGACCGAGCAGCACCGAGTCGACGGTGCGGTTGGCCAGGTCGATGTGGGTGACCTCACCCAGCACCACCTGTGCGTTGCGCTGTTTGCGCAGGATGATGCGGGTCGGGGGAGCGATCTCGCCCTCCGACAGGATGCCGGTGGCCACCTGGTACAGCAGCGGCTGGAACAGGTGGTGGGTGGTCTTGGCGATGAGTTTGACGTCGACGTTGGCGCGCTTGAGCTTGCGCGCGGCGGTCAGCCCGCCGAATCCCGAGCCGATGATGACGACCCGGTGCTTGTCCGAAGTGGTTATGCCGGGGGGATGGCTCACGTTTGGGCTCCTCGAAACCGCGGATGGGACCGACGCCTACACCGTAGTCGCCCGCGCTGGGATGGGCGCGCCGGCTCACCCCCTCAGCAGCGGCGCCAGCGCCTCCCCGAGTGCGGTGATGTCGCCGGGGCGGTGGAAGGGGATGTTGAACACGATGCCGGTGACCCCATTGTCGAGCACCTTGGCCTGTACCTGCTCGGCGATCGACTCGACCGAGCCGACCAGGGTGCGGTTGGACCGTTCACCAAGTTGGGCGGTGTCGAAGTTCTCGTCGACGACGACGGTGGCCAGCACGCTGGTGGCCAGTGTCGCCGGATCGCGGCCGAGCTCCTCGCAGCAGCGCCGGGCCACCTCTGTCTTGTGTGCCAGCTCGTCGAATCCGCAGATCAGGTTGAGGTGGTCGAAGTGGGCCGCGGCCAGCGGGATGGTCTTCTTCTCCCCGGAGCCGCCGATCATCAGCGGGATGTGGTCGCGGTAGCGGGGCTCGGCCATCGCCTTGTCGACCCGGTAGTACTTGCCGGTGAAGGTGGGGCGTTCGCCGTGCAGCATCGGCACGATGATCGCCAGGGCCTCGTCGAGCTTGTCGAAGCGTTCGGTGAACGTGCCGAACTCATAACCCAGCGAATCGTGTTCCAGCTTGAACCAGCCGGTGCCGATGCCCAGGATCGCCCGCCCGGCGCTGACCACGTCCAGCGTGGTGACGGCCTTGGCCAGCAGTGTCGGATTGCGGTAGGTGTTGCCGGTGACCAGGGTGCCCAGCTGCACGTTCTCGGTGGCGGTGGCCAGCGCGCCGAGGGCGGTGTAGGCCTCCAGCATGGGCTGGTCCGGGGTGCCGAGCCCGGGCAGTTGGTAGAAGTGGTCCATCACGAAGACCGCGCCGTATCCGGAGGAGTCGGCCTCGGCGGCCTGGGCGATGACGGTGGGGAAGAGGTTCTCGACCCCGGTGCCGTAGGAGAAGTTGGGAATCTGCAGCGCGAGGCGGAAGGACATACCCCAAAAGGTAGCCGCCTGAAGGTGATTCGGCACCCGCTCGGCCGAAACCGGCCGGTGGGTTGGCTCAGGCCGGCAGCAGCGGTCGCAGCGCGTCGGCGAGTTCGGCGACCACGCCGGGCCGGTAGTCGAACACGCTGAGTACGACGCCGCCCACACCGGCGTCGAAGACCCTGGCCTTGATCTGTTCGGCGATCGCGGTGGGGCTGCCGGAGATGAAGTTGGCCGACGCCGCCGCGATCTGCTCCGGGGACATGGTGCCGTCGACGTCGACGACGACCATGGTGCTGGTGGCCAGCGTCGCCGGGTCGCGGCCGATGTCCTCGCAGCAGCGGCGGACCACCTCGGCCTTGCGCGGCAGTTCGGACAGATCGCACATCAGGTTCATGTGGTCGAAGTAGCGGGCCGCCATCGGGATGGCCTTCTTCTCGCCGCTGCCGCCGAGCATCAGCGGGATGTGGTCGCGGTAGCGCGGCTGGGCCAACGCCTCCTCGGTCCGGTAGTAGCTGCCGGTGAAGGTGGGCCGCTGGCCGTCGACCATCGGGCCGATGATCTGCAGTGCCTCATCGAGACGATTGAACCGCTCGCCGAAGGTGCCGAAGTCGAAGCCGAGCTGGCGGTGTTCGAGTTCGTACCAGCCGGCGCCCATGCCCAGGATCGCCCGCCCGGCGCTGATCACGTCGAGGGTGGTGATCTCCTTGGCCACCAGCGCCGGGTTGCGGTAGGTGACGCCGGTGACCAGGGCGCCCAGCTGGACGGTGTCCGTTGCCGCGGCGAGGGCGCCCAACGTGGTGTAGGCCTCGGGCATCGGATCCTCGACCGCGCCGATGTTCGCCGCTTGGTAGAAGTGATCCATCACGAACACCGCCTCGTACCCGGCGGCCTCCGCCTCACGCGTCTGGGCTACCAGAGTGGGGAAGAGTTTCTTCGGGTCGGAGGCGAATTTGGGGATCAGCAAGCCGAGGCGGAAGGTCATGCCTGGCAATGGTAGACAGCCGCCGAATCGACTAAGTCAACTGGTTGGTTGACTGCTGTCAACGCGATTTGCCGTCGACCGTGACGGCTACTGCGCGGGCGGGTTGATCCGGACCCACGTTCGGCGGGGGTGAGGAGCGCGCTCAGCCGAAGCTGGCCGCGACGCCGCTGCTCACGTGCAGCGTTTCGCCGGTGATGTGCCGGGCCGAGGGGCTCGCCAGGAACAGGGCCAGGCGGGCGATCTCGTCGGCGACAGCGGGCTGCGGGGTGCGCAGCCCGTCGTAACCGGTTTCCACGCTGCGCCCGGCGGCCACGACGTTGATGGTGATTCCGCGGGTGCCGTAGGTCTCGGTCTGTCCGGACGTCCAGTCCGACAGCGCGGCCTTGACCGCCGCACCGATGCTGCCGTCGGGCGGGTGCCCGGGGGCCACCGAGACGATGGACCCGCCCGATCGCAGGTGGTCCCCGACGGTCTGCAGGGTCAGCACCGGTGCCAGCACCGTCGCGTCCAGGGCCTCGTGCCAGGCGGCCCGGCGCTCGGCGAGGGTGTAGGTCCGGGGATCGCCGGGATCGTGCCGCGGGGCGGGGACGTTGACGATGGTGTCCAGGTGGTGCGGGAACAGGCTGCGGGCGGCCGCCAGGGCGTCGGGGTCGGTGTTGTCGCAGACGACGTAATCGACTTCGAGCTCCTTGGCCGCGACCTCGAGCTCGGCGCGACGGGCCCCGGAGATGACGACGCCGTGGCCGGCCTCGCGGAATCCGGCGGCGATGGCCCGGCCCAGATCGGTGTCGGCACCGGTGACGAGAACCTCCATCGCGAGCCTCCTAAGATTGTTCGACGGCGAACCCGGTCACCACGAGGTTACTGGACGGTAGCTATTCCGCCAAAGCGGCCACGCCGGGCGGCATCAACGCAGTTGGGCGCGACACACTACCGCGCCGTACCTTGCGCAGTCGGGGTGACACGGTAGGTTCGTCGCCATGGATCAGTACCCGCCGATGTCCACCCGCCGCGGCCGCGGCTCCAGGTCCGTGCGATGGACCGGCGCCGCCGCGGCGCTGTGCCTCATGCTGGCGGCTCCGCCCGCCTACGCCGACCCCACGCCCGAGCCGAACCCGGCTCCCGCGTCTCCGGCGCCCGCAGCTCCCGGGTCTCCGGCACCGGCTTCTCCCGCACCGGCCTCCCCGGCGCCGGGCGATGCGACTCCGGCACCCGCCGAGCCCGCGCCCACCGATCCGAACGCCGCACCGCACGATCCCAATGCTGCTCCCGCCGCGCCGGTCGACGAGCCGGGCCGGGTCAACGTCGCCGCGGGTTCATTCAGCTACGTGGTCCCCGCCGGGTGGGTGGTCGGCGATGCCAGCCGCCTCAACTACGGTCAGGCCCTGCTGACCAAGGCCGTTCCCGAGCCCGAGCCCGGACAACCCGCTGCCGCTCCGGCCAACGACACCAGCATCCTGCTGGGCCGGCTCGACCTGAAGCTGTTCGCCGGCGCCGAGCCAGACAACGCCAAGGCCGCCGTTCGGCTGGCCTCCGACATGGGTGAGTTCTTCATGCCGTTCCCGGGCACCCGGGTGAACCAGTCGACGGCACCGCTGGACGCCGGCGGGATGAAGGGGTCGGCCTCCTACTACGAGGTGAAGTTCACCGACTCCAGCAAGCCCGACGGCCAGATCTGGGCCGGTGTGGTCGGCGACGCCGGCCAGAACGCACCGCGCGGACAGCGCAACGAGCGTTGGTTCGTGGTGTGGCTGGGCACCGCCAAGGACCCCATCGACAAGGGGGCCGCGGTGGCTCTGGCCAACTCGATCCGCCAGTACACCCCGCCGCCCGCGCCCGCCGCGGACCCGAACGCGGCCGCCCCGGCGGCGGACCCGGCCCACCCGGCCGTCGGCGTCCCGGTTCCGGTGGAGAATCCGGACCCGGCGATGATCCCCGCCGGCTGACCGATCCGATCAGAAAACCCCGATTCCACCCGGGTGGAATCGGGGTTTTCTGTGTCTACGCCGAAGAACGGGTTGAATTGTTACCCGCAGCGGGTATAGCTGATGTAGGTCCCGGATCCACCGGAGCCGGAAACGACGAGGAGACCGCGATGAACACTCTGCTAGCGATGAATCTGGCTTCCGGCACAACCATGGAGTTGCTGGCCGACCGGTCCACCACGCTCACCAACGTCGGTTGGCTCAGCTACATCGTCATCGGCGCGATCGCCGGCTGGATCGCCGGCAAGCTGGTGAAGGGCTCCGGTTCCGGTCTCCTGATGAACATCGTCATCGGTGTGATCGGCGCGCTCATCGGCGGTTTCCTGCTGAGCTTCTTCCTCAATACCGCAGAAGGTGGCTGGTGGTTCACGCTGTTCACCGCGGTCCTCGGATCGGTGATCCTGCTCTGGGGTTTGGGCAAAGTCCAGAACAAATAGCGCCCGGACTCGCGGTGACGCCATGACGCCGCAGACCATGACCGCCTGGCGGGTCAACCGGCCGGGACCCGTCGACACCGGGCCGCTGGATCGCGAGCGCGTGCCGGTGCCCCGGCCGGGCCCCGGTGAACTGCTGGTGGCCGTGCTGGCCTGCGGGGTGTGCCGCACCGACCTGCACGTCAGCGAGGGCGATCTGCCGGTGCACCGGCCCGGCGTCATCCCGGGCCACGAGGTGGTCGGCGAAGTCGTCGAATGTGGGCCCGACCTGGACGTCGACGTCACCGTCGGCGACCGGGTCGGCATCGCCTGGCTGCGGCACACCTGCGGGCGGTGCCGCTTCTGCCTGCGCGGCGCGGAGAACCTGTGCCCACACTCCCGCTACACCGGCTGGGACGCCGACGGCGGCTACGCGGAGTTTGCCGTCGTGCCGGCCGCGTTCGCGCACCGGCTGCCGCCCGGCTACGCCGACGCCGAGCTGGCGCCGCTGCTGTGCGCGGGCATCATCGGCTACCGCTCACTGGTCCGGGCGGAGCTGCCCCCGGGCGGGCGGCTCGGGATATACGGCTTCGGCGGCAGCGCGCACATCACCGCGCAGATCGCCCTGGCCCGGGGCGCCGAGGTGCACGTGATGACCCGCGGCGCCGACGCCCGGGAGCTGGCCCGTGCGCTGGGGGCGGCGTCGGTGCAGGGCGCGGCCGACCCGCCGCCGGTCCGGCTGGACTCGGCGATCCTGTTCGCGCCGGTCGGTGAGCTGGTACTGCCGGCCGCCGAGGCGCTGGACCGCGGCGGCACGCTGTCCATCGCCGGGATCTACCTGACCGACATCCCGCCGCTGAACTACCAGCGGCACCTGTTTCAGGAGCGGCAGATCCGCTCGGTGACCTCGAACACCCGCGCCGACGCCCGGGAGTTTCTGGCGTTCGCCGGCGAGCACCACATCCAGGTCAGCACTGTCGACTATCCGATGGACCGCGCCGATGAGGCGCTGTCCGCACTGGCCGGCGGCCGGATCGCCGGGGCGGCGGTGCTGCGGAACTGAGCCCTTGGCGTTGAGACAGAACCCCCGCTGAGTTCGCGTGCCGGAATCCCGGCGTCAGGTCTGAATGAACGGGCAATCAGCTGGAAATATGCCAGACCACGGCCGCAGCCAGCGCGCCGATGCCGTTGAGCGACCAGTGCAGCGCGATCGGGGCGATCAGGCTGCCGCTGCGCCGGCGCAACCAGCTGAACACGAATCCGGCCGCGGCGGTGGCGATCACCGCGCCCACGATGCCGGCCACCACGCCGAACACCCCGCCGCCGAGAATCCGGGTAAACCCGACGTTGCCGGTGGTCAGGCCCAGCGAGCTGGCGATGTGCCAGAAGCCGAACAACAGTGACCCGACGGCGAGCACCCCGCGGAAGCCCCAGGCGCGATCCAGCGCGCCGTGCAGAACGCCGCGGAACGCTAGTTCCTCGGGGATGACGGTCTGCAGCGGGATGATCACCATGGAGGCGATCAGGGCGCCGGACACGGTCGCGTAGTGGTTGTTGAGGAACATCGGCCGAGTCCACGGCATCAGTGCGCCGATCGCCACGACGGTCGCGACCAGCGCGAATGCGCCCAGACCGTAGGCCACCCCGGAGCGCCAGTGCTCGCGGCTCAGACCGAGTTCGGCCCAGCCGAGCCCCCGCGAGCGGACCAGCGCGACGAGCACGACCGCGGCGACCGGGACGGTCACCACGCCCGCCCACGCGGTGGTGAAGTGCGCAATGAGGTTGGTCAGGCCCAGCACCACGATCACGACCGCGATGTCGATGTAGATCCGGGCGTGATGCAGCGCCGAGAGCAGCGATTGCAGCGGATGATCGAACACGCCGATGTGCGCCTCGGTGCTCGAGACAGCAGGCATCGCTGTGGTGGCGTGTGACATCACTCGACAAGTGTACCTGATTTGTACAAACTCCCAGTTCGCCGGGCGCGGACGCCGGTTGTGAGGTCGTCGTGGCGGTCTGCGCGGAAAACCCGCCGCAACCCGGTCGAGGCTCCTAAAGTGAGGCCCGGGTATGGATCGGGGGACGCATGCGGATCTTGCTCACCGGTGTCGCGCAGACATTGGGTCGGGCCAGTGCCCGGCAGCTCATCGCTGCCGGTCACGAGGTCTGCGGCATCGACGTGGCCGACGATCCGCGGCTGGATCCACGCGTCGCCGTCACCGTGGCCGACCTCGAGGACCCGGTGCTCGACGACCTGGCAGCCGATGCAGACGTGATCATCCACCTGGACATCGACGCCAGTGGTGTGCCCGGGGTGCTGGCCGTCAGCGACGCGGCCGGCCGGGCCGGGTCCCGGTTGCTGTGCGTGCTGCCCGCCGCCGGCGACCCGAACGACTACCGGGACGCCGAGGAGCTCGTCACCTCGGGCTGGGCGCCGAGCCTGGTCATCCGGATCGCCCCGCTGCTGGGACGCAACCCCGAGTCCATGGTGTGTCGAACGGTTTCCTCGCTGCGCCGGCGCGGCGCCACCGCGTCGGTGCGGGTGCTGCACACCGACGACCTGGTGCGGTTTCTGACCCGTGCCGTCGGCTCGCATCGCACCGGAACGGTCGATCTCGCCGCCGACGAGCCGATCTCGGCGCTGCACGCCCGACGGTTGCTGGCCGCTACCGATATCGGCTTCCGTCACCGCGCCGGCTGGACCGGGGTGGACCAGGGCTACCGGCTTCTTCCGCTGCAACGGGATTGGGATTTCGAATGCGGGTGGACGGCGACTGCCGCGGTCGTCGACACCGCCCGCGGGCTGTGCACCCGGTCGCATCGCTGCGTCGAACCGCCGACCCGCGTCACCGATCCGTCGGCCGCCGAGCCGGTCGGTGAGTTCGACGACGCCATCTCCCCGGATTTCCCGGTGTTCATCGCCCCCGACGACGGGCCCCTGGCGGTGCCGCTGCGACCGTTGTCGCTGGATGTGCACAGCGGGGGACTGGGCTGTGCGCAGCGCGCCGTCGCCGAGGTTGTCGGACTGTCCGGCGCACTCGGTGCGGAATGGACCCACCGGGCCACCGCGGTGTTCGGCCAACGGCTCTACGCCGGGCTATCGGTGGCCGCCGCGGCCAGCACCGTGCTGCCCGGGCGATCCGCCGACGCACTGTCGCAGGCCCCAGCCGGCGGCCCCGACATCGTGCTGTTGCCCGGTCCCGCCGTCGCGCCGCACGGGCGCATCGCGCTCGCCGCGGTCAACACCCGGCTGCTGGCCCTAGCCGGGCGCTACGGAACCGAATGCGATGCGCTGGCCGCCGATGTGGCCACCGATGCCGATGACGACGTCGCCCCGGCCGGCCTGTCGGACGCCCGGCTGCAGGTACGGATCCTGTTGCTGCGGGACCGCATCGCCCAGGCGTGGACGACGACGGCCCTGGGGCTGCTGATCGAGGACACCCTCGGCGCTGCTCCCGGCCGGCGCCATCTGGCGCAGTGGAGCCGGGGACTCGCCGCCGCCGCGTCGATGCTGGAACTGTCCGCGCTGCCCGAGGAAGTGGTGCCCGGTGACCTCGACGGCGGCAGCACCGGGCGCACCCCGATCGTCAGCCGGCTGCTCGACACCGCGCGGTCGGGACGCACCGCGGCCTGGCAGAGCACCGTAGGCCAGTTGCAGCGGCTGGCCGAGACCGCCGACGAGGTCGGGCGCCGGATGGCCGCCGTGCGCGCCCTCGCCGACCCGGCCGACGTGCACTTCCTGCTCTGCGACGAGCTGACCGCGCAGCCGGTGGACACCCGGCTGCGGGTCAAGCGCCGCCGCGCCGACTGGGACCGGCTGGCCGCGCTGACCATGCCGACGTTGATCGACGGGCACTGGGAGCCCACCGAGAACAAGGCGATCAGCTGAGCCGGACGCCTCAGCCGGCCGGCGCCAGGATCAGCCAGCCGTTCGGGGCGAGGGCGGTCTCTGTGCAGTCGGCCGCCGGCGGGGCACCCGCCCCGGCGATCACCCGCAGCGCCGCGACCCCGGCGTCGGCCGCCCGGATCCGCATCGGCTCGTCGGCGATGTTGAGCGCGACGAACAGCTGCTCGCCGTTGCCCCCGGCGCTGCGGTACAGGTACTGACGGTTGTCCAGCGCCACGGCGCCGGTTCGTGCGGTGTGCAGCCACGGGTGCCGTCGGCGCAACCCAATCAGGTACTGGTGCAACGCGAACATCTGTCGGCCGGCCTCGTCGACCGGCAGCGGCGGGGCGCCGAACTCCGGGCGCACGGCGTCGTCGCCGCCGGCGCGTTCCTCCTTGACCCCGCGGAAGCCGAACTCGTCGCCGGCGTAGATCGTCGGCACTCCGCCGGTGGTCATCAGCAGCACCAGCGCCAGCGCCACATGCTCGGGATTGTCCAGTCGGCTGGCGATCCGGGTCACGTCGTGGTTGCCGATGAATGTCTGTGGCACAAAGGAATCCAGGAACTCGGCATGCCGGGTCAGTGCCCAGTCCAACTCGTGGAAGTTGCCGTCGTTGAGCGAACTCCAGATCGCCTTCCACAATTCGTACTGGGTGACGGCGTCGAATCCGGTGCTCGCCACGATCTGTGCGTAGTCGCCGTGGATCACCTCGCCGACGAACCATGCCTGCGGGTGGCGGGCCCGCACGCGCGGCAGTACCCGGTCCCAGAACTCGGCGGGGACCGCGTACGCCGCGTCGAGCCGCCAGCCGTCGGCGCCGCGGTCGAGCCAGTGGCACATGACCTCGACGACGTAGTCGGCGACCGCCGGGTTGTCGTGGCGCAGCGCGATCAGGTCGCCGTGGCCCTCGAAGGTGGCGAACCGGCCCGGCCGCCCGCGGAACCACCCGGCGGCCTCGGCGTCACCGTCGAGCGCTGCGCGGTAGCGGCCGAAATCGGTTCCGACGTGGTTGAACACGCCGTCGAGCAGCACCCGCAGACCCCGGTCCCGGGCCCGGGCGACCAGGTCGTCGAAGTCGTCGTCGTCGCCCAGGCGCGGATCGATGCGGAAATGGTCGGTGGTGTCGTAGCCGTGGCTGCGGGAGGCGAACACCGGCCCCAGCGCGATCCCGGAGGCCCCCAGCGCCTGCGCGTGGTCGAGCCAGTCGGCGACGCGGCGCAGCCGGTGCTCGTCGGGCGCCGGTGGTGACGACGACGGGAAGGCACCGACGAATCCCAGCGGATACACCTGCCACCACACGGCGTACTGCACCCACTGCGGCTCGGCCATGCGGGCAGTCTAAGCCGGGCGGTGGCGCCCGGGCGTGTCGAAAACACCTCTCGCGCCCGGTAGGTGCGGCTAAGTTTGCGGGGTGAACCGCCGGCGCCGTGGACGCAGTCCATGCTGATCGCCGCTATCCGTGATCTGCAGTGGCGCAAACGCAGGTTCCTGATCGCCGTCGTCGGCACCGCCTTCGTGTTCGCCATGACACTCGTCCTGACCGGGCTGGCCAACGGATTTCGGGTGGAGGCCACCCGCACGGTGGACTCGTTCGGCGTCGACTACTTCCTCATCCAGGACGACGTCGCCGGTCCGTTCCTGGGGTCGACGCCGTTCGATCAGAGCAAGGTGGCCGCCGCCGCGAAGCTGCCCGGTGTGCAGGCCGCCGCACCGCTGGTCTACATCGGTGCCACCGCGCGCGACAACGGCACCTTCAAGACCATGAACCTGTTCGGGGCGCCCACCGACGGGCCCGGCATGCCGACGATGACCGAGGGCCGGGCGCCGGTCAAGGTCGACGAGGTCGCGGTCTCCTCGACGCTTGACCACCACCTCGGTGACACGCTGACCATCGGCCCGCACCAGGTCACCGTCGTCGGCATCGTGGCGAATTCCACGGTCCTGGCCCGCCAGCCCAACCTGTTCCTCACCGTCGCCGGTGCACAGCGGATGGCATTCGACGGCAAGCCGGTCATCTCCTCGATCGGCATCCGCGGCAACCCGCAGCAGATCCTGCCTGGCTTCCACGCGGTGGACCGCGCCGGCGCGATCGCGGACATGATGCGCCCGCTGAAGGTCGCGGTGAACGCCATCTCGATCATGGCCGGCCTACTCTGGCTGGTCGCCGCGCTGATCGTCGGCTCGATCATCTACATGTCGGCGCTGGAGCGCACCCGCGACTTCGCCGTGTTCAAGGCGATCGGGGTGCCGTCGCGCTCGGTACTGGCGGGCCTGGTGCTCCAAGCCGTCATCATCGCGCTGGTCTCTGCGGTATTCGGCGTAGCCCTCTCGGCGCTGCTCGGGCCGATGTTCCCCATGCGCGTCGACGTCCCCGAGGGCGCCTATCTGCTGCTGCCGGCCGTCGCGGTGGGCATCGGGCTGCTGGCCAGCGTGGCCGGCTTGCGCCGCGCGATCAGCGTCGACCCCGCGCTGGCGTTCGGAGGTCCCTGACCATGGGCGATCTGAGCATCCGCGACCTGACGGTGGAATACCGCAACTCCGCCGACACCATCCGCCCGATCGACCATTTCGACCTGGACCTGCCGGCCGGATCGCTGGCAATCCTGCTGGGGCCCAGCGGTTGTGGGAAGACCACGCTACTGTCATGTCTGGGCGGCATCCTGAGCCCGACGTCGGGCAGCATCGCCTTCGGCGACGTGGAGGTCACCGGCCTGGCGCCGAAGGAACTCAGCGAATACCGACGCAACACCGTCGGGATCGTGTTCCAGGCGTTCAATCTGGTGCCCAGCCTCACCGCTATCGAGAACGTCATGGTGCCCATGCGTGCGGCCGGGATGGGCCGGCGCCAGTCGCACAAGAAGGCGGTGGAGCTGCTCGACCGGGTGGGCCTGGGCGAGCGGGTGAACCACCGGCCCGGCGACCTCAGCGGCGGGCAACAGCAGCGGGTGGCCGTCGCCCGTGCCATCGCGCTGGATCCGCCGCTCATCCTGGCCGACGAACCGACCGCGCACCTGGACTTCATCCAGGTCGAGGAGGTGCTGCGGCTGATCCGCGGGTTGGCGTCGGGGGATCGGGTGGTGGTGGTGGCCACCCACGACAGCCGCATCCTGCCGCTGGCCGACGAGGTGATCGAGCTGGTACCCACCGTGGCCAGCGTCGACCGGGAGCCGGAGACCCTCACGGTGCCCGCCGGCACGACGGTGTTCGAGCAGAACACCATGGGCGATCTCATCTACGTCGTCCGCGAGGGCAAGTTCGACATCATGCGGGAGCTGGGCGGGGGAGCCGCCGAGCTGCTCTCCACGGCCGGCCCGGGAGAGTACTTCGGTGAGATCGGCCCGCTGTTCGGGCTGCCTCGCTCGGCCTCGGTGCGCGCCCGCACCGATGGTGTCCTCGTTGGCTACACCGTGCAGGCGTTCCGAAAGCGTCTGGGCGCCACCGGGGTTCGCGATCTGATCGAACGCAAACCGGTCAACCTGCCCTGACGGCTTACCATCCGGTCAGCGAGACTGTCCCTGCGCGGGGCCAGGCTGCGGGGTTGATACGCGCTTCGCTCTTACGATCCGGTCAGCGAGACGGCGAGCAGGGTGCGAGTGATGGCCTCGACCTCACTCACCAGTACCCGCTGGGCGCCGTCTTGGCGATTCAGGTACGCCGCGCATTCGCGCAGCTGCTGGTCGGCCTCGGCGAGGTGGCGACTGTCGACCCGCCACGGCTGGCCCGCGCTGGGCGCCTCGCCGCGCAGCGCGTCGACGTAGTCATCGACGGCCACCACGAATCGCAGATCGAGGGTCTCGACCCGGGCCGTCGGCACCTGGGCCTCCAGCGTCGCGCACACGCCGGTCACGGTGTTCAGCGCCAGCCGGTACGCGGTCAGCCAGTGCCGGACTTCCGCGGAGTCGGCGCGAATCCCGCCGCCCGCGGCCTCGAACGCCGTGCGCGCCCGCACCGCGCGGTTCCACATCGCGCCCAGCACCTCCTCGCGATCGTCGAGGTGGTGCGCGAACGCCCGGATCACGGTGGCCGCGTAGTCGATTTCGGCCTTCAACAGCTCCCCGGCGCGCTGGCGCAGGCGGACCAGCGAGCGGTCCGGCAACAGCACATGGCTGGCCACCGCAAGCACACCGCCGAGCAGCACCGCGATCAGCCGGGTGGCCAGCGCGGGGTCGGCGGCGGCCCCGTCGATGTCGACGAGGAACACGATGGACACCGCGACGGTCGCGGTCATCAACACATAGCTGAGCCCCGACACCGCGTAGGTGACGGCGATGAACAGCACGGCCAGCAGTCCGGCCGACAGGCCGACCGGATGCACCAGCAGGGTCAGTGTGGTGGCGAGGCCGACGCCGACGAACACCGCGGCCAGCCGCGCCAGGCAGCGGGTATAGGTGTGGGCGGTCTCGGGTCGCTGAACCAGCAGCACCGTCAGCGAGATCCACACCGCGTCGGGCACGCCGGTGACCCGCGCCGTCACCACGCCCGCGGTCACCGCCGCGGCCAGCCGCACCGCGTGCCGCAGGATCGGCGAATCGGTGTTGAGCTGCTCGCGGATCACCGCCATGGGCGGGCGGCGCAGCCGGGTGCTGCCGACGAAGTGCAAGATCGCCGCCTCGCTGACCTGGCGGCGCAGGCGGCGGCCGGCCGCGGCGGCCGACCCGGGCAGCTCGCCGACCGCGTCGTCGAGCACGTGCAACGCGCCGCGCGCCTGTTCCTTCGCCCCCGGCGGATCGTCGGCGATGGCCTCCAGAACGTCGGCGGCGGCGTACAGGGTGGCCGTGCCCGCGGGCGTCGAGGCGACCGGGCGCAACACGTTCAGTGTCATTCCCAGCCGCTCGGGCAGCGCGTACATGCCGCGGAACGCCGTCGGCCGCCGGCGGGCCTCGTGGTCGGTCGGGGTGAACGTCTGCCGCAGCGTGATCAACGGCCCGTGGTTGAACACCACCTCGGGATCGTTGGTCAGCCGGCGGGCGTCGGTCAGCACCAGCCGGTAGCCGCCGGCCAGGGCACCGCTGCGGACCTGCCGGTGCGGGCGCGGCGCGATCGCCACCAGTCCCGCCTGCACGATGCCCGCCGCCGTCGCCACACCCGCGGCGATCAGCGCATCCGGAAACGACGCCCAGGCCGGGCCGGTCAGCATCAACGCGCTGGCGGCCGCCGCCACCAGCCCCGCGTTACCGCCCAGCGCCCACGCCATCCCGGCGCCGAAGGCCCACACCGCGACGGCCGCGATGAAGGCCAGGTCGTGCGGCGCGGTCGACCACCCGAGCAGGGCGGCGCCGCCGGTGGCCAGCGACGCGCCGAGCGTCAGCCGCAACCGGCCCTGGGGAGTGTCCTTCAGCGCGATCGCACCGACGATTGCCGCGCTGCCGCCGGCCACCATCGCTGATCCGGGCGGGCCGAACTGCAGGACGACGGCCACCACCGCCAGCAGACCGAGCAGTACCGCCCCAACCTCGCTCACGTAGGGCAGTGACCGCCGTACCTCCGGGGTGGACTTCACGCCGTGCCTTCATGCGCTGCGGTGGTTGCTGCGGGCGCACTCATGATTCCCATTATGGACCGCTCGACGACACCAACCGCGTGGTATCGCGTCACGGGATCAGCTGTGTCTGGACACCTCCTGGACGAGCTGCACCCGTGAGGCCACGCCCAACTTCGCGTAGATGTGGGTCAGATGGGTCTGCACGGTGCGCGGCGAGATGAAAAGCCGCGTCCCGATTTCCTTGTTCCCCAATCCAGCGCTGACCAGCCCGGCCACTTCGATCTCCGTCGGGGTGAGCGACGCCCAGCCGCTGGCCGGCCGCTTGCGTTCACCGCGGCCGCGCAGTGTGTAGGCGATCGTCTCCTCGGCGGACAGTTCGGCGCCCGCGTCCCACGCCGCCTGAAAGCCGCTGTTGCCCAGCTCGTTGCGCAGGGCGGTCACCTGCGCGGCCTGATCGGCGTCGTAGACTCGGAAGCGGACCTGGCCGGCGCGCGTTCGCAGGCCCGCCGCGGCACCGAGCAACCGCACCGCCGTCGGCGCGTTGCCGGCCCGGGCGGTCAGTGTCGCGACGCACTCCACGATGTCGGGGAGCGCCAGATGGGCTCCGGTCGCCGCGGCGATCGCCAGCGCGTCCCGAGCATCGCGCTGGGCCCGGCAGGTGTCGCCCGCGGCGATGGCAATCCGAATACTGGTCGACAACAACGGGATCTGGTGGGTGCCGGCCGCCACCGCCACGGCTTCGTCGGCGCTGCGCCGTGCCCCGTCGACATCGCCGGACACCAACGCCGTCTTGGCGACCGGGTTGCCGTTGGTGGCCAGCAGCTCGGTCAGCGGACACGCGCGCACAGCCGCCTCGGCGGCCGAAACCGCCGCCGTCACATCGCCGGCGCTCAGCTCCACGTCCACCAGCGCGCCGAAACCCGCACCCTGTTGGAAGCCCGGCAGATCGGCAGCGGCCTCGATGGCCGCGTGTGCGACGGCGCGGGCGTCGTCGGTGTCGCCCCGATGCGCCAGCGCGATGCCCAGGGCCATCAGGCCGGACGCCGACGACATCAGGTCATGAGCAGCCCCGGCGTCAGCCGCGACGTCCCGGAACAGTTCGGCCGCCCCCGTCACATCCGCTTTCAACAACTGCACCAACCCGATACACCAGCGGCACAGCCGGGCGGCCGAACCGTCGCCGACCGCGTCGGCGAGCTCGAGCCCCCGGCTCGCGGCGGCGAGCGTGCCGACCGGGTCGCCGACCGCGTAGGCCGAAAACGCCTGCCAACTCAGGATTCTGCTCAGCTGCCAGTCATCACCCAACGCGGTGGCCAGTTCCAGCGCTTCCGCGAAATACGGCGCGGCGAGCCCCGGGCTGTAACCACAGGTCAACCCGTAGGCGGCCAGTGCTTGCGCAAGCAGTGCCGGGTCGCCCAGGTCGCGGGCGATCGTCAACGCCTCCTGGGCCTCCTCGACGCGGTAGAGGGAACCGGTCAACGTCTCCAGGGTGACCCGGTCGGCAAGGACCCGCGCTCGTACCGCCGGAGCCAGGACGCTACCGTGGGCCAGGACGGCGCCGAACCAGGCCAGCCCCTCCGATATCCGACCGCCGGTGAGCCACAGCGGTTGCAGCGACGACGCCAGCCGCGCTGCGAGTTCGTGATCGCCGTGCTCCTGGCTCCAGGTGAAAGCCGCACGGAGGTTGTCGATCTCGATCTCGGCGCGTTCGACATGCGCCTGCAGGTCGAACGACACCGGGGCGGCGAACCAACGGGTGTAGTGGTCTCGGTGCCGGGCCCAGACGGTGTCAGCGTCGCCGGCCTCGCGGAGTTTGTCCAGTGCGTACTGGCGGACCGTCTCCAGCAGTTGGTACCGGGTCCGGTGCCCACGGTCGTCGGCGACCACCAGCGACTTGTCCACCAGCAGGGCGAGCTCGTCGAGGATCTGGTGACGTGGCGCCCCGGGATCCCCGGCCACGGCGTGCGCGGCATCCAGTTCGAACCCGCCGAGGAACACCGCCAGCCGGCGGAACACCACCTGCTCGGGTTCGGACAGCAGGGCGTGCGACCAATCCATCGACGCGCGCAGCGTCTGATGCCGCGACGCCGCGGTGCGCGCGGTGCCCGACAGCAACCCGAAACGGTCGTGCAGACCGTCGAGGATCTCGGTGAGCGACATCGCCCGCACCCGCGCGGCGGCCAGCTCGACCGCCAGGGGAATCCCGTCGAGACCCCGGCACAACTGGGTCACGGTCCCGGCGTTGTCCTCACCGACGGTGAACTCCGGCCGGGCCAGCCGGGCGCGGTCGGCGAACAGCTGGACAGCCTCGTCGGCCGGGGACAGCGGTGGCGTCGGCCAGATCAGTTCGCCGTCCATCCGGATCGGCTCGCGGCTGGTCGCCAGGATTGTCAGACCGGGACACGCCCTCAGTAGGACCGTCACCAGGTCCGCGCAGGCCTCGACGAGGTGTTCGCAGTTGTCCAGCACCACCAGCAGCGTGCGGTCCCCGATGAACCGGGTGAGCGTCTCGTCGGTCTGCACCGGCCAGTCGGGCAGCCCGAACGTGCGTGCCACAGTGACCGGCACCAGCGTGGGATCGGAGATCGAGGCGAGATCGACGTACCACGCTCCGGCGTCGAATTCGGTTGCGACCGAACCGGCCAGCTGCACCGCCAGGCGGGTCTTGCCCACCCCACCTGGCCCGGTGAGGGTCATCAACCGGTGGTCGGCGATCAGCCGGCGCAGATCGGCCAGTTCGGTGCGACGCCCGATAAATCTGGTCAGCGGTGCCGAGAAGCCGTGCTCACCGAGCATCACGCGGGGGAGATCGTCGACCGGGACGCCAGGGAACAGCCGGGTCACCGGCTGCCGGTGCGGGTGGGATCCGCGCGGACGATGCCCCTGACCGCTCGACCACGCGTCGGAGGGCAGGCGATCGGCCACCGGTTCCCACCCCTCTCACCTGCACAGACAGACCGTTCAGTTGACGAATATAGGCCGGATGCACGACAGATTCCGGGAGTTCACTCCGATGCCATCCCGGCGCGGCGGTCACCGGCGGTGATGCGATCCGCCGATTCTTGGTCTGCGTTTTCTACGCGGTTTGGCCGATGTTCTGGGGCCGTGCCCATCGCAGAGTCGAGGTATCAGATCAGAAGCTGCGTCTCTCGGCGCGGCGGCAAGGGGGAAACGATCATGAAGACGCTCAACATCGCGGCGGCCACCGTGCTCGGAATCGGCGTGGGCCTCGGTGCCGGTGTGCTGGTCAAGGCACCGGAGGCCCAGGCTGGGCTGCCGCCAGGCACCTACTGGTGTTGGTCGCACCTGGTGCCCAACTACCAGAAGTGCCCCGATATCCCGCCGTGGGGCAGCCGGTGGAAGGCCTGTGGTTCGAACCCAGTGCTGTTCGTGCTGGACGACACGATGTGCCCGGCGCCGCCGGACCCGAACCAGGTGTACACGTTCAACTGCTGGGGCAAGGAGATGAAGCTCGGCAAGATCTGCCCGGCGGTGCCGCCGGGGCCCGACAACTGGCTGCCCTGCCCGAACCTCGGCCACGACGTCTACACCCTCGACGGCGACTGCGCGCGCTGAGGCCTGAGCCACCGGAGTTCACCGGTGCCGAGGGGTCGGCGATGAACTCCGCTGGCCGAGGCTACACTCCGGCAATGCTGGAGATCGCCGATGAGAACCGTGTTCGGACACTGACACTGGACCGACCGGAGGCCCTCAACGCGTTCAACGAGGCGCTCTACGACGCAACCACCGTCGCGCTGCGGGAGGCCGCCGCCGACCCCGAGGTCGCGGTGGTTCTGCTGACCGGCGCCGGGCGTGCCTTCTCCGCCGGTACCGACCTCGGTGACCTGCAGGCCATGGCCACCGACCCCGACTTCATACCCGGCGAATTCGGCTTCAACGGATTGATCGACGCGCTGAGCAGTTTTCCGAAACCGCTGATCGTCGCGATCAACGGGATCGGGCTGGGCATCGGTACCACCATCCTGGGGTTCGCCGATCTGGCCTTCATGTCCGCCGACGCCCGGCTGAAGTGCCCGTTCACCAGCCTCGGCGTCGCACCGGAGGCGGCGTCGTCGTACCTGCTGCCCCGGCTGATCGGCCGGCAGAACGCCGCCTGGCTGCTGTTGTCCTCGGAGTGGGTGCCTGCCGACGAGGCCCTGCGGATGGGGCTGGTCTGGAAGGTGTGCCCGCCCGGGGAGCTACTGGCCGAGGCCCGTCGGCATGCCGAGGTACTCGCCTCGCGCCCGATCGCCAGCCTGATGGCGGTCAAGGCGACCATGACGGCTCCGACCGAGGAGGCCGTCGCGGCCGCCCGGGCCCGGGAGAACGGATTTTTTGCCACCCTGCTCGGGTCGGCCGACAACGCTGCGGCGCTGACCGCCTTCAACTCGGGCAGTTCTTAGACGGCAGCCGCGGTGACGGCATGCTGTTCGCCGCAGCCGTCTTGTTCGCGGAAATACGCCTCGATCATGCCGCGCACCGTGTGCCGGCACCGCCCGCAGTCCGATCCCGCGCCGCATGCCTCTGCCACCTGTTTGGACGTGCACGCGCCATTGGCCACGACGTCGGCCACAACGTGGCTGGTGACGCCGGTGCACAGGCACACGAACATGGTGGCCGACTTCCTTCCCCGGGGGAGTGCTTTAGCAGAGTCTAACCTAAGTATAGCCGCCCTTTGTTAGGGACACCTAATATCTTTCTTCATGTTTGCCGGACCAGCCAAGACTGCCCTTAGTAAGGCGTACCTATGTTCGAATTGGTGGGCATTTCTGCAGGCCAACGGGCCGAAAAGGGACTAGATTCGGGTATGCAGCGGCGCCACAGCCCGGCTCGCGCTGCCAGCTCGAACGACCCAGCCAAGGAGTGTTCATGCAAGGCGACCCCGACGTCCTCAAATTGCTCAACGAGCAACTCACCAGCGAACTCACCGCCATCAACCAGTACTTCCTGCACTCGAAGATGCAGGACAACTGGGGCTTCACCGAACTGGCCTCGAAAACCCGCGAAGAATCCTTCGACGAGATGCGCCACGCCGAGGCCATCACCGACCGCATCCTGCTGCTCGACGGCCTGCCCAACTACCAGCGGCTGTTCTCGCTGCGGGTCGGGCAGACCCTGCGCGAACAGTTCGAGGCCGATCTCGCGATCGAATACGAGGTGGTGGCACGGCTCAAACCCGGCATCATCATGTGCCGGGAGAAGCAGGACAGCACCAGTGCCAGCCTGCTCGAGGGCATCTGCGCCGACGAGGAATCCCACATCGACTACCTGGAGACCCAGTTGGAGCTGATGGAGAAGCTCGGCGAGCAGCTGTACTCCGCGCAGTGCGTGTCCCGCCCGCCGAGTTGACCGGCCGTCGCACCCGTCCCGGGCCCGGTACCGCTCAGGCCTGTGCGCCGCGCACCAGGCGCCCGGGCCGGGCGCCGGTATCGCGGCCGTGTCGCCGCGTCACCACGCCGCTGACCACGGTGGCGTCGTAACCGGACGCGTCCTGCAGCAGCCGGCGCCCACCCGCGGGCAGGTCGTAGGCCATTCGCGGCACCCCCAGCTGCAACGCCGTCATGTCGATGACGTTCAGGTCGGCCTTCTTGCCGACCCGGATGACACCGCGGTCGTCGAGGCCGAAAAGCGTTGCGGTATCCAGTGTCTGCTTCCGCACGACGTACTCCAGGGAGAATCTCGGGCCCCGGTGGCGGTCCCGCGCCCAGTGCGTCAGCAGGAACGTCGGGTAGGACGCGTCGCAGATCAGCCCGCAGTGCGCGCCGCCGTCGGACAGCCCCGACACCGCGGCCGGGTGACCCATCATCTCGTAGATCGCGCTGTGATCGCCCTCGGCATAGTTGAAGAACGGCAGCATCAGCATCGCGCCGGCATCGGACTCCAGCATCAGGTCGTACATCGTCGACAGCGGATCCTGCCCGCGGGCGGCCGCGATCGCGGCGACCGTCATGTCCGGCGTCGGCTCGTAGTCCGGGGGATCGCCGATCGCATAGATCCGGTCGGCGCTGTACTGGGCGAGGGCGAACAGGCCGTCCAGCAGCACCCCGGGGGTCGGCGGCAGATCGGTCTCCGCCAGGATCGCCGCCTTCACGGCGGGATCGGCCAGCCGGGCGGCGAGCTCGTCGCGATCCAGGCTCTCCTGCAGCCGGCGGAAGGTCGGTCGGTGGGTGAACGCGTGATAGCCGGGGAAACCCAGCAGCATGCCGAACGGCCGCGCGGCGAACTGGGCGTAGACCGCGATCCCGTTCTCCTGGGCTTTGCCGGCCCGTTCCAGCTGGCGTCGCCACAGGTCCGGTGCGTGACTGGCCTGAATCAGGGTGAATGACACCGGGCGGTCCATCTCGTCGGAAAGCCTGGTCATCCAATCGAGTTCGTGCATACACGCCTCGGCGGGGCTCTCTCCGGCGGTGCCCTGCGGCGCGACCTCGAAGACCGCCCGACCGCCGGCGGCCATGGCCTTGCCCAGCCCGAACAGTTCCATCTCTGCGGCGTAGGTGCCCGGTACCGCCTGGCCGTCCATCGCTCGGTGCGCCTCGGTCCGCGACGTCGAAAAGCCCAGCGCGCCGGCCTCGATGCCCTCCTGGACGATCCGCGCCATCACGGCGATGTCGTCGGCGGTGGCTTCCTCGTTGTTGGCGCCGCGCTCACCCATCGCGTAGCCGCGGACCGCGCCGTGGGCGATCTGGGTGCCGTAATCGACGGCCAGTTCCCGCTTCTCGATGGCGTCGAGGTACTCGGGGAACGATTCCCAGCCCCAGGTGATGCCCTCGGCCAGGGCCGAGCCCGGGATGTCCTCGACGCCTTCCATCAGCTCGATCAGCCATTGCTCCCGGCCCGGGCGCACCGGGGCGAAGCCCACCCCGCAGTTGCCGCTGACCACGGTGGTCACCCCGTGCAGGCTGGACGGCTCCAAGGTGGCGTCCCAGCTGACCTGGCCGTCGTAGTGGGTGTGCACGTCGACGAATCCCGGTGTGACCACCCGTCCGGTGGCGTCGATGTTCTCCGCGGTGGGTGCCTCACGCAGCCCGACGTCGTCGCCGTGGCAGCGCCGGATCTCGGTGATCCGGCCGCCGGTGATCCCGATGTCGGCGCGGTAGCGGTCGGCGCCGGTGCCGTCGACGACGGTGCCACCGGTGATGGTCAGATCGAACATGGGGACTCCTCGGGGTTCACCGGATGGCTTTGGTCACCGCGTGGCCGGCTCAGACCAGCCCGGTGGCGTCGAAGACCCAGGACATGTCGGCGGTCGCGAAATCCGCCAACCAACTCCCGGGTGCGTGATTGCTCAGCGCGCCCATGTCCCAGTAGTCCTTCCACAGGGTGATCCGGCCGTCGACCACCCGGTGTACCGAGACGAACTTCAGGACCGCGGATTCGCCGCTGGCCCAATGCCATTCCTCGTGGTGCTCGTACATGACGTCGGTACCGTTGTCGAGCATCAGGCCGGGGAAGTTCGCGTAGCCGGCCAGCGGTGCCAGTCCGATCTTGAGTCGTTTGACGATGTCCTCGGGCCCGCGGGCGGCGGCCGTCGGACCCACCGGCATGTCCAAATAGATGCAGTCGGGGGCCAGGTAGCTCATGACCGCCTCCCAATCGCGCTCCGAAAGCGCCTGCCACATACCGGAAACCACCTGCGTCACAGCATCATCGGACATCGGCGAGTGCCTCCGTGCGGTTCGGTGCCGGGCACAGCCGTCCGTGGGCCAGGAAACTGCCGGTGCGTTCGGCGCCGACCAGGCCGGTCGGCACCCCGTCGCGCACCACCGCGCGGCCGCCGACGAATACCGCGGTCACCGCCTCGTCGTTGCGGTTGACCATCCGCGACATGCCGCCGTAGCCGGCGACGGTGTCCTCGGCGTAGGCGTCCAGCCGCTCGTCGAGGGCCGCCGGGTCGATGATCGCCAGGTCGGCCCGGTCGCCGACCCGCAGGTGCCCGGCGTCCACGCCGTACCAGTCGGCGAGCTCCCCGGTCATCCGGTGCACCGCATGTTCGACGGACATGAACCCGCTGCCCGCCGCCTCGGCGTCGCGAACGTGCCGCAGCAGCCGCAGCCCGCTGTTGTAGAAGGCCATGTTGCGCAGATGCGCACCCGCGTCGGAGAAGCCCATCTGAATGCCCGGGTCGACCGCGAGGCGTTTGAGCACCTGCGGGCGGTGATTGGAGATGGTGGTGCGCCAGCGCAGCGCCCGGCCGTGCTCGACGACGAGATCCAGGAACGCGTCGACCGGATGCAGCCCACCGCGATCCAGGCCGACCTGTCCGAAGGAGCGGCCGATCACCGATTCGTCCGGGCAGTCGACGATCTCGGCGTCGAAGAAGTCGCGGTGCCAGACCCGCACCCCGAACTTGTTCTCGTAGTCCTTGCGGAACCGGCGCCGGTAGTCCTGGTCGCGCAGCAGGTCGTTGCGCTCCACGTCGTCGCGCAGGTGCAGTGCGGCCGCCCCGGACCCGAACTCCTCGAAGACCACCAGGTCGATGCCGTCGGCGTACACCTCGAACGGCACCGGCAGGTGCTGCCAGCGGAAGTCGCCGCCGAGGGCCGCCACCAGCCGCGCGGACGGGCCCATCATCTTGATCGCCAGCGGGTTGGATTTCACATCGGCCGCCGAGAGCAAGCTGGTCTTGAGATTGCGGCGGAACAGGCCCAGCGACTGGGCCAGCTGGGACAGCAAATTCAGTGGATTGGCGATGTCGGGCCCGGACTGCAGCACCCGGCCGCTGCGCCGCAGCAGGGATTTGAGCCGGCGCAGTTCCCGGGGCTTGGCGTAGGTCGACGGCAGCGTGCGGGACCGGCAGGTGTCGCCGTCGAGCTTGTCGAAAAGCAGCTGCTGCGAAGACATTCCGACGAACCCGGCGGCCAGCGCGTCGCGCAGCCAGCTCTCCATCCGCGCCTGCTCGGCGGCGGTCGGTCGCACGTCGTGGCGGGTCGCCCGATCCAATCCCATTGCCGCGGTGCGAATATCGGAATGGCCGATGAACGCCGCGACGTTCGGGCCCAGCGGCAGTCGCTGCAGCGCGTCGACGTAGCCGGCGGCGTCGTCCCAGGTCTGGTGTCGCGCCAGCGCGTCGATGACGTACTCCCGCGGGATAGCCTCCACCCGGCCGAACAGGTCGCCGGCCTCCACCGGGCTGACGTGCACCGTGGACAGCGAGCAGGAGCCCAGCATGACGGTGGTGACACCGTGGCGCAGCGACTCGGCCAGGCCCGGACCGTCGAGCACCTCCACGTCGTAGTGCGTGTGGATGTCGATCATGCCGGGCAGCACCCACTTGCCCGCCGCGTCGATCACCTCGGGGCAGCCGGCGGTGTCCAGCCCGTCGGCCGACACCGCCACCACGTGGCCGTTGCGCAGGCCGATATCGCGGATCGCCGAGGGGCTGCCGGCGCCGTCGAACCAGCGGCCTCGGGTGATGATGGTGTCGTAGCTCACACCTCAGTAGAACCCGTTCCCGAGGTCCGTGTCAACGATTTAGTAGACAGATCCTGAAAATTGTTTACTGCGGCGGTGACCAGCGGATTCACATCGAATTCCCCGGCCGCACAGGACTCCCCGGCGGCACGGCTCATCGGCTGGTTCGACGCGCACCTGCGGTGAGACAGCGCGGCGGCCGAGCCGCGTCAGGCATGATGCGGAACACCATGACCGAACACGCCGCGGGCACCGACGACGCCGCACCGTACAAGTCCAGCCTGCCGCAGGTGCTCGACGCCCTGAACCTGTCGCCCGGTGCGGTGATCGAGGGCGCCACGGTCTTCACCGGCGCGCAGTTCGACGCGCCGTTTCACCACATCCTGGGCGGCCACATCGCGGCGCAGGCCCTGGTGGCGGCCGGGCGCACCGTCGGGCCCGAGCGGACGCCGCACAGCCTGCACGGCTACTTCCTGCGCGCCGGTGACGCGCGGTACCCGGTCGAATTCGAGGTCGTCGACCTGCAGCAGGGCCGCAACTTCTCCGCGCGGCAGGTCACCGCGCGCCAGTCCGGCGCGGTCCTGATGGCGGGCGTCGCGTCATTCTGCATCGAGGCCGCCGACGGGCCCGAATACCATCCGGAAGTCCTCGGGATACCCGACCCCGAGAAGCTCTCGTCGCAACCGCATCCGGCGCAGCTCGCCGGGGCCGGGGGCGGCAGCTGGACCAGCCTCCAGTGGTTCCAGCGCAGACCGGTCGAGGCCGGCGCACGGGACCCGGGCCACCTGCTGACCTGGTGGCGGCCCGACGGCCCGGCCGGTGACGATTCCCTCACCGCGGCGGCCCTGGTCGTCTATCTGAGCGCGGCGAGCCTGGTGGAGTCGGCGGTGGCGGCCCGGGCGGCCCACCGAAGCCGGGCGGACAACACCGCCCAGCGCGACATCGCGGTCTGGTTTCATCGACCCGCCCGCCTGGCCGACTGGCTGCTGCTCGATCAGCGCAGCGACAGCGCCGTCGGCGCTCGGGCGCTGGCCCTCGGCCGGGTGTACAACCGGGACGGCGAGCTGGTCGCCACTGCCGGCCAGGAACAGTACTTCCCGCCGGTGCCGCCGCGCAGGGTCTGACCTGCGGCGCGGGTTACCGGCCCAGCCCCGGGATCAGGCCGATGACCTCCCGGATGGTGTTTTTCACGTACTGGCCCGCGGTCGGCCCGGTCGGTGCCGACAACGGCGCCGAGAACAGGTCGCCGCCGCGAGCACCGCACTTCGGCCACGCGCGCATGCCCTGGCTGGCCCGCACGTTCTCGGCGACCCGGATCTGCTCCTCACGACTGGCCTGCGCCGGGTTGCCGACCCCGCCGTTGGCATTCCACGTCGCCTGCTTGAACTGCAGTCCGCCGTAGTGCCCGTTGCCGGTGTTGATCGCCCAATTGCCCCCGGACTCGCACTGGGCGACTGCGTCCCAGTTCACCGGTTCGGCGGCAGCAGTACCCATTCCGGTACTCAAACCTGCGGTGGCCCCGGCGATGCTCAGCAGTGCCGCGGCGAGATACGTGCGAACGTGAGTCATGCAGGTTAGTTCGCCTGCCTAAATCCAACCGTTACACAAATCACACAAAACTTTTTTGCAACATCCCGGCGTGTCGGTTGCGCAGCGGGCGAACACCTGGTTCGGACGCCCGGCAAAGCGGGTAGCGGCCACGGGGACGGTACGGAAGTCCCATTAACGATGACTTTCGGCGCACCCGACGCGGAACGCGGGCAAATACCATGACGACCATGACATATGTAATCGCTTCCCCCTGTGTGGACGTGGTTGAGAAGGCGTGCCAGCAGGAGTGCCCGGCCGACTGCATCTATGTCGGCGAGCGCTCGGTATACATCAACCCCGACGAATGCGTCGACTGTGGCGCGTGCAAGTTGGCCTGCAAGATGGAGGCCATCTTCTACGAGACGGACCTGCCCGAGTCCGAACTCGCGCACCTGGCCGACAACGCGGCCTTCTTCTCCGAAACCCTGCCCGGGCGATCCGAACCGCTGGGGAATCCGGGCGGGGCGATGGACATCGGCGAAATCGGCGTCGACACCCCCTACGTCGCCGCCCTGCCGCACCGCGTGGGCTGACCCGGCCTCGGCATCGCGTCGGACCGCCGCCGCACAGAGGGGTTTCGGGTCACGAATCGATCACGGTACCCTCTCCCGTGGCGGTCCGTCCCCGGGCCGCATCCCGACCGCATCGGAGAGTCCCGTTTTGGATACCGCCCCCGGCCGGTTGATCCCGACCGATGGCAACGCCGCGAGCGTGCCCGTGGTATTGCCCACCGCGGTGTGCCCGGATGCTCCCGTCGTCCGGGTGCTGTTCGAGGCCGAGGAGGCCTGGCCATCGGTCCGTGGGCCCTTGGTCGCCGTCGCCGGTGCCGCCATCGCCTTGGTCGCCGCGACCGCGGTGGCCGTGGGTCTGAACTCCTCGCCGGGGCCGCAGGCGGTCACCCAGGCCGAGGCCCCGGCCGCCACCGCGCCTCAGGCGGCCCCGAGCCCGCCGGCTGCCGCTCCGGCCACTCCGGCCGAGGCCGTCCCCGAGCCGGCCGCGCCGGCGCCCGAGGCAGCCCCGCCCGTCGAACACGCCGAGGCCGCCCCCGCGGAGGTGTTCAGCACCGCGGTGGAGACCATCGCGCCGATGGCACTGCCGGCTCCCGTCGCTCCGGCGGCGCCCCTGGCTCCCGCCGCCCCGGAGCAGCCCGCTCCGCGTCCGGCCGCCGTGCAGCAACCGGTGCAACAGGCGCCGGTCGCCCCGCCGCCGCGGATCCGCGACAAGATCCTGGACCGGATCCCCGGCCTGAATCGTCTGCCGCGCGGCTGATTCAGCCGGCCGGCCGGTACTGGACCGGCCAGTGCTTGATGCCGTTGAGCCAGCCCGAGCGCAGGCGCTCCGGCACCCCGGCCGCCCGCAGGTCGGGCATCCCGTCGGCGATCGCGTTGAAGATCAGGTTGATGGTCATCCGGGCCAGGTTCGCCCCGATGCAGTAGTGCGCGCCGGTCCCTCCGAACCCGACGTGCGGATTCGGATCGCGCAGGATGTCGAACCGGTCGGGGTCCTGGAACGCTTCCTCGTCGAAATTCGCCGACCGGTAGGACAGCACCACCCGGTCACCGGCGCGGATCCTCACCCCGGACAACTCCACGTCGTGGCGCGCCGTGCGCTGAAAGGAGCTGACCGGCGTCGCCCAGCGGACCAGCTCGTCGGCGGTGGTCGCGGGTCGCTCCCGCTTGAACAACTCCCACTGGTCCGGGTGTTCGGTGAAGGCGATCATGCCGTGGGTGATCGAGTTGCGGGTCGTCTCGTTGCCGGCGACGGCCAGCAGAACCATGAAGAACCCGAACTCGTCGTCGGACAGGTGTGCGCCCTCGACGTCCGCCTCGATCAGCTTGGTGACGATGTCGGGACCGGGTTCGCGTGCGCGCAGCGCCGCCAGCCCCATCGCGTACATGATCAGCTCAGTCGAGGCCGTCAGCCCGTCGTGGTGGGCGAACTCGGGATCGTCGTCGCTGATCATCTGATTGGACCAGTCGAAGAGCTTCTTGCGGTCCTCCAGCGGCACCCCGAGCAGCCCCGCGATGGCCTGCAGCGGCAGCTCGCAGGCCACCTGCTCGACGAAGTCGCCGGAGCCCTCGGCGGCCGCGGTCGCGACGATCTGCCGGGCGCGCTCGGCCAGATCCTCGCGCAGCCGCTCCACCGCCCGCGGGGTGAACCCGCGGGAGATGATCTTGCGCAGCTGCGTGTGGTGCGGCGCGTCCATATTGAGCATCACCAGCCGGGCGGCCTCCACCTGGGGGCGCTGGGTGCCGGCGGGATACCGGGGAAGTGCGGTGTGCTGCCAGCTGGAGAACACGTCGCTGCGCCGGGACACCTCTTTGACGTCGTGATGCCGGGTCACCACCCAGTGACCGGTGTCGCCGAACGCCTCGCAGGTCGGCTGGGCGTTCCACCAGATCGGGGCGGCGCGGCGCAATTCGGCCAGCTCGGCCACCGGCAGGCCGCGGCGGTTCATGTCCGGGTCGGTCAGATCGAAGCCTGCGGGGATCGCGGGGGAGGCCATATAGTGCATTGGACACCCGGAACCGAGCTTCGGTGCCCGGAATGTGTAACGAAATCCTCAGCGGAACGGAAGGACCGGGCATGCACGCGAAGATCCTGGTCGGTGCCCTCGGCGCCGCCGGCTGCTGGGCCCTGCTGCTGGCCGGTCCCGCGGCCGCCGATCCCGACGGCCCGGCGGCGGGCCCCGGCCCGGCCGTCGTCGTCGCCGCCGACTCCGCCCCGGCCGCGGTACCGGTGACCGAGGCCACCGGTGCCGGTGACGTGCCGGCGGCCGCCGTCACCGAGGCGGCGCCCGCCCCGGTGCCGCACCTGAGCAGCCCGGACAATCTGCCGCCCGGAACGACGAGCGCCGCCGACGACGGGCCGCGCAGTCATGGCGTGACTTATCTGCGCGAACTCTGGCACGCCTACCAGACCCAGGAGGTCAGCGGTTCGGATGTGCTGCTGCTGCTCAGCCAGCGGCCGATGAGTCCCGGCACGTCGGCGCGGTCCCCGATGTCGAGTGGGCCGCAGGCCCCGGCGGCCGATCAGCCGGCCGCCGAACCCGCACCGGTGGAGCCGGTGACCCAGCCGGCCGCACCCGAGCACGAATAAACACCCGAGCACGAATAGCGCGCGGGATCGCCGTGTGATTCAGCGGGGCTTGGCGACGCCCGAACTCGGGGTCGGTGACGCCGCGGTTTTGCTCGATGACGGCGCACCCGCCTCCGCGGCGAACCGCGGCGTGATGTATTCGATCCAGGTATCCCGGTAGACGACCTTGTCCTCGGCGGTGACCCGCAACTCGGTCGGCGACACGGTGTACACCACGCCGTCGTTGACGGCCTGGTAGCTACCGGCGTCGCCGGCCTCGGCCGGCGCGGTCAGCAGCGCGCCGTCGGAGATCCGCAGCCCGCGGTACTCCAGCGCCCCGGCCCGGTCCGCGCAGATCACCACCAGCGAACGGGCGGTGCGGCCGTAGGCGACGCCGGACTGCCCGGCAACGCAGTGCGCCTCGGTGTCCAGGTAGCCGTCGGCGTCACTGCGGAACGACGGCTTGCCGGAGGTGCTGGTGGTCGGCGCGGCCGCGGCGACGGACAGACCGGCGTGGCCGTCGCTCGGACCGCTGAGAACCGCGACGACGGCCGCGGCGGCGATCGCGAACACCGCCGCCGCGCGACCCGTCGTCGTACCGAGACGCTGCACCGACATGGACACTCCCTCCCCGACCCAGGTTCTACGAACAATCACACCATTGGTGACAGGGATATCGGCGGTGCCGCCGCCCGCGTTTCGCCGGCGGGTTTCCCCGGGTCGACGGGGTAGGGGGTCAGGCCTCGTTGAACGCGTCGAGGGTGGCGGTGGCGTCGAGGTACTCCGCCACCCAGCGGGCGATCACCGCGGAGGTCTTCTCCACCTTGGTGAACTGCCCGACCACCTGCCCGACCGGGTTGAACGCGACGGCGACGCTCTCGTTCGGATACTTGTGGGTGGCGGCCACCGCCATCCCGGAGACCATGTACTGCAGCGGCATGCCCAGCGGCTTGGGGTTCTCCGGCTGCTCCCACGCCTCGGTCCAGTCATTGCGCAGCATCCGGGCCGGCTTGCCGGTGAACGACCGGCTGCGCACGGTGTCACGGCTGGTCGCGCTGATGTAGGCGGCCTGTTGGACCGGGGTGTTCTCGGCCTCCTCGACCATCAACCACTGCGACCCGGTCCAGGCGCCCTGGGCGCCGAGCGCCAGCGCCGCCGCGATCTGCTGGCCACTGCCGATACCACCGGCGGCCAGCACCGGAACCGGTGCGACGGCGGCGACCACCTGCGGCCACAGCACGATCGACCCGACCTCTCCGGCGTGCCCACCGGCCTCCCCGCCCTGGGCGATGATGATGTCCACGCCCGCGTCGGCGTGCTTGCGGGCCTGCGACGGCGACCCGCACAGTGCGGCGACCACCCGGCCCTGTTCGTGGATGTGGTCGATCATGTGCGCCGGCGGAGTGCCCAGCGCGTTGGCGATCATGGTGACCTTCGGGTGCCGCAGCGCCACCTCGACCTGCGGGGTGGCGGTCGCCTCGGTCCAGCCCAGCAACTGCAGCGCATCCTCGTCGCTGTGCTCGACCGGCACCCCGTGGTCGGCCAGGATCTTCTTGGCGAACTCCAGGTGCTCCTCGGGCACCAGCGCGTTGAGCTGCTTCTTGAGCACCTCGGGATCCAGGTCTACCGCCTCCATCCCCTCGTACTTGTTGGGGATGACGATGTCGACGCCGTACGGGTGGTCGCCGATGTTCTCGTCGATCCAGTTCAGCTCGATCTCCAGCTGCTCGGGGGTGAACCCGACCGCGCCGAGCACGCCGAAGCCCCCGGCCTTGCTCACCGCCACCACGACGTCGCGGCAGTGGGTGAAGGCGAAGATCGGGAACTCGATCCCGAGCCGGTCGCACAGGGGAGTATGCATAGTCCGCTCCTGGTGGGCTTTTCGACGAAAACGGGTTAAAACTAGAACGTGTTCCACCTTAGCGGGTGGGCGGCGTGAGCGTCATCACCCGCTTCGATCTCGTAAGCTCACGGCGTCCCTCCCGGCGGTCGGCCGGATCAGGTCAGGAGAACCCCCATCCCCCGTCGAACGCTGCGCCGCATCGGATCCCGGCTGGTCGCCGTCGTCCTGGTGCTGGTCGTGGTGGGTGCGGGTGCGGGCGCCGACGCGCCCTGGTTCTTTCGGCCGGTATCGGCCCCGGTCACCGTCGAGCTCGCCGACGGTTGGCGGCTCGCGTCGGCCCGCTACGTCGAGGACGACGGCGCCGCGATCTCCCGGCTGGACTACGCGAGCGAGTCGTGGCATCCGATCCGTCGGATGCCGTCCACCGTGCTCGGCGCGCTGACCGACGCCGGGGTCTATCCGGACCCCTACTACGGCTCCAACATGCGCGATGCGATCCCGCAGGACCTCTACCGGCAGGACTGGTGGTACCGCACCACCTTCACCGCGCCGGCCGGCCGGCCGTTCTACGCGCTGGAACTGCCCGGCATCAACTACCGCGCCCAGGTCTGGCTCAACGGTCACCTGGTGGCCGGTGACGATGAGGTGGTCGGCATGTACGTCAGCCACGACCTCGACGTCACGCCGTGGATCCACCCGGGAGCCGCCAACGCGCTGGCCATCCGGATCACCCCCGAGCAGGCGGTGCAGGACATCGACGGCGTCGAGCTGGCCGACAGCTGGTGGGACTGGATCAACTGGCGCGACATCGGCTACCGCACAGCCGACGGCGTGCCCAAGATGCCGTCGTTCGTACCCGATCGCAACGCCGGGATCTGGAAACCGGTGCTGTTGCACGCCTCCGGAGACGCGACGCTCGGCCCGGCCAGCGTCAGCACCGAACTGCCGCTGCCGCGCACCGACTCCGCGCGGCTGACCGTGCACTCCACCGTGCGCAACGACGCCGACCACCCGGTGCGCGGGGTAATGCACGCGACGATCAGCCGTCCCGGCAAGCCCACCGTGAACCTCGACCAGTCGGTCACCCTGGGACCCCGCGAACAGCGGGAGGTGACCTTCACTCCCGATGACTACCCGGGGCTGCGGATCGAGCAGCCCGACCTGTGGTGGCCGTACACGATGGGCAGCCCGAACCTCTATGACCTGCGGCTGGAGTACCGGGTCAACGAACAGCCCATCGACACCCTCACCCAGCGGTTCGGCATCCGCACCGTCACCCAGCACCGCGACGACGACGACGCGTTCCGGCCCCCGGGTGCGGGCGGCAACTTCTACCTGCAGGTCAACGGCCGCGACTTCCTGGTCCGCGGGGCCACCTACTCGCCGGACCTGCTGTACCGCTGGGACCCGGCGCGGGAAACCGCCATCCTGCGCTACGTCCGCGACCTGGGCCTGAACATGCTCCGACTGGAGGGCAAGTTCCCCGGCGACCACCTGCTGCAGGAGGCCGACGAACTCGGCATCCCGATGATGTACGGCTGGATGTGCTGCAACCAGTGGGAGAAGTGGGGGCAGTGGGACGCCGAGGACCGCCAGGTTTCCCAGGACAGCCTGCGGTCGCAGATCGCCGCGTTCGGCCCGCACGCATCGGCGTTCCTGTGGGCCAACGGCTCCGACGGCCGCCCGCCGACCGAGGTGCGCGACTGGTACCACCGGATTCTGGCCGAGGCGCACTGGTCCGGGGCGACGGTCGACACCGTCTCGACCATCAACAAGGACGAGCAGGGCAACCTCGCCTGGGACGGCATCCGGATGGTCGGCCCGTACAGCTGGCGCCCGCCCAGCTACTGGTTCGACGGACGTTATGCCGCCGCGGAGGGATCTTCGGCCGAACAGGGCGACAACGAGCACATCCCGCCGTACGCCAGCCTGACCCGGTTCATCCCGCCGGATCAGCTCTGGCCGATCAACCCGACCTGGTACCTGCACGCCGGGTCCGACGAGAACAACGTGCTGCTCGACAGCACCCGCACCGCGGTGATGCGCCGCTACGGGCCCTCGCGCAACGCCGAGGAGTTCGCCACCAAGGCCCAACTCGCGCACTACGAATCGACCCGGGCCCAGTTCGAGGCGTTCGCCGCGGGCGGCTGGGACACCCACAAGATGACGATCTACTGGATGCTCAACACCCCGTGGCCGTCGTTCTTCGGCAATCTCTTCGACTACTACCTGCGGCCCGGCGGCGCCTACTACGGCGCCAAGAAGGGGCTGCGCCCGCTGTCGGTGGTGTTCGACTCGTTCGCCACCGGCAACCGCTCCACCGCCAACGTCACCATCGTCAACCAGAGCCCGTACGACGCGACCGGGCTGTGGGCCCGGGTCCGCACCTACGACCTGTCCGGGCGGGTGCTGGACGACCGGCGCACCGAGGGGCTGACCGTGCCGGCCAACGGCACCGCGGCCGCGCTCACGCTGGCCCGGCCACCGGCGGCCGCCAAGGTGTTCTTCGTCCGCGCGCAGCTGCTCGACCACACCGGCGGTGTGGTCACCGAGAACACCTACTGGCAATCCCAGGTGCCCGACGACACCGGTGATCCGGCCAAGGACAACGCGTTCCAGTTGCAGCAGTCCAGCTGGGCCGACCTGACCCCTCTGGCCTCGATGGCGCGCACCCCGCTGCGGGTGCGGGCGGTGCGCACTGCCCGCGACGACGGTGGCACCGACGTCACGATCACGCTGAACAATCCGAGCGAGAAGATCGCGTTCTTCGAGCGCGCGGAGGTGCTCGATTCACCCGACGGCGACGAGATCCTGCCGGTCGAATACTCCGACAACTACGTGACCGTCTATCCCGGCGAGTCGGTGCAGCTGCAAGCCGATGTGCCGGCCGGTTCGGCACCGGGCTGGGTCCGGGTCACCGGTTACAACACCGACGCGGGCGTCGTCCCGATTGCCGACGCCAATCGCTGAATCCTGGACTAGGCTGCGGCGTATGCCCGCTCATGACATTGCCGCCGCCCGCCGCGAAATCTCCGTCGCCATGCTCAAAGCACTGGACCGTCGTCACGAGGTGCTCGACGCGATCGTGGACGCCGATGATCACACCGCCGCGGTCGACGCGCTGATCGCGCTGCTGGGCATCTCCCGGGCCGGCGCCGAGGCCGTCATGGGCCTGTCGTTCGATCACGCCACCAAGGCCAGCCGGGAGCGCATCGCCGCCGAGCTGGAAGACCTGGACTCCCAGCTGACCTTCACCGTCGAGCAGCGGCCGGCCAGCACCGGGGAAAGCCTGTGGCTGCGGCCGTTCTCGGCCGAGCAGGACCGCGACATCTTCACCGCCCGCACCGATGACCAGCTCACCGCGGGTGACGGCTCCGGAGCGCCGGCCGCCGGTATCGACGACGAGATCCGCGGCGCCATCAAGCGCGTGGACGACGAGGACGCGGTGCTGTTCGTCGCGGTCGAGGACGAGGCGAAGATCGGCCTGGTCTTCGGCGACCTGGTCGGCGGCGAGGTCAACGTCCGGATCTGGATCCGCCCGGAACACCGCAAGAAGGGTTACGGCACAGCCGCACTGCGCAAGTCGCGCAGCGAAATGGCGTCGTACTTCCCGGCCGTCCCGATGGTGGTCCGCGCCCCCGGCGCCGGGTCGGCGTAGTCTGCCGCGGCTTTGGTGCCGATACCCGACGCGTAAGGTCGGCGAGGTGAGCACGCGCGCGGGGATCGTCGTCACCGGGACCGAGGTACTGACCGGCCGGGTGGCCGACAAGAATGGGCCTTGGCTGGCCGACCGGCTGCTGGAGCTGGGCATCGAGTTGGCGCACATCACCATCTGCGGCGACCGGCCGGCCGACATCGCCGCGCAGCTGGCGTTCCTGGCCACCGAGGGCGTGGACCTGATCATCACCAGCGGCGGGCTGGGCCCGACGGCCGACGACCTCACCGTAGACACGGTCGCCGGGTTCTGCGGCCGAAAGATGGTGCTGGACACCGCGCTTGAGGAGCGCATCGCCGACATCCTGCGCAAGCTGGTATCCCGGATGCCCGACATCGACTTCGACGACGTGCGCACGGCCAACCGCAAACAGGCCATCGTCCCGGAGGGCGCGACGGTGCTCGAGCCCATCGGCACCGCACCCGGTGTCGTCGTCACCCCGGTGACCGGCGGCGGTCCCACCGTGGTGGTGCTGCCCGGACCACCGCGCGAGCTGCAGGCGATGTGGCCGGCGGCGCTGTCCACCGAGGCGCTGCAGGCCGCGATCTCAGGACGTGTGCATTACCGACAGGACACCATCCGGATGTTCGGGCCGGCCGAATCCGCACTGGCCGAAGCCCTGCGGGTGGCCGAACGCGACATCACGGGTTTCGGCGGACTGGAGATCACCACCTGCCTGCGCCGCGCCGAGCTGGAGATCGTCACCCGCTATGAACCCGGCGCGGCCGACGCCTACGCCGCGCTGCTGGCGCACCTGCGCGAGCGCTTCGGCGACGCCGTCTACTCCACCGACGGCACCACCGTCGACCAGCAGGTCGCCGCGCTGCTGGCCGGCCATTGGGCCGCCACCGCCGAATCCTGCACCGGGGGGCTGGTCGCCGGCCGGCTCACCGACCTGGCAGGCTCGTCGGCGTATCTGGCCGGGGGAGTGGTGTCCTACTCCAACGCCGCCAAGAGTGAGCTGCTCGGCGTCGATCCCGCACTGATCGAAACCCACGGTGCGGTGTCGGAGCAGGTGGCCGAGGCGATGGCCGCCGGTGCGCTGCGCCGGTTCGGCGCCGACATCGCGGTGTCCACCACCGGCATCGCCGGCCCCGGCGGCGGGTCGGCCGAAAAACCGGTCGGCACCGTGTGTTTCGGCGTGGCGATGACCGGCCGACCGCCGGTGTTGCGCACCGTGCGGCTGCCCGGTAACCGCACCGACGTCCGGGAACGCTCGACTACGATTGCCCTGCACCTGCTGCGCCGGACACTACTCGACGCGAACCAGCCTGGGTAGGCCGGCTGTTACAGACTCAGGATGGTGGCCGAGGCGGTACCCGGCGCGCCGTAGACCTGGGCCAGCCCCACCCGGGGGCTGCTCGGAACCTGGCGCTCACCGGCCTCGCCGCGCAACTGCCGGACCAGTTCGTGCACCTGACGCAGGCCCGACGCACCGATCGGCTCGCCGTTGGCGATCAACCCGCCGTCGGTGTTGACCGGGATGGACCCGCCGATCTCGGTGGCGCCCTCGGCGACCAGCTTCTCCTGGTCGCCGTCGGCGCACAGACCGGTCTCGGCCATGTGAATCACCTCGGCGCCGGCGTCGGTGTCCTGCAACTGCGCGATGTCGACGTCCTCCGGGCCGATACCGGCGATCTCGTAGGCGGCGCGCGCGGCGTACACCGTCGGCGCGACATCGGACTCGATCGGTGCGGAGGTGGCGTGCACCTCGTAGGCGCCGAACGTCCGGGTCCGGATCTCGCTGGCGCGCACGAACACCGGCTTGTCGGTGAAGCGGTGGGCGATGTCCCCGCGGCACATGATCACCGCCGCCGCCCCCTCATCCGGGGCGCAGAACATGTACTGGCGCAGCGGGTAGTTCAGTACCGGCGAGGCCATGATCTCGTCGACGGCGATCTCCTTGCGGCGGAACGCATTCGGGTTCAGCTCGCCGTTGCGAAAGTTCTTGTTGGCCACCCGGGCCAGCGTCTCCTCGCTGATGTTGTGGTCGTGCAGGTACTTGTTGGCCTTCATGCCGAAGAACTTGGTGGTGACGAACTGGCCGTTCTCGGCGTACCACTGCGGCAGTGCCAGCTTGGCTGGGTCGTCGGTGAAGGCGCCGCGGGGGTGCTTGTCCAGCCCGACGGCCACACCGATGTCGTACTTGCCCAGCCGGATGGTGTCGGCGGTCTGCTGGATCGCACTGGCCGAGGTCGCACAGGCGTTGAACACGTTGGTGAACGTGATGCCGGTGAGGCCGACCAGCCGGGTCACCGAATCGGGGTTGGACACCTCGTAGCTGCCGCCGAAGCCGAACTGGATGTCCTTCCATTCCACTCCGGCGTCGGCCAGGGCGAGACGGATGGCCTCGGCGCCCATCTGCACCGCGGGCTTGTCGAATCGGCCGAACGGGTGCAGGCCGACTCCGATGATCGCGACGTCGTTGCTCATGAAAACTGTGCTCCTAGACCGGCTTGAACGCGAAGGTGATGATCTCGTCACCGTTGGTGTCGGTGGCGAACGGGATCATGGTCAACTCGACCTCCTGGCCGAATTCCAGCTTGGCGGGGTCGTTTTCGGTCAACCGGCCCTCGACCCGGATCACCGCTTCATCGCCCAGGCCCAGCTGCACCAGCCCCATGCCGAACGGTACGAAGTCCTTGCCGGTGGGCCCGACGTATGGCGCCCCGGGCGGGAAGCCCTGGGTGGTCCAGGCGATGACGGTGCCGCGCCGGGGCAGCAGCACCTCGCCCATGTTCGGGCCCGAACACCGCGGGCAGTGGTCCTGCGCCGGGAACACCGTCGCGCCGCAGTCGCCGCACCGGCAGCCGATCAGCTGCGGGTTATCTTCCGGCCAGGTGGAAATCTCGGGTGCCAGTGCCTTGGGTGCCATCGACCATCCTCGTCGCAGTGGAAATCACGTTCTCTTATTTGAACATACCTATATCACCATATGAAAGTGTCGTGCACGGCCGGATGCAAAACCGGCCCCCTCCGAGAACGGAAGGGGCCGGTCTGGCGCTGCGGGCTACCGCTCGTCGAGCATCTCGGTCATGGAGACCAGGATCTCCTCGGCCCGGCCGAGGCCGGCCAGGTGGCTTTCGCCGGGGATCGGGATCAGCTCGGCGTTGGGCAGCAACGCCACCGAATGCTCGCCGTGGCTGTAGGGGATGATGTGGTCGCGGTCGCCGTGCCACCAGCGCACCGGCGTCTCGATGTCGGCCATCCGGAAGCCCCAGTCGCGGGCGAAGACGATGACGTCGGCGAACGGCGCGGCCAGCTGCTTGCGGCTGCCGTTGAGCAGGTCGTCGAGGAACATCGCCTTGAACTCGGGGCGCAGCAGCAGCCGGCGGTCACCCTCGGGCGAGACGCGGGCGTAGAGCTCCACCGCGGTGTTGCCGAACGGGCGGATCAGCCGCACGGCCTGGGTGGCCACGAACCCGATCGGGGCGGCGGCGACTTCCAGGGCCGGGGCGACCAGCGACCCCAGCGCCATCAGCCCGCCGCCGATGGCCTCCGGGCCGACCGTCGGTGCGACGCCGCCGAGGACGCCGACGGCGACCACCCGGTCGGGCATGGCCGCCGCGCTGGACAGGGCATACGGCCCGCCCCCGGACAGTCCGATGACGGCCATCTTGTCGATGCCCAGGGTGTCGGCGACCACTTCGAGGTCGTTGGCGAACTCGAGCACCTGCTGATAGCGGTGCGGGGTGGACACGCCGATGCCGGGCCGGTCGATGCCGACCAGCCGGATGCCGTTGAGGGCGGCCCAGGCGCGGGCCTCGGGCGGGATCTGCCGGCGGGCGCCGGGGGTGCCGTGCAGCCAGAACACCGCTTTGCCCTGCGGTGCGCCGAACTCCGCGAAGCTGATGTTGCGGTCCGGGGCGACCGCGATCTTGCCCTCGAGTTTGGGGCGTTCGATTGGTGGAACCATGCGCAAAGTGTTACACGACGCGCACTCGGTGCAACGCCGCATCGCTTACCGGCTCGGTCATTCGGTGCCGTGACCGGTCGGCGAGGTCTACGCTGAATCCATGAAAACACGGCTTGAACAGGGCCGTACCGTGAGCATCGCCGACAGGTCCGACGACGGCGTGGAAGCCGCGCAGTACAAGATCACGCCGGAGATGACGGCTCTGCTGGGGCCCGCGGCCGCGCACGTCGGCTCGGATGCGAGCTCCAAGACCATCCGCATGCATGACCGCGACTTCGTGTTCGACGACGGTGACATCGGCTGCACGCTGACCGATATGGCGGTCACCGTGACCAAGATGTTCTATCCGACGTCGGGGCAGCCGTACCTGCAGATCTTCTTCAACTACTCGGTGACCTCACGCGGTTGGCGAACCGGATCGGGCCTGGGCCCGGAGGCGGCCGGTGTGCTGCACGGGTTGTCCTTCCTGAATCGCGACGGCGGCACGATGTGGGCCTGGGGTTTCCCGTACGACGGCCTGCGGGTGGACTGCGGGTGGATCCGGCACCCGCGAACGCACCACATCGTCAGCAATGTCGACGTCGGCTGGTTCGAGCTGTGGAAAAAGGTCAGCTACTCCATGTACGGAACGCTGTATTCGTGCTGATTCACTTCACCCGGCCGCGGTAGGCCGAGGGGGTTTCCCCGCAGAACTGGGCGAACGACCGGGTGAACGAGCTCAGGCTCTCGAATCCCACCGCCCGCGATACCTCCTGCACCGATTGGCCGGGGGCCGCCAGCAGGGCCATCGCCCGCAGCATGCGTGCGTGCAGCAGATAGGTCCGCCAGGAGATGCCCAGCGTATCGGCGAACAGCCGCCGCAGCGTGCGTTCGGAGACCGCCACGGCGCGGCTGACCTCGTCGGCGGTCACCGACTGCAGGTGCTCCTTGGTGAACTCGACGGCTGCCGCCACGATCGGATGGCCCGTGGTCGGCAGGCTCAACGGTGCCTCGTGATCGAGCGCATCCGACACCAGGTGGGCCAGCGTCCGGAAGAACCCGTCGGCGACCTCCTCGTCGGGGGCTGGGCCGTCGGCCCGGTCGATGGGCCAGCGCAATGCGTAGATCATCATTTCGCGAATCAGCGGGGAGACCGCCAGGATGCGGGCCCGGTCGCCGGGGTTCGGCACCAGCTCCGGGTCGAACATCACCGCCACCGTTTTGACGTCGGGATTCATCGTCGCCGAGTGTTCGAGGCCGATCGGCAACCAGGCCGCCTGCTGCGGCGGCAGCAGGTAGTGCCCGGCCGGGGTCTGGACTTCGACGACGCCGCCGATCGCGTACTCGATCTGGTGCATGTCGTGCGAATGCCACCCGGTGAGTAGTTTGTCGCCCTCGTACAGATAGCTGCCCGCCCGGGCCCGGCCACCGCGGCGTAATTCGATCCGCGGAACCGGGTTGGCCGAATCCGCATGGTGTCTGTCCGATAGCGCAGAGACGGTCACGGTGTTTCAGGGTACTAGTGGAATCACACCCCGGCCTCGAGGAGCTTGATGAACGTCGACGACCTGATTCTGGTGAGCATTGACGACCACGTCGTGGAACCGCCGGACATGTTCCTGCGCCACGTCCCGGAGAAGTACAAGCCCGAGGCCCCGATCGTCGTCACCGACGCCAAGGGCGTCGATCAGTGGATGTATCAGGGCCGCCCGCAAGGCGTCAGCGGTCTGAATGCGGTGGTGTCCTGGCCGGCCGAGGAGTGGGGCCGCGACCCGGCCGGCTTCGCCGAGATGCGCCCCGGGGTCTACGACGCGCACGAACGCGTCCGCGACATGAACCGCAACGGCATCCTGGCCTCGATGTGTTTCCCGACGTTCACCGGCTTCTCCGCGCGCCACCTCAACATGCACCGCGAGGAGGCGACGCTGGTGATGGTGTCGGCGTACAACGACTGGCACATCGATGAGTGGGCCGGGTCGGCTCCCGGGCGGTTCATCCCGATCGCCATCCTGCCCACCTGGAACCCCGAGGCCATGTGCACCGAGATCCGCCGGGTGGCCGCCAAGGGCTGCCGCGCGGTGACCATGCCGGAGCTGCCGCACCTGGAGGGCCTGCCCAGCTACTTCGACGAGAACTACTGGGGCCCGGTGTTCCGCACCCTGTCGGAGGAGAACGTGGTGATGTGCCTGCACATCGGCACCGGATTCGGCGCCATCTCGATGGCCAAGGACGCCCCCATCGACAACCTGATCATCCTGGCCACCCAGGTGTCGGCGATGTGCGCCCAGGATCTGCTCTGGGGCCCGGCCATGCGCAACTACCCGGACCTGAAGTTCGCCTTCTCCGAGGGCGGCATCGGCTGGATCCCGTTCTACCTGGACCGCTCCGACCGGCACTACACCAACCAGAAGTGGCTGCGCCGCGACTTCGGCGACAAGCTGCCCTCGGACGTGTTCCGCGAGCACTCGCTGGCCTGCTACGTCACCGACAAGACCTCACTGAAACTGCGCCACGAGATCGGCATCGACATCATCGCCTGGGAGTGCGACTACCCGCATTCGGACTGCTTCTGGCCCGACGCCCCCGAGCAGGTGCTGGCCGAACTCAACGCCGCCGGCGCCAGTGATTCCGACATCAACAAGATCACCTGGGAGAACTCCTGCCGGTTCTTCAGCTGGGATCCGTTCGCCCACACGCCGAAGGAACAGGCCACCGCCGGTGCGCTGCGCGCGCTGGCCACCGACGTCGACACCTCGATCCGGCCGCGTGCGGAATGGGCCCGGCTCTACGACGAGAAGAAGTTCCAGCACGCTCACTGAGTGACGACGGTGAGCCGGTTCCCGTCGCGCTCGACTGTCATCCCGGCGCGGCGCGCCGCCGCGGCGACTTTCGCCGCCGAATCCGGCTCGGCGTGTCCGGCGGCCAGGACGCGGGCCAGCCGGCCCTTGTGCGCCTTGTTGAAATGACTGACCACCGCGCGGCTGCCGTCGGGACGTTCAGAGACCACGTCGACGGTGACCGCGCCGGGCAGCCGGCCGAGCGCGGCGTAGGAGCCCGAACGCAGGTCGACGACCAGTTCGCCGTCGGCCAGGCGGGCCAGCAGCGGCTCCAGGGCGGGACGCCAGCGCGCGGCCAGCGTCGGACCGGGCAGCTTGGATCCCGCCGAGAGGCGATAGGCGGGCACCGGGTCGTCGGCGCGCAGCAGGCCGAACAGTGCCGAACCCACCGCCAGCCGGGCGTGCGCCCGGTCGCCGGCCGCGCCGCTGAGCGAGGCGATGTCGAGCGCGTCGTACAGCACGCCGGTGTACCGGTCGATCGCGGCCATGGTCGGTGAGGTTCGCAGCGCGGCGTTGCGGTCGATCTCGGCGTCCTGTTTGGCCGAGATGCCCAGGGCCGCCCGGCTCGCCGGCCGGTCGGCCGCCAGGGCCACCAGCTCGTCGACCAGGGCGATCCGCACCGGGTTCAGCTCGGTGAAGCTGAGCGCTTCGACGTCGACCGGCGGGCCGTCGCCACCGTCACGCTTGGTTTCCGACGGGGGCAACACCACGATCACCGGCTACACGCTAGCGTCTGAGCGCCCGCCCGGAGCAACCGTGATGACCGACACGTATTCCGACAGGGGGGAGTGCGGGCCAGATAAGTTAAATTGTCTAAGCTGACCTAAAGACCTTGATATGAGGATGTTGTTGATGGGTTGCATCGCCCTGGGCCGAACCCCCGTACCGACTTGGGATGACACCGCATGCTGAAGCTCGTTAAGAAGACCTGGCTGCCGATGGTGATCGTGATCGTGGTGATCATCGCCGGCGCGGCCGTCTACCGCGTCCGCGGTTTCTTCGGCGCCGACGGTGCCGCCGGCGCCGGCAGCACCCGATTCGAGGACACCAAGCCCTTCAACCCCAAGCGGGTGAAGTACGAGATCTGGGGCAACGGCAGCTATGCCGACATCAACTACCTGGACCTCGACGCCGAACCGCAACGCGTCGACGGCGCGAGCCTCCCGTGGACGCTGACCCTGGAGTCGACCGCCCCGTCGGTCTTCCCGAACATCGTCGCCCAGGGTGACGGCAGCACGCTCACCTGCCGCATCACCGTCGACGACGAGGTCAAGGACGAACGAACCACCACCGGCGCCAGCGCCCACACCTACTGCTTGGTGAAATCCGCATGACGACTCCCTACGACGCGCCCACCGAGGCCATCTCGACCGTGCCGCCGGAAAAGCACACCGGCATCGCCAAGTGGATCCGGACCATGTCGGTCCCGATCATCATCGGCTGGATCCTGATCATCGTCGGCCTCAACGTCGCGGCACCGCAGCTCGAGGTGGTCGGGGCGATGCAGTCGGTGTCGCTGTCGCCCGACAAGGCCCCGTCGACGATCGCGATGAAGGAAGTCGGCCTGGTCTTCCAGGAGTTCAAGTCCAACAGCTCGGTGATGATCGTGCTCGAGGGCGACCACGAACTCGACGCCGCCGCGCACCAGTACTACGACCAGATGATCGCCAAGCTGCGCGCCGACACCGGTCACGTCGAGCACGTCCAGGACTTCTGGAGCGACCCGCTCACCGCGGCCGGGTCCCAGAGTCCCGACGGCAAGGCCGCCTACGTGCAGGTCTACACCGCTGGCAACCAGGGCGAGGCGCTGGCCAACGAGTCGGTCGAAGCCGTCCAGCAGATCGTGAATGACATCCCGGCGCCCGAGGGAGTCCACGCCTACGTGACCGGCCCGGCGGCGCTGTCGGCCGACCAGCACGTCGCCGGGGACCGCAGCATGGCGCTGATCGAGGCGCTGACCTTCACCGTCATCATCGTGATGCTGCTGCTGGTCTACCGCTCGATCGTCACGGTGATCCTCAGCCTGTTGCTGGTGGTGCTGTCGCTGACCGCCGCACGCGGCGTGGTCGCCTTCCTCGGCTACCACGACGTCATCGGGCTCTCCACCTTCGCGACGAACCTGCTGGTCACCCTCGCCATCGCGGCCTCGACCGACTACGCCATCTTCCTGATAGGCCGATATCAGGAGGCCCGCACCCGGGGGATGAGCAAGGAGGACGCCTACTACGACATGTTCCACGGCACGGGACATGTGATCGTGGGCTCGGGCCTGACCATTGCCGGTGCGACGTTGTGCCTGCACTTCACCAACCTGCCGTACTTCAAGAGCCTCGGCATCCCGCTGTGCGTCGGCATGGTGGTCGTGGTGTTCTGTGCGCTGACCCTGGGGTCGGCGATCATCACCGTCGCGACGAAGTTCGGCAACGTCCTGGAGCCCAAGCGCGCCATGCGTACCAGGGGGTGGCGCAAAGTCGGTGCGGCCGTCGTCCGGTGGCCGGGACCGATCCTGGTGGCGACGATTGCGTTGTCGCTGATCGGGTTGCTGGCCCTGCCGGGTTACCGCACCAACTACAACGACCGCAACTACCTGCCGGCGGACCTGCCGGCCAACGCCGGGTACTCCGCCGCGGACCGGCACTTCTCACAGGCCCGGATGAATCCGGAACTGCTGCTGATCGAATCCGATCACGACCTGCGCAACTCCTCGGACTTCCTGGTGATCGACAAGGTCGCCAAGTCACTGTTCCGGGTGCCCGGGGTGGGTCGGGTCCAGGCCATCACCCGGCCGCAGGGCACCCCCATCGAGCACACGTCGATCCCGTTCCAGATCTCGATGAACGGTGTGTCGCAGAAGATGAACGAGAAGTACCAGCAGGACATGATGGCCAACATGCTCAAGCAGGCCAACGACATGCAGACGACCATCGACACGATGACCAAGATGCAGTCGATCACCGAGCAGATGGCCGCGGTCACCCATTCCATGGTCGTGAAGATGAAGAACATGACGATGGACGTGGCCGACATGCGCGACCACATCTCCGATTTCGACGACTTCTTCCGGCCGCTGCGCAACTACCTGTACTGGGAGCCGCACTGCTTCAACATCCCGGTGTGCTGGTCTATCCGGTCGATCTTCGACACCCTCGACGGCGTCGACACCATGACCGACGACATTCAGCAGATCATCCCGGACATGGAGCGCCTGGACGCGCTGATGCCGCAGATGGTGGCGCTGATGCCGTCGATGATCTCGACCATGACGCGGATGAAGTCCTACATGCTGACCATGTACCAGACCCAAAAGGGCATGCAGGATCAGATGTCGGCCATGCAGGAGAACTCGACCGCCATGGGCAAGGCGTTCGACGAGTCCAAGAACGACGACAGCTTCTACCTGCCGCCGGAAACCTTCGACAACCCCGACTTCAAGCGCGGCGTGAAGATGTTCCTCTCGCCCGACGGGCATGCCGTCCGGTTCATCATCTCCCACGACGGCGACCCGATGACCCCCGAAGGCATCGCCAAGATCGCGTCGATCAAACAGGCCGCGCGCGAAGCGATCAAGGGCACTCCGCTGGAGGGCTCCAAGATCTACCTCGGCGGTACCGCGGCGACGTTCCACGACCTGCAGGCCGGCGCGAACTACGACCTGATCATCGCGGGCATCGCCGCCCTGGGCCTGATCTTCATCATCATGTTGATCATCACCCGCTCGATCGTCGCGGCCGCCGTCATCGTCGGCACCGTGGTGCTGTCGCTGGGCGCCTCGTTCGGTCTGTCGGTGCTGATCTGGCAGCACATCATCGGTCTGGAGCTGCACTGGATGGTGCTGGCCATGGCGGTGATCATCCTGTTGGCCGTGGGCGCGGACTACAACCTGCTGCTGGTAGCCAGATTCAAAGAAGAGATACACGCCGGGCTGAACACCGGCATCATCCGCGCGATGGGCGGCACCGGGTCGGTGGTCACCTCGGCGGGTCTGGTGTTCGCATTCACCATGGCGTCGATGGCGGTCAGCGAGCTGCACGTGATCGGCCAGGTGGGTACCACCATCGGCCTGGGTTTGTTGTTCGACACCCTGGTGATCCGGTCGTTCATGACGCCGTCCATCGCGGCCCTGCTCGGCAAGTGGTTCTGGTGGCCGCAACGGGTCCGGCAGCGTCCGCTCCCGTCGCCGTGGCCCGAGCCGCCGGCCGCGGCGGAGCCCGAACGCGACCCGGTGCCCTCGGCCTGACGGCCCGGCACCGGGTGCACAGCCAAAAAAATCCCTGCCCTCGACGGGGCAGGGATTTTTTGGCGCTTCGATCAGTGCGGGACGGTGTCCCAGTTCCACACCGAGTAGTCGTCGGGGTAGTTCTGGCAGACGTCGGTGGCCGCGGCGGCGACACCCTTGTTGTTGAAGAACGGCTTCGCCCAGTTCGGCCAGCGCCACGCCATCGACTCGAAGAAGGCGTCGGTGGCGGTGGATTCCGAGTACTGCCGGCGACCGGCGTAGTCCATCGAGAAGAACCAGTTGATGCGGTCGCGGGCGGCGTCCTGGTCGGCGGCCGGCTTGTTGTTGTAGTCGATCATGTAGCGCTCGTAGTAGATCGGCCGGGTATCCCGGACGGCTGCGAGGTACTGCTGAGCGGTGCACGGGGTCTTGAGGACCCGGTTCGGGATCGGGTAGTCGTCGGTCGCGTCGGCCGAGGCTGCGGCCGAGGTCGCCAGACCGGCGCCGAGCATCACGGCAGCCGCGCCGACGCGCAGCGAGGTCTTCATGCGATTGCGTGCCATCGGTTCTCCTTGGTCAGTGCTGTCCGGCGACGGCGTCGAGCACCGGCTGCTGTTCGGGGCAGTAGGTGCTGATCGTCAGGCCCAGGAATTTCCACACCTGCTCGGTACTGAGCTTGCGGTCGAGCTGCTTGCCGACGAAGGCGGCCGACTGGTAGGCGTCGTGATCCTGGCCGTTGTTCAGGCGCTTGCAGGCGATCTTGGCGATCCAGGCGTTGTAATCCCGCTGACCGTAGATGCCGTAGGTGTGCAGTGTGTTCGCGAAGTCGGTGTCCACCTCGGCGTGTGCCGGGGCGGCGAAACCGATCGTCGTCGCTGCAATTGCTACCGCTGCGATACCGAGTACTTTCACGGGCTAAGTATATCCTTCTAGCGCGGTGGTTGTGGATTCGACCCGATAATTCCCGCCAGCCCGACGAGGATGCCGCCGGCCCCCGGTTGCGGCGGGGTGATTCGTCGGTCAACTGCCAGGTCTGGCACGAACTGGTCTTGAACTGCTTGTCGGTGGCCTCGATGGTGACGATCTGCGCCTTCTTGGTCAGCGCGTTGTCCAGGATCTGCGCGCCGTCGTCGCCGCCGATGCGCTTCCAGTAGCAGGGCTTGCCGTCCTTGGGACCCTCGGACTTGTAGTTGCCCGGCACGATGTCGGTGCCGACCTTGTACACCCCGTCGGCCTCCATGACGGTCTTGGGGGCGCCCGGGTTGCCCGACGGCGACGGGCTGGGCGAGGGTGAGGCGGCCGGGGTGGCCGCGGGGGTCGGCGACGGGGAGGGGCCCGGTGAGGGGTCCGGGTCGGCCGACGCGGGTACGGTCGCGATCACGGCACCGGCGAACAGCGCGGACACCCCCAGGACAATCGCGCGGTCAATCCCCATACCCGCCAGGGTACCGTGACCCGCCGGTTACATGCCCGTGCTGGCGAAAGCCGAGTCGGTGATTCCGCGCACAACCCGGGCGTGTCAGTGCCCGGGGCGGGGGAACGCCGCCTCTACGATTCGGCCATGAGTCGGGTGAGCAGAGCGGCATTGACCGCCGTGCTCGCGCTGGCGCTGTCGGGAACCGGTGCGGTGATCGCGGCCGGCACCGCGGCACCGGTCCGCGCCGAGTGCGTCCGCGCCACGGGTGCGGGCTGCGACCTGCGGTCACGGATCTCCGCCGCGGACGCCTACCTGGCCACCCGGCCCGGCACCGTCGGCTACGTGCTGCGCGACCGGACCACCGGTACGCGTTACCGCAATTCCAACGCGGGGACGGCGATCTGGACGGCCTCGACGATCAAGCTCGCGATGGTGGCCGACCTGCTCGCCCGCGAACGCGCCGGGAAACTGCACCTGTCGGCCGACGACCGCAAGCTCATGCAGTTGATGCTGCGCAACTCCGACAACGACGCGGCCGACACCCTGTGGACCCGGTACGGCGGTCCCGACCACACCGTGTTCAACGCGGATTTCCCGGTGTTCGGCATGACCGGTGTCGCTCCGCAGCCCGGCTTCGGCTCCATGTACCCCTACTGGGGATTTCAGAAGGGCACCGCCGACGACTTCGACAACCTGATGAATTACATTCTTTCCCAGATGAATTCGGCTGATTCATCGGCGATCGTGGCGGAGATGCAGCGGGTCGGGCCGGAACAGCAATGGGGTGTGTGGGGAGCCGGCTCGGCGATGGCCCCGGGCAACAAGAACGGCTGGTCGACAGAAGAGGGCGGCTGGGTGGTCAATTCGGTCGGCTTCGCCGGGCCCGGACAGCGCTACACGCTGGCGATCATGAACGCCCTCGGCGGCCATGGCGGCTATGACGACGGGGTGAAAACGACTACGGAGCTCAGCAGAATTCTGCTGGCTCCGTAGTCGCGTTGAGTGTGGTTATGCGGTGCGGTGCAGGACCGACAGCAGCAGCCTCCGGCGCAACGTAACCCCGTCGGCGAGCCACTGCAGCGCCTCGGGGACCGAATTGGCGATGCCGACCCCGGCCGCGGTGTCTTCACCGATCCGAACCTGGGAAGCAACGGCGGGGGAGGTGACCAGCAACCACTCGACACCGGCCGCGTGGCAGGTGTCGTCGAGGAACTCCAGCAGCGGCAGGTAGTCATCAGCGGGTGAGACCACCGCAGTCAGATCCAGCACGACGGGCTTCTCGGCGATGACGAACCGCCGGGTGGCGCTCATGGCCTGTTCGGCATTGCTGGCATCGAGGACACCGGCAATGGTGACCACCGTCGCCAGGTGGCGGCACTGGACCCGAATCTGGGCACCACCACAGATAATTGCGGGATTTCCGTAACCAGTCATAACCGCCCTCGCTCTCGAAGCCGTGTGCCGACAGGTCTACCGTGCGTTGACCTCTTGTTCCATGAACGGTAGGCGGCGAATTTAAGGTCTTGGGGAGCAGCAACTAACGCTTTGCTAAGAAAGAATTCCTGCGTTTGCGCAGCTACCGGAGCGTAACGATGGCGGCGGCCGAATCGAGGACCGAATCCGGCGGCCCATAGACTTCCCGGCATGTATCCCGGTTTGCTGCAGGTCGACGTCTGCCTCGACGGCGACGGGCTGGTGGTCGTTCCGCCGTCCCTGACACTCGACATGCTGATCGAGCGGTGCATCTACAGCGTCGGCAACCAGACGGCCTACCGGTACATCGACTTCTCCCGGACCACCGACGGGGTGGTCTCCGAGATCACCTGGAACCAGGTGGGGGTGCGCGCGGCCGCGGTCGCCGCGGCGGTGCAGCGCCACGCCCATCGCGGTGAGCGGGTGGCCGTTCTGGCTCCGCAGGGGCTGGACTACATCACCGGATTCTTCGGGGCGATCAAGGCGGGCATGGTGGCTGTCCCGCTGTTCGCCCCCGAACTGGCGGGGCAGGCGGAACGCCTGGACACCGCGATGCGCGACGCACGCCCGTCCGTGGTGCTGACCACCAGGCCGGCCCTGGAATTGATCGAGGGCTTCCTGGACCGGCTCACCGGGGTGCCGCGCCCGCAGGTCGTGCTGCTCGACGAGCTCCCCGACAGTGCTGCCCGGCAGTTCAACCCGGTGAGCATCGACATGGGCGATATCTGCCACCTGCAGTACAGCGGCGGCGCAACCCGCGCCCCGGTCGGCATCGAGATCACCCATCGCGCGATGGTGACCAACCTGGTCCAGATGATCCTGGCCATCGACCTCAGCGACACCAACACCCACGGGGTCAGCTGGCTACCGCTGTATCACGACATGGGCCTGTCGATGATCGGCTTTCCGACCGTCTACGGCGGCCACACCACGCTGATGTCACCGACGGCGTTCATCCGCCGGCCGAAGCGCTGGATCAAGGCGATGTCCGACGAGATCCGGTTGGGCCGGCCGGTGGTCACCGCGGCACCCAATCTCGGCTACGAATGGGCCGCGCAGCGCGGGCTGCCCGACGGCGACGAGGTCGTGGACCTGAGCCTCGCGACGATGATCATCGGCTCCGAGCCGGTGAACTTCTCCGTGGTCGAGTTGTTCACCGAAGCTTTTGCGCCGCATGGGCTTCCGGCGAGCGCGATCAAACCTTCCTACGGGATCGCCGAGGCCACCCTGATGGTGTCGACCACCGGGCCCGGGGAACCCGCCTCGGTTCGGCACTTCGACCGGGTCGAGCTGGGCCGGGGATTCGCGGTCCCGGTCGACGCCGACGACCCCGCGGCGGTTCCGCACGTCTCCTGCGGACGGCTCGCCAACAACCTGCACGCGGTGATCGTCGATCCGCGCACGGGTGCGGAGTTGGCGGACGGCTCGGTCGGGGAGATCTGGCTGCACGGTGCCAACGTCGGCCGCGGCTACTGGCGGCGCTGGGCCGAGACCGAGACGGTGTTCCGGGCGCGGCTGTCGGCCCGCCTGCGCGCTCGCAGCCGGGCCCGCGAGGTTCCCGCCGATGCGTACTGGCTGCGCACCGGGGATCTCGGGTTCTTCGTGGACGGCGCGCTGTTCGTGCCGGGCCGGTTGGTCGACCTCATCGAGATCGACGGCGTCGCGCACTATCCCGACGATATCGAGCTGACCGCGGCGGACGCGTCCCCGCTGCTGCGCCGCGGTTACGTTGTCGCTTTCCCGGTTCCCGACGGCGCCGGGGGCGAAGACGTGGTCATCGTCTGCGAGCGGGCCGCGGGCACCGCGCGGATGGACACCGAGCCAGAGATCGACGCGGTACGCAACGCGGTGCGGAGCCGGCACGGGCTCGCCGTCGCCGACATCCAAGTGCTGCCCGGCGGGTCGATCCCGCGCACCACCAGCGGCAAGCTGCGCCGCCGCGCCTGCCGCGCCGGCTACCTCGACGGGTCCCTGGGCAAGAAGAACTGACCGGCGAGCCAACGGCGCCCCGCAGGCCGTGGCCTGCGGGGCGCCGTCGTCCGATCGATCTGATCCTGTGCTGGATACGACCTAGCCGGTCACATCGAAGCGGTCGGCGTCCATCACCTTCGTCCAGGCTGCGACGAAGTCCTTGGCGAACTTCTCCTTGGCGTCGTCGCTGGCGTAGACCTCGGCGACGGCACGCAGCTGGGCGTTCGACCCGAACAGCAGATCCACCCGGCTGGCAGTGAACCGCTGTTCGCCGGTGGCCCGGTCCCGGCCGATGTACGTGCCGTCGTCGGCCGGCGCGGGCTCCCACTTGATGCCCATGTCGCAGAGATTGACGAAGAAGTCCGTCGTCAACGCGCCCGGGTTGTCGGTCAGTACGCCGAGGCTGCTCCCGCCGAAGTTGGTGTCCAGCACGCGGAGACCCCCGATCAGCACCGTCATCTCGGGGGCCGACAGGTTCAGCTGATTCGCCCGGTCGATCAATTGGTATTCCGCCGGCAGCGTGAAGCCCTTGCCCGGGTAGTTGCGGAAACCGTCAGCCTTGGGCTCCAGGTAGGAGAACGACTCGACGTCGGTCATCTCCTGCGTGGCATCGCCGCGGCCCGGGGTGAAGGGCACCGTGACATCCAGACCGGCTGCCCGCAGGGCCTTCTCGACGCCGGCGTTGCCGGCCAGAACCACCAGATCGGCGAACGACACCCGCGTCCCCGACGCGGCCTGAATCTCCTCGAGCTTGCGGATCACCGGGGCAAGCTCATCGGGCTCGTTGACCTCCCAGCCCAGTTGCGGCTGCAGCCGGATCCGGCCGCCGTTGGCGCCACCGCGCATATCACTGTTGCGATATGACGAGGCGGCCTTCCACGCCGTCGACACCAGCTGCGACACCGTGAGCTCCGATTGTGCGATCGCAGCGCGCAGCGCGTCGATGTCGGCATCGGAAAGGTTGGCGTCCCCGGCGGGGATGAGATCCTGCCACAGCCAGGTGTCCTTCGGCACGAACGGGCCGAGGTAGCGGACGACGGGCCCCATGTCCCGGTGCATCAGCTTGAACCAGGCCTTGGCGAATTCCTCGGCAAGCTCCTCGGGATGATCCAACCAGCGGCGGGTGATCTTGCCGTAGATCGGGTCCATCCGCATCGAGAGGTCGGTGGTGAGCATGGACGGGTGGGTCCGGCCCTTCAGATCTGGGGTCGGGACCGAGTTGGCCCACCCGTTGTCCTTCGGCCGCCACTGCTGGGCACCCGCCGGGCTCTTGAACAACTCCCATTCGTTGCTGTAGAGGATCTCCAGGAAGCTGTTGTCCCACTTGGTGGGGGTGTGCGTCCAGATCACCTCGAGCCCACTGCCGACGCGGTCGTTGGGATTGCCGGTCTCATGCGGATTCTTCCAGCCCAGGCCCATCTCCTGCAGCGGAGCGGCCGCCGGCGCCGGGCCCAGGGCCTCGGCGTCTCCGTTGCCATGGGTCTTGCCGAAGGTGTGCCCGCCGACGATCAGGGCCGCGGTCTCGATGTCGTTCATCGCCATCCGGCCGAACGTCTCGCGGATGTCGATGGCGGCGGCCAGCGGATCCGGATTTCCGTCCGGGCCTTCGGGGTTGACGTAGATCAGACCCATCATGGTGGCGGCCAGCGGCTTGTCCAACTTGGTGCGGTCACTGCCCTGGTAGCGGTCCTGGGCGCCCAGCCACTCGGCTTCTGCGCCCCAGTTGACGTCCTCCTCGGGCTCCCAGAAGTCCGGGCGTCCGAAGGCGAACCCGGCGGTCTTGAAGCCCATGTGCTCCATCGCGCGGTTGCCGGCGTAGGCGATCAGGTCGGACCAGGAAATCTTCTTGCCGTACTTCTTCTTCAGCGGCCACAGCAGCCGGCGGGCCTGATCCAGCAGGACGTTGTCGGGCCAGCTGTTGAGCGGGGCGAAGCGTTGCATGCCCCGACCCGCGCCGCCACGACCGTCGGTGACCCGGTAGGTGCCGGCGGCGTGCCAGGACATTCGGACGAACAGCGGTCCATAGTGCCCGAAGTCGGCCGGCCACCAATCCTGCGAATCGGTGAGCAGGGCGTCGAAGTCGCGTTCGAACTCCTCGAAGTCCAGCGTCTTGACCACCTCGCGGTAGTTGTAGCCCGGATCCTCGGGATCGATGATGTCGGGATTCTTCTGCAGCATTTTCAGGTTGATGGTGTCGGGCCACCAGTCGCGGTTGCTGCCGCCTTCTACCGGCGGCCGCAGCCGCATCGGACAACCGCTACTGGTCTGAGCAGCCCCAACGGGGGGTGTTTCCTCTGGCACGATATTTCCTTTCGGGAGTGGTGGATCGGGCTGTGATCACGTGTGTGATCCCGAAATCTGGCTGGTTCTGCAGGTGGGGCAGTAGCCCCAGTAGATGACCTCGGCTTCATCGATGGCGTAGCCGAGGTCATCGGCGGCGGTGAGGCAGGGAACCTCGCCGACGGCACAGTCGACGTCGGCGATCGCACCGCAACGGCGGCACACAACGTGGTGGTGGTTGTCGCCGATCCGGGCTTCGTAGCGCGCCAGCGATCCCGACGGCTGGATGCGGCGCAGCAGCCCGACGGCCGTCAGCGCGTTGAGCACGTCGTAGACCGCCTGGCGGGACACGTCGGGGACCAGGTCGCGCACGGCGGTGAGGATGGTCTCGGTGTCGGCATGGGGATTGGCGTGGACGGCCTGGAGTACGGCGACGCGCGGCCGGGTCACCCGCAGCGCGGCGCTGCGCAGCTGATCACCGTAGTCCGCGATCTGCTCGCTGGACGACTGCGGCCCCACCGGCGATCCCGAGGAATGCCTCACCACCCCACAAATACGCGCTTTTTTGGATTGAGTCAAGAGTTGGCTTCGGGGGGTGTGGCGCACCCGTGTTGCGCACACCGCCGCCATGACAAGAACCGTAGAGAGGAAACGGCGCATTCGTATCGGGAATCGACCGGACGGTGTGTGCCGGGGGTTAGTGTCTGCGACGGTGAGGGCACTGATCGATGTGAGCGGCGCGCGTGCTTTCGCGGTGCCCGGCCGCGTACCGGGCACCGCCGGGGTCGAAGGCATGCTGATCGAGGGGCCGCAGGGGTGGGGAGAGTTCAGCCCGCGGTGTGAAGCCGAAGCGTCCCGCGCGTTCGTCGCGGCCACCGAGGCGGGCACGGTGGGCTGGCCCGACCCGGTCCGCGGACGCATCCCGGTCGCGGCCACCGTCGGCACCGCCGACCCGGCCGTCGCCGGCGAGATCGTCGCGGCCACCGGGGTTCGCACCCTGCGGGTGCCGATCGGAGCCCGGCCGCATACCGACGGGCAGGACCGCGCTCGGCTACGGGCCGCGCGCAGCGCTCTCGGCGACGCCGGTTGCCTCCGGCCGGTACTGGAACCCGGATGGGACACCGCGGCGGGACTGGCGGCGCTGATCGACGACGCGGGCGGGGTGCAGTTCGTGGAGGTTACCGACGGTCACCCCGAGGCCATCGCCCGACTGCGCGGGCAGGCCGGTGTGCCGGTGGCCGCCCCCGCGCCCGACGCGGACCCCAGGCGGCTGGCCGACTACGCCGACATCGCGGTGCTCTCCGTCGCGGCGCTGGGCGGCGTCCGGCGTGCCCTGCGGCTGGCGGAGCTGACCGGACTTCCCGCGGTGGTGAATTCGCCGGGAGAGAGCAGCCTGGGCATCGCCGCGGGCCTGGCGCTGGCCGGTGCTCTTGCCGAACTGCCCTTCGACTGCGGGCTGGGTGACCTGGGGCGTCTGGCGGGTGACCTCGTCGAACGGGTGCGCATGCTGGCGCCGGTCGACGGCCACCTTCCCGTCGCCCCGATGCCGCCGGCACCCGATCCCCGGCAGCTGGACCGGTTCGCGGTCAGCGATCCCGCGCGTTGGCACGAGCTGCTGGTGCGGGTCGCCCGCGGCGGGCCGGACTAGTCTGCGCCGGCGCAGGATTCGCCCGTTCAGATCCGCGCGGCGGCGAAATCCGCGGCACGGTCGGTCAACCCGTTGAACGGGTAGCTCTCGTGCGCTGCACCGGAACTGCCGTCACCGCAGACGAAGTCGCCGTCGGCGCACAGGTTGATGGTCTTGGGTCGATACAGCGGACCGATGATGATCGGCGGGGCACTGATCATCTGAAGAAACCCGGATGACGGCTCACCGAAAAGCACCACGGCCGCAACATGATCGGCAATGGCGGCCGGCATCGGTCCGGTGATGTCCGGGGGCAGATCGACTCCGGGCGGGATGTGGTCGGCGGTCAGGTAGCCGATCACCGCCGCGCCCTGCGAGTATCCGCCCAGTACGAGTTTGGTATCCGGGCATCGGGCTGCCATGTCCTCCACCCGGTTTCGCGCGTCGACGATCCCGCGGGAGGCGGTGGGGAAGTCCATGCTGGCCGGGTAGTCGACGGAATAGAGGTCGACGGTCTTCTCGCCCCCGCGGGCCACCAGTGCGTCGTAGAAGCTCTGCCCGGCCTGACCGGGACCCGGAGGTTCGCCGGTGCCGCGGGCGAAAATCACCTCCGCGTGCGGGCAGCCATCGGCCACTGCGACATTCATCCCCACCGGCACCAGTCCGGCCGCCGCCAACGCCATGGCTGCGGCGCCGCGCACTGCGTGTCGAACTAGTGTGCTGGGTCGCATGTATCCACCGCCTCGCGTCATCCCGACCCTCGGCCCGAATCCCATGGTAGTCCGCGGACCCCTCGGTCGCGGGATCTTCAACCCGGCCATCGACACCAGAATCGTCCTTGGCACACTGGGATGCATGGCACAGATCACATTCAAAGGAAATCCCATCCACACGGTCGGTGAGCTGCCCGCGGTCGGCAGCAGCGCACCGGCGTTCACGCTCGTCGGCAGCGATCTCGGTGAGGTGACCTCCGCATCGTTCGCCGGGAAACCGGTGGTGCTGAACATCTTCCCGTCCATCGACACCGGCGTGTGTGCCACCAGCGTGCGCACCTTCAACCAGCGGGTCGGCTCCGACGGAGTCACCGTGCTGTGCGTATCGGCGGATCTGCCGTTCGCGCAGGGCCGGTTCTGCGGCGCCGAGGGCATCGAGAACGTCAGCACCGGTTCGACCTTCCGCTCCGACTTCGGCTCGGACTACGGCCTCACCATGACCGACGGCCCGCTGGCCGGCCTGCTGGGGCGTGCTGTCGTCGTCATCGGTGCCGACGGAAACGTCGTCTACACCGAGCTGGTTCCCGAGATCGCCCAGGAACCCGATTACGACGCCGCACTCGCCGCGATCTGATCCTTTCGGATCACTGATCGGTGTCACCGGCCGCGGCCGGGTGGGCTGAACCCGATTCACCCCGCCTGGCCGCCGGCCGCGGGGCGTCGTGCGCCGAGGCCCGACGGGCCTGCGCACCGCCTGGGAATCACGACACCGTCACCGTTGCGTCACAGTCGAAGAATCTCCCGGCCGATGCACCCTCATCGATTCGCCAGTCCGCGCTGCGTGTTGTAAAAGTGAATGAAGTGGCTGTTGTGGCTACTGATAACCGACATGCGCGGTGTGGAGAGAAGGTCGATTCAAATGAAGCGCGCATTTGCCCTGACTATTGCGGCAGCACTGTTGCTGGTGGTCCCCGGTGCGGCATCAGCGGACACCGCTCGCTCGCCGATCAACCAACAGGCCGTCAACACGGTGATCCAGCGCGCCCTGTCTCAGCGCGGCGTGCCATATACCTACGGCGGCGGCGACATCAACGGTCCGACCAAGGGTGTCTCCCAGGGGCTCGCGACGGCACCGACCGTCCAGCCACCGCAGAACGGCCCCGGCCAGTCCAGTCCCGGACAGGCGCTCGGTGCCGTCACCACCACGCCGTCGCTGCTGGGCAGTCTGACCCAGACCGCACCGACGTCCGACGTCGTCGGATTCGACGCCTCGGGCCTGATCGTCTATGCGTTCGCCGGAGCCGGTATCAAGATGCCGCGGTCTTCCGGGGAGCAGTACAAGGTCGGCCAGAAGGTGCTACCGCAGCAGGCGCTGCCGGGTGACCTGCTGTTCTACGGCCCCGACGGCACCCAGAGCGTGGCGCTGTTCACCGGCAACGGCCAGATGGTGGAGACCACCGAACAGGGAGTCGCGCTGTCTCCGGTGCGTACCGCCAATATGACGCCGTATCTGGTCCGCATCATCGCCTGATCCGGTCGCAGGCGGTCCCGGCTTCCCCTCGGCTCCGCGGCCACTCGCTTCGCTCGCGTCCACTCTGCCGAGCCTCGCCGAACCGCCTGATTCGGTCCTTCATAGACTCCAGGCATGACTAGTCTGTTCGGCTTCGCTCCCTGGCTGGTGTATTGGGTGCTCGTCGGGAATGTCCCGTTCTCCACGTCGGTGCTGTGCGCGCTCGCGGTTGCCGTCGTCGCCCTGGTCATCGACTGGCGGCGCGGCGGCTCCGGGCACACGCTGCAGATCGGCGCGACGCTGACCTTCACGGTGCTGACGGTGCTGACTTCGGTGCTGGGCGACGACGTGCGGCAGCGTTGGCTGCTGCCGCTGAGCATCGCGGGCCTGCTGCTGGTCGCCCTGATCGGTGCGCTGACCGGCCGGCCCTTCGTCCGGGAGTTCGTCGAGCCCGGGCTGCCGCCGGAGATCACCGACAGCGATCTGTTCGCCCGGGTCGCCACCCGGATCACCTGGGTCTGGGTCGGGGTGTTTGCGGCGATGACGGTGTCGGCTCTGATCCCTCCGGTCGTTTCCGGCCAGGCCTCAATCGTTGACTCTGATAAGCCGCTCTCGTTCGTCTGCTACTGGGTCATCCCGGTGCTGCTGCTGGCGGGCGGGGCGATGGTCGCCAAGGAGCTACCGGAGCGGATGCTCGTCGGACTCGACGACGAGGAGCGCAAGACCACCTTCGTCGCCTACAGCGAGGCTGCCATCGACGAGCTCTACTTCCTGGCCCGGGAGCGTGCCGGACGTGAGGTGCGCGACGGCCAGGAGGCCTACGACATCAAGCTCGGGTCGATGGGTATCCCGCTGACCGGCGACGAGTCCCGCAAGTCCTGGCCGATGACCTACAAGGTGCGCGCCGCGCACTGAGCCGGTGGTCAGCGGGCCTGCAGCGGCGCCAAGGTGCCGTCGACGACCAGATTCCGCAACCCTTTCCGGTCGAGCTTGCCGCTGGCCAGCACCGGGATCTGCTCCGAGGTGGCCAGCGCCCAGACCGTCGGCACCTTGTATGACGACAGCTGCGTGCGGGCGTGCTCGGCCAGCGCGGCCAGTTCCAGGTCTTCGCCGGCGGGCACCACGACCGCGCACACCACCTCACCACGCTCGGGATCGTCGAGCCCGATCGCGAAGGCCGACGCGACCCCGGTGCAGGACTGAAGCACCGCCTCGACCTCGAGCGGGGAGACGTTGGCGCCGGCCGATTTGATCAGGTCGGTGTCCCGGCCGACGTAGAACAGCCGCGGGTCACCGCTGCGCCGGTACACCCGGTCGCCGGTGTGATACCAGCCGTCGGCGTCGAAGGTGTCGTGCCGTTCGCGTTTGTTGTAGCCGGCCATCACCCCGATTCCGCGGACCAGCAGTTCGCCGACGGTTCCGTTGGGAACCGCTTGACCGTGCTCGTCGACCACCGCGATGTCGGTGTGCACGAAACCACCGGCGGTCTCGGACATGGTGCGGTGCACCGGAAATCCGTCGGGCACATCGACCATCGCGATGTCCAGCGGCCCGTTACGCAGCAGCGGCGCCGCCGACAGGTCGCGGGAGGCGAACGACGGGTGCTCACGCAGCTTCTGGGTGAACGCCGGCCAGCCGATCAATCCGGTCGCCCGCTCGGATTCGATGAGCTCCAGCGCGGCCCCGGGGTCCAACCGGGGCAGCGTGAGCACCGTGGTGGACGCGTGCAGGGCCCCGGTGGCGGCCAGCACGCCGCCGATCCAGAAGAACGGCATTGCGCACAGCACCCGGGCCTCGGTGCCGGACCCGGTGACGAACCGGGCGGCGGCCGGCCAGGTTGAGGTCTGCCGCACCAGGGCGCCGTGGGTGTGCAGGACGCCCTTGGGATCGGCCGTCGACCCGGAGGTGTGCACCATGATGGCCAGGTCGGCCGCCGTCACCTCGGCCTCGACGGCGGCCAGCACCTCGACGGGCACCGTGCCCGCATCGTCCGGGGTGCCCATCCACGCCCGGTCCGTCGGCCCGGTCAGCAGGATGCTGCGCAGATACGGTGCGGCGACCAGGTGCAGCCGGCCCCCGGACTGACCGGCCAGTTCCGGCAGCGCGGACTCCAGCCGCTCGGCGACGTCGAAGTCGAGCACCCGGGGTGGCGCGACCAGGACCGCAACATCAGCCAGGCGCAGCACCTTCGCCAGTTCGGCCGGTCGGTACATGGTGCTCAGCGGCACCACGACGGCGCCGATCCGCGAGGCCGCCAGCCACCACACGATCCAGTCGGTGCCGTTGGGGAAGAACAGTCCGACCCGGGTGCCCTTGCCGACCCCGATCGCCAGCAGGCGCCGGGCCGCCTCGGCGGAAATCCGCTCGGCCTCGGCGTAGGTCAACTGGTGGCTGGGCGTGACGACATAGCTCGCCGAGCCGAACTGGGCGGCGCTGCGGTGCAGCAGGGCCGGGATGGTCAGCGGTGTGCTCACCTACCCGATACTGCCGAACACCGTCCGGGCCGTCGTCACAGGCCCTGCAGCTGAGACAACGTGGCGTGGGCGATCAGGAAATAGATGATCAGCCCGGTGCCGTCGACGATGGTCGCGATCAACGGCGCGGACACCAAAGCGGGATCGATACGGATCTTCTTCAGCAGCGGCGGCAGGATCGAGGAGATCAACGACGACCACATCACGATCGCCGCCACCGTCAGCGCGACCGTCAGGGTGATCTCCGGGCCCACACCGAGCGTCCAGGCCCGGATGACGGCGGCCAGCGCCATGGTCAGCGCCACCATCGACCCGGTCGAGAGCTCCTTGACCAGCACCGCCGGCACGTCGCGCAACCGCACCTGACCGGTGGCCATCGCACGCACCAGGGTGGTGGTGATCTGGGTGCCGGTGTTGCCGCCGGTGCCGATCAGCAGGGGGATGAAGAACGCCAGTGCGACGACGGCCTCCATCTCATCCTCGAACGCCCGCAGCACGGTGCCGGTGTAGGCCTCGGCGACGAACAGCAGCAGCAGCCAGACGATTCGCTTGCGCCACAACAGAAGCGGCGACGCCCGCAGGTAGGGCACGTCCAGCGGCGACGAACCACCCTGGCGTTCGGCATCCTCGGTGGCCTCCTCCTCGGCGATGTCGGCGGCGTCGTCCTCGGTGACGATGCCCAGCAGCCGACCGTGCTCGTCGATGACCGGCACCGCCACCAGGTCATAGGCGTCCAGCGCGCGGGCGGCATCCTCGGCGTCGTCGAGAGCGTTCACCGTACGCACATCGGTGTCCGCCAACGCGTCGACCGGTGTCTCGGGTTCGGCCAGCACCAGATCGCGGAACCCGACGACGCCGCCCAGCCGGGCGTCGTCGTCGACGATGAAGACGTAAGCCCCGGTACGGGCGTCGGTCCGCAGCGCATTGGCCTCGGCGCGCACCATGGCGATGGCTTCGGCGACGGTGACACCGGGGGAGACGGTCAACATCTCCGGCACCATGTGCGCGGCGGCGCTGTCCTGCGGCCAGCTCAGCAGCCCGCGGATCCGGTCGGCGCGCTGCGCGGGCAACAGATCCAGGATGCGCTGGCGGGGAGCGCCTTTCAGTTCGCGCAGAATATCGGCGACCCGGTCGCTGTCGAGGGCGTCGAGGAGACGCACGGCATCGTCGGCCTCGGCGGCGCGCAGGAAGCGTGCGGCGAGTTCGTCGTCGACGGAGTCCAGCAGCTCCACCGCGTCGTCGGTGGCGGCGAACCGGGCCAGCGCGGTGAGCTCGTCGGCGGACAGTCGCGCCAGTGCGCGGGACCGGTCGCCGGGCAGCGCCACCTCCCGCAGCCAGTACGTCACCCGCTCTGGGTCTGCGGTGCCGACGACGGTCGACAGGTCGGGTACCAGGACAAGCTTGATTATCGGATCCATGCGTCCTTCTGGAGGTAGGCCCCTTACGACGCGACGAGCATAAGGCCGTGCGCGCGCCCGCGCAGAGTTAGCATCCGAGGATGCGGCGATGGGTGATCACGTGGGCGGCAACGCTCGTTTTGGGGCTGGTCGGTGTGCCGGGCGCGGCGGTCGCGCATGCCGGGCTGAATGCGCCGTGCGATTACGCCATTTCCGGCCCGGAGGTGGTGCAGGTCGACGGGGCGGCGCAGGTCAGCGTGTCGGTGGAACCGGTGTCGTGTGGCTGGCCGGCGGAGTCCCGGCGGTCGATCGCCTGTCTGCAGGAGCTGGGTGCCGGGTCGCCGACGACCTGCGTGCCGGCCGACGGTGCGGCGACGGCCCGGGTGCTGGTGCCGCTGCGGCCCGGAGCGGTGTACGTCGGCACCGGCCGCGGTTGCGGCGCCTACGTCGGGTTCGCCGAGGCGTCCCCGGAGTGCCAGCTGCTCGGACCGGTCCAGGCGACCCTGTAGCAGGCGGGACGCTAGCCTGATCCCATGGCCTCCCGCGCGATGACGGTTCGACGGTGCCTCCTGACCGCCTATCCGGCGGTCGCGGTGCTGACCGGAGCATGGCTGGGTCTGGCCGCGCTCGCCGGCGCCGATCCGGGCGACGCCATGACCCCGCCGGGTGATCCGGCCCCGGCGGCCACCGACGCCGACCCCGCTCCGGCGGCGGCCGTCGTACCGCAGAAGGTGCCCGAGATCGCCAACCCGGTGTACGGGTCGGGTCAGTACGGTTCCGGCCCGCTGGGCACGCTGCGGGATCTGTGGCACCAGGCCCACGACCCATACGGGATGAACCAATCCGAGGCCACCGTCGGCGCGGCCGCCCCGCCGGCCGGGGCCGGGCCCGCCCCAGCCCTGCCGCCCGGCTACGTGTCGATCAACGCACCCGGTTCCGAGACCGCGTCGACCGCATCCACGACCGGGGGACCGGCGCTGCCCCCCGGTTACTACTCGCTCGACGGCCCGCCGCCGCCGGGATATGAGTACCGCCAACCGGGTGGTTCGGCGAAGCTCGGCGGAGTGGACGCGAGCGAAGCGAGTGGCCGCGGAGCCGAGGGGAAGCCGGAACCACCCGCGATCCAACCCGGGGAGCCCGCGGCGAGCACGACGGGAACTGCCCCCGCATCGGGGACTGCCGCACCGGATACCCCCGCCGCGCAGTGATGGCTCGGGCCGTAGCCTGGGATTCGATGGGCGATCAGACTCACTGTATGGAGATGCGCTGATGAAGAAAACGGTTCTTCGCCTGGCGGCCGCGACGGCCATCGCGATGGCGCCGGCGGCGGTGGCCGTCGGCCTCAACCCCGCGGTGAGCAACGCCGTCCCGGACTGCGGCGACGGCTGGTGGGATCCCAACGTGGGCGTGTGTCGCGCCTGGAGCAACTTCAACAGCCCGCCCGATTGCGGTGCCGGCAACTACTGGGATCCGTTCGGGACCGTCTGCCGACCGATTTTCGGCGGGTGATCCCGCACCGCGTCAGCGCAGTTTGAGATCGACGCCGGTGTCGTCGAAGACTTGGCGCACGGAGTCCACGAACCCGGGCTGACCGGCCTCGGTCAGCGCGCGGCGCGACGCCGCGCTGTGGGCCCAGACGAATCGGAACGGGCGGTCCTCAGGCGTGCCGAAGCCGCCGCGCAGGCAGTCGGCGAGCGCATCGAGATTGCTCCCGAAGTAGCCGCCCGCGCCGTTCACCGCCCTCCCGATCTCAGCATAGAAATCGTTGCGCGACTTGATTTTTCGGCCGTCCAGCCGGAACGCGACGGGGGAGTTTCGGATCGGCATCCTCATCGCCCCTTCGCGTCGGTGATCAGGCAGAACGAGTTGTAGTGATCACCGGTGTAGTAGTACTCGGGCGGATCGGTGACCGGGGTGCCCCCGGTCACCACCCGCCGGGTGGACCGGTTCTTGGCGCCCGGGGTGACCACCGTGTACTCGTGGTAGTAGCCCTTGCCCCGGTTCGGCAGCCGGTGCTCGTAGTTGCCGAAGACCACCCCGTCGTTGCGGGGATAACGGAACGGCCCGCCGCGGTGAATCACCTCGACGGTGTCGGTGGCCTCCCGCGGCAGCTCGGACAGGGCGCAGTCCGGCAGCGCACCGCGCGCGGCGGTCGACCCGTGGGTTGCCGTCGTCGCGGAGCTCGGTGCCGGGTGGGATGGCGGTACCGACTCGCGGCCCGGCCACCACAGCAGCGCGACAACGCCGAGCACCGCCAACGCGCACAGCGCGACGACGACGGCGCGGCCCCGATTCATCGGCGGTGCCTAGGTGCGGGTCAGCCGGTGATGGCGAGGATCTTGATGGCGAACACCAGGGTGTCACCGGGCTTGATGCCGGCCTGCGGCTGGCCGTTGGGGTAGCCGTCGGCCGAGGTCATCGCCACCGCGACGGTGGACCCGACGTGCTGGGCGGCAATCGCCTTCTGGAACCCGGGCACGACACCGGCGAGCGGGAACTCGGCGGGCTCGCCGCGCTCGTAGGCGCTGTCGAACACCTTGCCGTCGCGCCCGTTGACCCCGACGTAGCAGACCGAAACGGTCGCGTTGTTGGGAACGACCGGGCCGTCACCGGCGCGCAGCGTGTGCACCTGGGTCTCGTTGACCGAGAAGGGCGTGGTGATCTCGACCAGCGGCGAGGTGGTATCGGTCGATCCGGTGACCGCCACCTTTCCGGTGGCCCCGGCGAACGTCCACTCCGGCGTCCCGGTACCGGTCGGGGCAGTCATCGGGCACCCGGTCGCGGGGGTGGCCTCTTCGGTGCTCACCGGGTTCACCGAGAGCGAGGAGGTGGCCGGGGCGGCGCGGTCGGAGTCGTGGCTGCAGCCGGTCAGGGTCACCGCGAGGGCTGCGGAGCAGGCCGCGAGCGCGACGCCGACGGCACGGGAGGAGAGATTCACGTCCCTCACGCTACCGCGTCCACCGACGGGGGCCGCCGGGCGTGGCGATCGACTACGCCGGGCGCAGGACAGCGACGAGGAAATCCGAGTCCTCGGTGAAGGGGCGCAGGTCCCAGGTCGACAACAGCAGGTCGGGCACCAGTCCGCTGTTTGCGGCATGGTCGAAGAACTCGGTAAACGAGTAGTCGCGGCCCGCGCCGAAGCCGATCACGGCGCGGCCGTCCGGCTTCAGGTGCGCTTGCAGCCGGGCGAGCACCGTGGCCCGGGTGCTCGGAGCCAGAAACGCCATCACATTGCCGGCCGAGACGATCAGGTCGAACGGTTCGTCGACGCCGCGGGCCGGCAGGTCGAGTTCGGCGAGGTCGGCGACCAGCCACTGCGGGCCCGGATGATCGGCACCGGCCGCCTCGATGAGTTCGGGATCGACGTCCACCCCGACCACCCGGTGACCGGCTCGCGCCAGATGGCCGCCGACCCGGCCGGGCCCGCACCCCGCGTCCAGGATGTGCGCATTACGGGGGGCCATCGCGTCGATCATCCGGGCCTCGCCGTCGAGGTCCATACCGTCGCGCGCCATGGATCGGAACCGTTCGATGTACCACTGGGAATGGGTGGGATCCTCGGCGACCTTTTGCATCCACAGGCTCTTCTCGACCATGCCGTGATTGTCCCAGGCCGTTTCCGCCGGCCGAGGTCGGGTGCGCAACAGTTGGCTGCCCGGATGTAAAGTTCCGGGAACTCACATTCCGAGGGAGACAGATCATGGAATCAGGCCAGGAACTGACGTTCGGGCAGAAGGTCAAATTCGGCGTCCAGGGGGCCGTCGCACTGGCCCGAAATCCGAAGGCACTCGTCGCCCTGGTGAAGTACAAGCTCGACGAGCGCAAGAAGCCCGCCGCACCCCAGTCGGAGGCCGTCACACCCGAGGAGTGAGGCCGCGCCGATGAGGGCCCGCCTCCTACCGTCGCTGGTCCTGTTCGCGGCGGCGTTGGTGCCGTTGTCCGGCTGGTTCTTCGGCGACTGGTCGGGCGCATCCACCCTCGTCGTTTACTGGGTGGAGACGATGCTGATCTGCCTGTTCGCCTGGGCGCGTATTCGCCTGCACCAGCGAAGGGCACCGCGGTACGGCCACTTTCGGTACGTCCCGCCGGAGAGCCCCGCGGGCGCGCAGACCGGTTCGTTCGCCACTGGTTTCCTGACCCGAGCCGTGGCGTTCAGCATCGGTCACGGGGTGTTCCTGGTCGCGGCGCTACTGGTGCTGGCCCGCAGCGGGCATCCTGACATCGCCGAGGTCGATTGGCGCGACGTGGGAATCGGCTGCCTGTCCATCGCGGCATTGCTGGCGATCGACTTCCTGGTGGAACTGCCGACGTTGCGCCGCTGGTCGTTCCGGCAGGTCGAGCTGAGTGCCCAACGCGGTCTGAGTCGGATGGCCGTCGTGCACCTGACTCTCATTCTCGGGCTCGCCGCGATCGCGCTCACCGATATCCCGGACGCGATCTTCGGCGTCTTCGTCATTCTCAAAACCCTTGCGGCACTCGGTGGCGCGTTTCCGCAATGGGAACCGACTGCACCGCCCCGCCGTCTGGCCCGATTGATGAACCGATTGCCCGGCGCAGGACCGGGTATTCGATTCGAAGACGCCTGGGCGGCCGACCAGGGCCGAGAACAGGATCGCCGGGAACGAAACGAAGAACCGTGGGCGATCGCCGGCGAGCAGCCGCGCAGGATCAGCGCGCCGGAGCGCCGAGATACTGATCGAAGAACTCGGTGAGTTTGTCGACCACGATCGGACGGAACTGCTCCCGGTCCCCGTACAGGTCGACGTGGCTGGCGCCTTCCACCCAGAACAGTTCCTTGGGCTCGGCTGCCCGTTCGATGGCTCGCTCGGAATGCACCCCAGTCTCGGCCGCGGTACCCGCGATCATCAGCAATGGGCGCGGCGAGATGTCGGTGATGAACTCCCAGCCGTCCCACTGCGCGAGCAGGTCAAAGCTCTGCACCGCGATCTTGCTGGGAGCGTTGGGATGCATGCAGCGCGGTGTCCGGTAGAAGTCGTAGGCCTCGCGCATCATGCTGCGTCCGGGAGTCTGCTCGGCCTCCTCTTCGGACATCGGGAGCAGGGGGAGCGGCTCGACGGTCCTCCCGTTCGCTGCGTCGGTACGCGCCTGGTTGGACAGCGCGACCTGACCGGCCAGGATCGCCGGGTCCTGACCCCCGAGGTCCGCGCCCTCGCGCAGCATGTCACCGAAGTTGACGGCGCTGATGGTCGCCACCGCCTTGATCCGCCGATCCGTCTGCGCGGCGAACGGGACATAGGCACCCGAGCCGCAGATGCCCAGCGCGCCGATCCGCTCGGGGTCGACGTCGTCGCGGGTGGTCAGGAACGAGACCGCGTCTTTGATGTTCTCGCTGCGGGCGATCGGGTCCTCCAGAAGGCGGGGCTCGCCTTCGCTTTCCCCCTGGTAGGTGGCGTCGAAGACCAGCACCACGAACCCCTTCTCCACGAGGCTGCGTGCGTAGATGGAGGGCGACTGCTCTTTGACGCTGGTCACCGGGTGCCCGATGACGATCGCCGGGTGGGGCTCACCGGTCTTCGGGGTGAAGAGCACTCCGGCGACGTTGAGTCCTTGGCTGCAGAAGGTGACACTTTGTTTCATACGTTCCAGGTTGGCAGCCGCTCCGACCGTCAACAAGGGGACAACCTGTACCCGCTAAAGGCCGGTCCACCTTCGGATGCCATCAGCAGGGCCGGCCGACGGTAACGACCGCCGCGAACGCCGGTTGCCGCAACGGGGATTCCGATATAGTCCGGCCGAGCGGGACTGGTTCAGTCGCAACTCGAACTCCCCACCGGACAACCCGAGAGGACGCTCATGAGGACGACCGCACACCGTTGCACGGCAGCCGCCGCCGGCCTGGCCGCCGTCGCATTGATCGCGACAGGCTGCAGCAAGAGCGAAAGCCACGACCACGAACACGATGCGTCGACGTCGGCCAGCTCCAGCGTCGAGGCTGCAACGCAGTCTGTGACGGCCTCGGAGAACCCGGTACCCACCGAGGTGAAGCTCACCGGGGAGCGGGACGTCGAGGTGACCCTGACCGGCCCGATCGCGGCCAAATACTCGGCCGCGACCGAGCAGGAGAAGGAAGCCCTCGGTAAGCCGCTGACCGGCGACCACAACGCCGGGGCGCGGGAGAGCGGCCTGCTGTTCCAGCAGTTCGAGGGTGGCGTGATCACCGCCAAGAACGACGAGCCGGGCACCCCCGCCTTCATCACCTGGGGCAAGATCCGGGAGGCCTGGAATGTCCAGCGCGACCCGGACGGCACGCCGTCGGTCAACGGTGAGAATGGCTCGGTGGGCCCCCTGGGCGCGCCCACCAGTGATGAGACCACCGAGGGCGATCTGCGGACGACGACGTTCGAGCACGGCAAGATCACCTTCAACACGACGACCGAAGCGGTCGAGGTGACCGTCAACGGCAAGGTCGTGCCGTCCGGGCTGTAACCCGCGGATGATTTTGTCCGCGCAGCCGGGCAGGGGAGTGCGCCGCCAGATTTCGCGACGGTGTCGGTTGGGCAAAGGTACGGCAGCTTAGCCGCTGCGCGAGGGCCGGTAGCACTGCTTTGCCCCTAGTGTTGGATGCCGTGGCGAGACTGGGCAATCGTGTGATGCGCTGGCGGGCAGCGCTTCACCTTGTTGTGTCCGCAGTGATCCTCGCGACGGTCGGGCTTCCGCTCGCTCCGGCAGCGCATGCGGCGGCGCCGGTGGCGACGTTGTCGGTCTCGTCGACGTGGCAGACCGGGTTCATCGGCCACTTCACCATCGTCAACTACAGCACGGTGCCGCTGACCGATTGGACGATTGAATTCGACATGCCGGTGGGGCAATCGGTGTCGCACACCTGGAGCAGCAACATCGCTCAAAGCGGCACGCACTACGTGCTCACGCCGGTGAACTGGAATCGCATCATTCCGCCCGGCGGGACCGCCAAGGGTGGCATGCGAGGCGTGCTGTCCGGCACCTACACACCGCCGTTGAACTGCGTGCTCAACCGGCAATACCTTTGTAGCTAAGTGGCTTACAGCGACAGGTGAAGTCTGAGGGCGTCGTCGAGTCCGCGAAGTTCTGCGGGGGACACGCGCCCGATCAGCCGGGTCAGGCGTTGTACCGCAACCGATCTGACTTGCTCAGCCTGGGCCTTGGAGTCGACGTCGAGACCGCTGGGTCCGCGTGAGATCAAAAACTGGAAGGGATACACCTTCTCGGTGTTGCTGGTCACAGGCACGACGGTCACCACGCCCCGGCCCAACTGGGTCGCGGTGGCATTGGCCCGGTCATTGCTGACGATAATTGCGGGACGCTGTTTGTTCGCTTCGCTGCCGCGGACTGGATCGAGATCAACCCGCCAGATCTCACCGCGGAGCATCGGCGAGTCCATCCCCGATGACGTTGTCCCAGGATTCGGAGTCCTCGCCGGCGTCCCATTCGCCCCACGCCTCGGCATAGTCCTTTTCGAGGTCCGGGTGGCGCAGCATCTGGATCGCCCTTTGTACGCCCGCCGACCTGGACGGCAGGCCGATGCGCGCGACATAGGCATCCAACGTCGAAACATCGTCGTCGGAAAGGCTGACACTGAGTTTCATACCCTAATGCTACCCCGGTAGCCATCAAGGTCAAGATACCGTTGGACCCCATAACGGCTCGATACCCCGCCCTGGAAGGGATGCAATGAGATACCGGGATTCGCCCACGGTTCAGGAGTCCGTGGTCATTGCGGCCGATCCGCAGCGGGTGTGGGAGCTGGTGACCGACGTGACCCTGCCCGCCAAGTTCTCCACCGAGTTGACCGCCGTCGAGTGGATTCACGGCGACACGGTGACGGTGGGGAACCGCTTCCGCGGCCACAACAGCAACCCAGCTCGTGGACAGTGGACCACCGAGTCCCTCGTCGTGGAGGTAGAGGAAGGCCGACGCTGGGTCTGGGACGTGCAGGGAGACGGCGGTCAACCCATGGCGTCCTGGGGTTTCGAGGTTGAACCGGACCGGGGCGGAACGCTGGTGCGGCAGTGGGGACGAATGGGGCCGGGTCGTTCGGGCCTCAGCGAGGTCATCGACCAGAGGCCCGAGAAGGAAGCGCGGATCATCGATCGCCGTCTTGCCGGCTGGCGCGAGGGGATGAGGGCGAACCTGCGTGCCATCGCCGAAATCTGTGCCGCAGAGTCGGATTCGGCCTAGCGCTCTATCCCACGATCGCGCGTGCGGCGCGCTCCGCGATCAGCATGACCGGCGCGTTGGTGTTGCCGGAGGTGATCGCGGGCATGGCCGAGGCATCGACCACGCGCAGGCCGGCAACGCGATACACCCGACAGTCGGTGTCGAGCACCGTACCGGCCGAATGCGGACGACCTTGTGCGTCAAAGGATCCCATCGCGCAGGTGCCCACCGGGTGAAAGATCGTGGTACCGAGTTCGCCGGCCGCCGTCTGCAGATCGTCGTCGCTCACCAATTGCGTTCCGGGCAGCAGCTCCTGCGGGTGGTAGCGGGTCAGGGCCGGCGCCGCCATGATCTGCCGGGTCATCCGCACGCCGATCACCGCGGTTCGGCGATCGGCCTCCGTCGACAGGTAGTTGCAGCAGATCCTCGGGTTGGCCAGGGGATCGGCACTCGACATGCGCACGTGGCCGCGGGAGCTGGGTCGCAGATTGCAGACCGAGGGAGTGATCGCCGCAAACGGGTGCAGAGGTTCACCGAACTTCGGCAACGACAACGGCTGCACATGCCACTCCAGATCGGGGCTGGCCAGCGCCGGGTCGCTCTTGGCGAAAGCTCCAAGGGTGGACGGCGGCATCGTCATCGGCCCCGATCGCAATGCCGCGTACTGAAGCCCCATGCCCGCGCGAGTGATCCAGTTCCGGTACAGCGTGTTGACCGTCGGGACGCCGCGGACCCGGTAGACCGTGCGAATCTGCAGGTGGTCCTGCAGGTTTTCGCCGACTCCGGGCAGATCGACGGTCACCGGCACCTGGTGCTCGGTCAGCAGCCCGGCCGGGCCCAGGCCGGAGAGTTGCATCAGGTGTGGTGAGCCGATCGCCCCGGCGCTCAGGATCACCTCCCGGCGGGCCGCGACGTCGAGGGTGTGGCCGTCTTTGAGCAGCCGCACGCCGGTGGCGCGATGCTGTGCCGTCGTCCAGGCGCCGCGGCGCTGATCGTCGCGGACCTGGTCGTCCATCAGAAGCCGCACGGCCCGGGTTTGGGTGTAGACGGTGAGATTGGGCCGACGGGTGACCGGATGCAGGAAGGCATCGGCCATCGACCAACGACGGCCGCGGCGTTGGTTCACATGGAAATACGCGCTGCCGGCGTTGTCACCCCGATTGAATTCCTCGATCGGGGCGATGCCTTCCTGAGCGGCCGCGGCCTGCCAGGCGTCCAGAACCTTCCAACGCACACGTGGGCGCTCGACGCGGATTTCGCCGCCGGTGCCGTGCCACTCGTCGACGCCGCCGAAGTAGTCCTCCAGCTCCTTGTAGATCTCCAGTGTCTCGCCGGGACTGTCCGGGCCGCCCCAGAGCCACCGCTGGTCACCGGTGGCCTTCGCCCACAGTTCGTAGTCGCTGGCCTGCCCGCGCATGTGGATCATCGCGTTGATCGACGAGCACCCGCCGATGACCCGTCCTCGCGCGTAGAGAATGCTGCGGCCGGCCAGTCCCGGGTCGGGTTCGGTGGTGAAACACCAGTCGGTGCGGGGATTGGCGATGGTGTACAGGTAGCCGACCGGGATCTTGATCCAGAACCAGTCATCCTTGCCGCCGGCCTCGATCAGGAGCACGCGGTGATCCGGGTTGGCGCTGAGCCGGTTGGCCAGCAGGCACCCCGCGCTGCCTGCACCCACGATGATGTAGTCGAACTCAGCGGCGGGGCCCATTGCTTCAGTATTACCCGGCAGCCGCGAGAAGGACCTCGACCCGGATGTGGTGCGTCATGAGGTTCGTCGGATCGACGTGACGGTGGGGCGGTTACAGTAGGTGTACCACCATTTTCTATGGTGGTACACTGAGGCGATGCCGACGGCGCGTCCTCGCTATCAAGTTACGGAAACCGAGCAAGTGGCGCGAGCCCTGGATCGCGCCGCTAAGCGGTGGCCCGGGGAGCCTCGCTCAAAACTGCTCATTCATCTGGTCGAAGCGGGTGCCAACGCGATTGACGAGGACGCCCGCACGCAGAATGCGGACCATAGGTCAGCGGTGCTGGCCAGTGCGGGGCGCTACGGAGAAGCTTTCGATGCGGACTATCTGGACGAATTGCGGGCGGACTGGCCGACGTGATCGTCATTGACGCCAGTGTGCTCATCGCGCACTTGAACCCGAAGGACGCGCACCACTCGAGGGCCACTGAGATCTTGCTGGCGGGAACACCCGGCAGAATGGTCGTGCACACCATCACAATGGCCGAGGTTCTGGTCGGCGGCGTCCGAGTTGGTCGGGGAGTGGCGATGCGTGACGATCTCGATGCGGCAGGTGTCGTGGTTGCTCCATACGATGATGGCGAGCCGTTGCGGCTCGCCGAGCTTCGTGCCGGTACGGGATTGAAGCTGCCGGACTGTTGCGTGCTTGATGTCGCTATTCGCCACCAAGCGCAGCTTGCCACCTTTGACCGAGCACTCGCAGACGTTGCGCAGAAGCGCGGAGTTTCCTTGGCACACAAGGCTGTTCCGAATGTTGACCCCGCGGGATCACGCCGCGATATCGACGAGGTGATCGACCCGTCGTTGTGAGTGGCGTGGCACTTTGTTGACACCGGTATCGAACTCATCAATCCGTGGGATGCGGGGGTGCTCGGTTGACCGTTTACGCTGCAACGGAACGGCAGGAGTTCCTCGGGATCAGATGTTCATTCCAGCGGCTCGGGCGCAAAGGTGACGTCGACTCCGCCCACAGTCATCGTTACCTGACCCTCGATCACCATCACCTGCGCCGAGATTCGTCGCTCAACAGTCCGGGCCAGTTCCTGCACGGATGCGTGCGGTATCCGCACCACCGAAAGGTTGGGTAGTCCTGCCACTTTGGGGCCGACAGTGCGCCACCAGGTGGCCACGCCGGCCGCGAAGGGGAAGAGCAGTACCTGGTCGGCCTGGCTGGCCGCCTTGCCCAATGCGCGTTCGTCGGGCTGCCCGACGTTGATCCACTCGAGGATCCGGCCGGTGTAGTCGGCGAGCTGCAAATCCGGTACACCCGGGGTGGACAGGCCCGCGCCGAACGTCAACTCACCGTCGACGTCGCCGAGTCGGTGGGCGCGAAGCCCAAAAGCCAACAACCGCGCCACCATCCGCTCATCGGTCTCACTGGGGTGCCGGGCCACGGTCAGCGCGTGATCGGCGTAGTAACCGTGATCGACATCGGAGACGCTGAGTTCGACTTTGAACACTGTTGCAGAAAGGGCCACGTCCTAGTGTCCACCCGGGCGGCGCCTCCCGAGCAGCCGGGCCGCTTTGAGTGGTGCCAGAGCGATAGGGGCACAGCATCCGCATTACTGGTAACCCTGCATATTCGATTGCTGCATATTCATGGCATCAGATCCGTCGTCGGCCTCCGCGACGAAAACGCCGTGCCCCATCAAAACGCCGCCAATTCAGGACGCGCGACAGGGAGCCGATGAATGCTGGTCATGACGCAAATACGCGAGCGGGTGAACATAAGCCGTTGGCTGAGCGCGCAACCGCAGATAGCGTTTGTATCGCCCACAAATCAAAGCCCTCCTGCCGATTACCGGTTCAATCCAACTTCGTCGCGTGTACTTCAGGTTTAGGACGATGGGCGATGTTGCGCAGTAGTAATCTTCCTAGTACGCCTGTCGCGGCTTCCAACACGTCTTGGGCGAACTCTCTGAACGCTTGTTGAGCTATGTTCGCAAATCCGACCGGTGTCGCCGACCAGTCTCCCTCCGCGAGCGCGCTGGCCACAGCCTCCTCGGCTTCGTGACGCTGACCCGCAGCTATATATGCGCCGGCTACTGCAGCCCAGGCCCGACTGCGGGCGAGGGGCTGATCGAGGAACAGCTCGAGTTGCATCTCGGCCTGCCTGAGGAGATTGACGCGGCGCCTTTGCTCTTCCGGATCCCGAGCTGCGCCCTCTGCAACTATTGCCAATGCCAAAGTTCTTGAGTCGAAGTCGACATTGTTCAGGCTGTGCATGGCGACGAGCGCGAGGTCAATCTTTCCCAGGTATGCCCAGCCGCGGATGAGACACAGCAGTATTTCCGAATAGCCCGGATCTGAGATGATCTCGTGGTGCACGTCGACCTGCATCGCCAAGGCCGAACACCGATCGGTATCGCCGATTGCCGCGAACGCGGCCATGGCTTGGGCATAAACCCGAATGCGCGGTATCAGGGGAAATTCAGCCGAGATCGTTTCAGCACGGATAGCCAAGCGTCGCACCGTTTCCTGGTCCGCAGTTGCTGCGAGTTCCTCCGCGGTCACCGCGATCGCGAGGGCGGAAAGGTATGTGTCGCTTATCGATTCCGCCAATTTTATCGCGCGCTTTGCCTTGCCCGCTGCGGCGAAAGCGCGCGCGACGTCGACGGTGGCTCGATGGCGCGAGCTACTGCGGTTAGTCGGCAGTACGACGGACAACTCCTCCGCCGCCTCGGCGGCCTTAAGAGCACGTGCTGAGGCGCCAACGGCGGCGCATCCTTTCGCGATTGCGCCGAGACCTGCCACCCACCAAGTGATGTCTGATCGTGCGCGCCCGATGTCCTCAGCCTCAAGCAGTAGCTGGCGAGCACGGTCCATGTCGCCCATCACGGTCCATCCCAGCGCAACCGACGCCAGAATCTTTGGTCGCTGAGCTATGAATCGCTTGGCTTGCGCCTCAGCATCGATCAGGAGCGAGGTTGCCCGTTCGGCATCCGCCACTGCTAGCCATCCGCTGACAACGGCTTGGAGTGGGAGACCGTCGTGAGCGAAACCTTCTGCCAGGCCTTCCGACAGAGCCCCACGGACCGCATTGTCGGCAGCCGCGACGAGCGAACCGGCAGCGTTTGTGTGGCCACCGGCACCGGCTATGACTGCAGCGGACGAAAGCTCCCTTGCACGTACACCGTCCCAGCGTATGGACGATGCAAGCAAGACAGCCCTATCCGCAGCGTCGATCGCCGCCAATCCCGCCATGACGCCGACAAGGACATCTTGTCCTACGGCATCGATATTAGTTTGGGCTAGCTGAGCCGCGTCGTCCCATGCACCGGCGGCGACATAGGCCGCGCCGGCTTCCAGCATTGCTGCATGTCGCCGCACCGGATGGGAAAGCTCTTCGAGACATGCAAAGGCATCGTTCGCGGCTTGAAGGGCACGAGTAACTTCACCAGCTGCTGCCAACGCCTCGGCCGCGTCGCGAAGTAAATTGGTGCGGTAAAGCAACGACCGCTCCTTCGTTAGCGCTCGCTCATAAGCCCACTCAGAAAACTCCCGCGCCCGCGATTCGTCTATGGCCATCCACGCTTGCGCAACGTATCCGAAGTCCTCTTCCCCGTCAGCTTGAGCGAACGAAGCGCGGCAGGCCGATTCGGCTTGTTCGGCCAGCGTGCGAGCGTGGTCGGTCTCGCCTACCGATGCTCGTGCGCGAGCTGCTAGGGCGAGCAGTCGGGCTCGTCGCGGCTCTTCCTCATCAGCGAACTCAAGTGCGCGAGCTGGGTCGACCGCAGCAATTGCCGATGCGACTTCGATGCGGCTCGCTCTGCTCATGATGAAGTCGGTCATCGAATCCACTACGATGGCGGCCCATTTCAGCTCGCCCAGTTCAAGGAAGGTCGTAACGAGAAGTCTCTGAGCTTGATTCCGACTGGTGTCGTCTGCGATCGACTGAGCTTGTCCGATCGCACGGCCTCGGGCACCAATCCGCGCCCACGCGGCAGGGAGATCGGAAGGAGTGTCAGCATTTCGATCAGATAATTGTCCGAGGTGCAACGCGAGCCTCGCCATCAAAAGCAGGTCGGGCCTGCGTTGCTGACGAGCGAGGCGGAGTGCCGCCTGGAGTTCGGAGATGGCGCCCGCATCGGCGCCGGTGACAATGCGAAGGCAACGATGCCGGCTCTCGTCGGCAGCGAGGGCGCCGAGCCTCTCCGAATCCTTACGAGATAGCAGCAGCCGAGGATAGCCGTGCAGCAGGTACATAGGTGTGTTCTTCGGCCAGCCAAGTTCTCGGTACCAAGCCGCCCAGTCGTGAAGTTCTTGACGGTACTCAGCCAGTTTTGCCTCGCCGAGCGCGTTCGCAGCCTGCGTTTGAAGTTCATCATGTGCTAGCAAGATAACTCGATCGTCTGCGTAGCCGGGATTAGAACGGTTCTCGAATGTGCGCGCATATTGGCCGATCGCCAACTCCTCGACCTTGTAGGGCTCTAGGCCGGTGAGATCGTGGAGATCGGTCGCAGTAAGGCCTCTTGCAGTGACTACCAAACCCAGCAGGTGACGGATCGACTCCGATCCGTCTTTGAGAATCCCTTCCCTGAGTTCCCATTCAGCCCGGCGTTGGACTTCCAGCGCCTCTTCGGATGGCTCAAGGTTCCGTATGCGACACCGGAGAAGTGGGTGATCATCATCGAGATAGTCAGGTGGCAGCTTGGGATGTTCACGGCTAGTGACGATCACCTTTACTCCAGGCGGAGGCCGCTTGGGGAGCTGCGCTGCGATGCCTTTTCCCTGAGCCTCATCAAGACCGTCGACGACGAAGACCAACTTTCGATCTCCTGCCACGCAGACATCGGCGGCGTCACGCAGTAGTTGTCGGAAATGAACCTCCTCCCAACCCATGACCGGCGAAGTTGTCTCACCGACAAGGTCCGCTAGCTGCTCCGACATCGCCTTCGTAAAGGCTGCACCGCTGGCCTGACCTTCGAGGCGCCGGGTGATAAAGAACGAAACCACCTCCATGCCAGGCGGCGGATGCAAGACGAACGTGGCCATAAGAGCCGATTTTCCTGACCATGGAGCGCCACGCCACCACACATACGTTTCATCACCGCGACAGAAGGCCTCAAGCTCGGCCAACTCGACGTCACGTTTCTGTAGTTGTTTCGCCTCCATATCGCGCACTTGTTCGATATATGCCGATCTGCGCGGGAAACGTCTGTTGATCGGCTGTCTCCCCACAAGTTCGGGGAAGTAGGCGACTGCGATGTCCCTGGCGTTCTGTTGGAGTAGCCGATGCCGGATTTCTGAGCCATTCCATAGCGCTACGTCGATCGCGTGGCGTTGTCCCATTCGCTTTGCCCACCCGTCGAACCACTTTTGTTGATCGGGGGACAGGATGCATGGGACGCACAGCGTCCACCTCTCGATGACAAACCCGCGCTGACCAGCGTCTTCCACAATGCGATTGAATGACGAACGGACCTGAGCCTGTGGATCTGGGGTGTTCCACTTCAGCACGAACTTTGACTGCCACACACTCAGGGCTCCGTTGAAATCACCGACAAAAGTGTCGACGCCCCAGTCTCTGCCGCCTGGTCCCTCGACCGTAGAGGCATTGGGATGGTCAAGCTTGACCAGATCGGTCACGAGCAATTGAAACTTGTGACGCGCTCCGCTCTTTGTCTCTGCATCCTCTTCAAATCGGCGGAAGAGAAGCTCTGGCTCCCGCAACATCACGTCGCCTCCTCTTTGTGCCGACAAAAGGGTGTCGAGCTAGTGCCGAACAGTCTTTGTTGCGCATTCAAATAGCCCCGGCGCAGGCCTGAGCGATCGCGATAGCGATCTGCGCAGCGACATCTGGGTACTTCAGTTGCCTTAGTGAGTGCGCATACCCGAACGCTAGTGTTGCGCGAGGGGACCCGACTTCATCTGCCCAAGAACGGCATTCACTGGCAAACGCTGACAGTGGACTCGACCCGTAGCATTGAGAAATGTCGGGCCAGGACTGCCAGTCGATCGATGAGCCAATTGCGTTATCGCGAGCTGGACCCTCGACGTGGTAGATCAAACTCAGTTCCAAGGTCACAGGGTCTACGGGCGCGTGCCCGAAACCAACATCACCAAAATCGATCAGTAATGGCTGGCCTCGCCTGTCTACGAGGATGTTTTCCCCATGCATGTCGCCGTGAGTGATTACTCTCGGCATCTCGATCTCGAGTTCCTCGATGACGTCAAGTCGGTCGCCAAGTGGTTCGGGCCTGGATGTCACGTCGTCCGAGGCCTTCTCGCGCCGCAACTCTCGCAGAGTGATCATATTCGTCGCGGGGTTATCGTACCAAGGAGCCAACTTGTCGCGGAGATGTGAAACTACGCGTGCGGCCTCCGACGGATTCTCTCGGAGCAATCGAAAAACTGATTGATAACCATCACCAGCTAACGTAGAAATAAGGCCAGATTGCTTACGGAGGCCCGCGGAAATAGACATCACCGTGGGCGCGAAGACGCCAGGGGCTAGCCGGCTGGCAACAAAATTTCTGTAGCGCTCGAATTCATCAGCGGCGTCCTCGAATGGGAGAACCTTCAAGATAAAGTTTGCTGCAGCTTGACTTTGTGATTCTAGGCGTACGCGGCCAACCGTGGCTCCCGACAGGCCCGAACTGGATTGGACGTTGGCTGCACTGTGGTTCGTGTATGAAGCGTATGTCTGCACCGCCCGCACGAACGCGGGGTTCACGTCGTTGTCGTTATGGACCACGCAAGCGATATCCAGCGTCGCCAGAGCTTCTACGAACTCCCTCACGACGTCCTCTAGGCGGAGGGGGTCGTCTTTATCCACTAGCTGCACCATTGGATGAGCGCGCAGGCCAAAGATGTCACTAACTCCACCTGCCGATAGGCGCCGGCGAGTTGCGTCTGAAGTTCTGAATCCGGTAAGGAACACCAAAGGAGTACCAGGACAAACATCGCGAGCGACAGCGTGGACCGCTAGACCGTGGCTTTCGTCAATATCCACGCTTTGGGAATTCGGTGGTATGCGAATATCGCAAATGATTAGATCATGGTCATGCTGACGAATTTCATTGATAGCAGAGTCGCGGTCACCCATCACTACTACCTCTACTGATTCATCCACTCTCCGAATAGAAGTGATAGCTAGTTCCGCACTGGTATCTTCGTCCTCCACTAACAGGATCTGCATGCTCATGCAGTCGTCACCTCCTTTGGGTGCAGGCTCCAACGAATTTCACACACTGTTCCTCCATGCTCGCGTGGCTGCAGCCTGATTGATCCGCCGAACGAATGTACAGCCCGTTGAGCGATCGGCAACCCCCATCCAAAGTGTTTCTGTTTCGACTTCTTCGTGATACCTGGTTCCCATACGCGGTCACTCGCTTCAGGTAGGCCGACGCCGTCATCCAAGACGGCCACCCAAGCATCTTGCGAAGTCGCCCCGCAATTGACAACAACCTTCGTTTGAGTTGTCTCGCTAGCCTCCACAGCATTTCTAAGTGCGTTGCCCAATGCCAGTTTCAGCAAATCTGGATCGCCACCGACCACCACCGGATCAGTACGCGTTGGAAGTACCTGCTTGCCGGAAAAGCCTTGTACTGCAATCTCTTCGACAACCAGGTCGGCAAGATCAAACTCCCTTATTCTCGGAGCAGCTGCGGCGTCATGAAGCGTCTGGATTGCACCGAGCAATTCGCGCAGCCGGGCCAGACCACGTCCCGTGTCGGATTGCTGGTAGTCGCCACCGACTTCGTACCGCGCCGCTGAATCGACCGCTCCGACGAGCGGTCGTATCTCGTGCAGCAGAGTACGAGTGACGTCCTGGATGGCGTCAGCACGAATGTCCTCCAAATCGCCTGCAGCTGGCACCGTAATCCAACCCTCGCCTGTACTTGCTGCGCCCGCATCGGATTCCCATTTTGCGATCGCCCGGTCGAGCGCAGCACGCACCCAGGAATCCGATTCTGTTCTTCGAATCCGCCGGATCGTTCCGATGCTCTCGGAGAGGTCACTACCAACTAGTTCGCGCGCCGCAGCCAAACGGATAGACGGGTTGTCGGACCGAAGGCCGGACATCGGGTCAGCGGTCATTAGGCCACGACGCCGCGCCAGCTGTCCCGTAGAAAGCGGAACGGGCTTCGAATGCTTCTATCCCGCCCTCCATTACGCGGGTGATATGTCGTACGGTCTCAGCCTCGTCTAGCGTCCCTTGGTGCACCGCGTAGCCGTGTCTTCCATCGGACTCCATGACTATGACTTGGTCCGCTTCGCCTAGAACGGGAATGTTTGCGTTGTGGGAGGAAAAAATAATCTGATCGACTGGGTTTCTGCGACGCAATGAGTTCACCAAGGTGGACGCAATAAAGGCATTGTCCAAATGATCCTCCGGCTGGTCCACTACTAGTGGATCGCCGTGCGTGCCTAGCAAGATCGGTAGAACAACGGTGCAGCGCTGCCCAATTGACAGCTGATCACTAGACTTGTATTCCGGTCCATCCAGTAGATACAGCGACACACCGTCCTCGATGGTGGCACTAATAATCCTTCCCAGGCCTGGTCCCGACAGATTCTCGATTACAGATTGCGCGCGATCTCGTCTGATGGAGAGAGTTGATGCGAGCGCTTCGACGTCGGATGATTCCACCCAGTGAGCGAGCTCTAACGGACTGACTTCTCGCGCGAGTTGCGGGGCTAACGTGTTGTAGTGGATTCCGCTGCCGCGTAACGCCGCGGCAATTGCCGAGCGGTAGTCATCTACGTTCTCAGATCGGGTAAGCCTGATTTGAATCGTCGGAGCAAGTGCGTGGCTGAGATCCGATGCAATCGATGTCCGCTGTTCGTAGATCTCGCTTCGTCTGCGATCAAGACTCCTGTAAACAGCATCCCGCTGTTCGACTAGGTCGAGATAGTGGGTGCGACGTTCCTCCAGGACATTCCGGAGCGCTTGGAGCCGCCCACGCTTCTCCTCTAGCGATGCCACTAGCCTCGATGCCTGACCGATGCCCTTCTGAACCGCTTCCAACCGCTGACGCAGCTCGCGACTCTGAACATCAACGCTGCTTTTCAGGGATAGCGTCGCTCGGTTTGCGTCGTCGATGCCTTCGGCCAATCGGGCGACAGCTTCGGCCGCTGAGTTGAGCGCCCGGGACACATCGCTCACGAACGAACGGCGTTGGGAAATCGGGTCGTTTCCAGCATCGGATGGCCAATCGCGCAGCAGCGTTCTGGTCATGCCGGACAACTCCTCGAGAGCTTGCCGGAAGTCGGTGACCCGGGATTCCTCCGCTAGAAGGATCTGCTCGCGGTTCGCGATCAAGCGGCTAGTTTCTTGCAGGCGTTTGAGGTCAGTTTGTTGGACGTCGGTAGCGTCAGAAGCCCCCAACACCGCTTGCTGAGCCTCCTGTGCCAAGGCGAGTTCCGCTTCAACGGCGCCCAGCGATTCGATTTCGTCCGCAATCGAACTGCCCTCCGCGATGATCGCTGCGATCTCAACGGTCTGGCTACGAAGCTGCGATTGGAGTGAATCGAGCTTCCGCTGATCCATCTCGTTAGTCTTGCGGAACCTATCCAATAGGCGTAGTCGACCAGAGGCTTGGGCGCCGATCGCTTCCACTTCATTCTGAGCAAGCACTGTGCAGGAGATCTTGGTGGATTGAGTCCGACTGAAGTGCCCTGCTGCAGATCGGGTTATCTCAAAGCGGCTGTCTTGGTCGCGCACAGTGAGTGTTACCGCGCCGCCATCCAAGATCGCAATTGCTTGCTGAGATCCACGGGCAGCTGCATCTTCAGTGAACGCCTCTGCATTCGTGCAATACCTGATCAACTCGATTATCGAGGTCTTTCCGGTACCACGCGCACCGATGATCACGTTGAGTCCGGTGTCGAATCGGAGATCCAATCCCGCCAGGAAGCCCTCTGACTCGACCTGCAATCGTTCTATATACACGTAATCATCCAGCCTCTCAACCTGTATGGGCCCCTTTGGGTTTGCGTTGCCTTAGCCTGCAGGTCGCGCGTAGCGACCCCAGGGTTGCGCTGCCAGAGTCGCGTGCCTATGCAGGACTTGGTCGCTATAGCCGAGCATCTCGGCCACCACAGGAGCGGGAACTGCGTCACTAGTTCTCGTAAGGCGGTGTTCCGCGCCCCTAGAAGATCAATCCCCAGCTCCCTAAGCCGATCCATCAAGGTGTTCGGGTGCAGGTGCTCGCCGGGTCGGTATCCAGGAAACAGCCACGGGTTGTTATTGGCCCCGCCTGTACGAAGATTCGGTCTGCCGCTGATGTGACGCCTAAGCATCTCGGCGAATGGCTCGGGCACGGGCGATGGTGTCACCCCAAGTTCGAGGGACAGTCCATCCGGCGCGACAAGCACCTTGCTCATCGGAATGGCTGCGACCTTCACGAGTGGCTGGGCGTAGAGGAGTAGCAGCGTTCCAGCGATGCGGTAGGGGAGCGATTCGTTGTAGCCGGACAGAAGTTCGCGAATCCACTCACGCCGCTGGTCTTGTGTGAAGACTCGGACCGTTTTGGCCTGACGGTGTCCGAGCGTGATTGATCGGTTCACCCGCATCCTTTTGCACCAAATGATGGACGTCCGGATGAGGTGCCGCGTTGTTGGACCTGTGGTGACGCAGAGGTCCACATCTTGCTGTGTGCAGTTGGCTGTCGTTCGTCCGTGTTGGGCGCGAAGCCACTCGAGGAACTTCAGTGCTTCTGTGATGTCCTGCTTCGAGGCGTGAACGGGCCCTCGGGTTGAAACCCCAGAAAGTGCTAAGTCGTTGATTCGCCTGAGGTGGTGCCAGGTGGCGAATTGCCTGATTGGCGTGGCGATCTCGGGATCTGAGACTGGGTGGAGCTTGTCTTCGATCCACCGCTCGAAGTAGGCGAGATACCTGTCACGTGCGGGAATTACGTCATGGTGCTGCAGGATGGCCCGTAGGTGGTCGACGTGCCGGCCCGCGGGCTCGTACTGGTCCAGGCCGTCGTGGGTGAGGGGAGTGGTGCCATCTCCGAGGGAGCGTAGGAGTCCTTGAACCTTGTCCGATCTTTTCCACGTGATGATGCTCTCGGCGCGATTGGCTGCGCACAGGGCGTCGATGAGTTGTGTGAAGCTCGCGGGGGAGTCCGGGTGGAGGAACGCCCGCTCAAGGTCTTCGCGGAGGCTGCAACGTGCGCATACGTTGCCGCGGTAGGGTCGGCGTTCCTCGTTGCACGACCTGCAATAGAAGTTCTGGCGGATACGCGCACAGTCTCGACACACGGGTTGCTCGCCGATGTCCAGCCGGCCGGGCAGGAGGCGGTGAAATCCGCAGCTGGGGCAGTCGCCGTAGAGGCTGGTTGCTTCGTAGTAGCAGGAATTGCAGATGCGGCCGTCTCGCCATGTTGCTGCCGTGCGCCGTATCTCGCGGTGGCAGCGAGCGCATTCCATTGATCCGTCGGTGACTTTGGGTCGTCCGCGGACGGTGTTACGGCGCTGCGGTTCAATCGTCATCGCTGAGGATCCGAGCACGTTTGGGGCGGATGGCCTTGTTGAGTTCGACGACGTTTTCTCGGCCGGCGCTAGCGGCTTTCTTGCGGGCGTCGGCAGCGGTGACCGTGACGAGATCTTCTGGGCCGCAGTCGAAGATGTCGCAGAGCGCAGCGATGAGTTTAAGAGAGACTCGTTCGGGGCGTTGGTGGACGAGCCGGTAAACCTGGGGCCGTGACAGCGTGATGCCGCGTTCATTCAATCGTGGGATGAGGTCGGTGCTGTTGTGCATCTGGTTGCCCGCCATGAGTTCGGCGAGGCGCCATTGGTAGTCGACATCGCGTTTCATCCGGCGTCGCCGTTCTGGTTCGGTTGTAGCGCAGCGGCGATGGTGGCATCGAGGGCGTTTCGCAGTGTCCTAGTGCGGTAGTCGCTGCTAACACAGCTATAGATCGCTGTGGTGGATGCGTGTTCATGACCCATTTGGTGTTGGACGAACATCGCGTCCCAGCCCGCTTCGAGCAGGTGGGTTGCGTAGGACCGGCGGAACGAATGGAGGTCGAGCCCGGGCGAGAGGTCCAGATCGTGGCAGTAGCGTCGGAATCGCCTGATGAGTGTGGTCTCCGAAACTAGGTTTCCGCGTTCACTCGGGAACAGGTCGATCCCGTCGTCCATATGGTGCTGGCCATTCTCCAGCCAGTCGACCAGTACCTCTGGTGTCCAGTCGAAGACTGTCAGGACACTGCGCTGCTTCGGCGGGGAGCCCTTCTTCGCTTTGCCGTATCGCACATGAACGAGCCCAAACTTTCCAAATTCCTTCGCGTGGGGGTTCCTCGCGAAATCGACCGTCTGCAGATGGGACAGTTCGTTGAATCGCAAACCATACGCGTAGGCGAACTTGAACATCACGGCGTCGCGGTAGGCGGGCAGCCAACCCTTTCTGCCCGAAGCTACGACGGCAGATACCTGCTCATCGGCATGGTCGAAGAAGTCTTGAAGTTCCCGCTTGGTGAATGCGCGCTTCTCGGGTTGAGCCTCGTTCTCCTGGACGTGTCGAGCGGTGTTCCAGTCGAAGAAGACCTGGGACGGGTGGGTCCCGAACAGTTCCTCGCATACGCGATCCCATCCGTAGTCCGGATTACTGACGTAGGAGCAGAACAGTCGCAGGCCGACCTGATACGAACGGATCGACGACTGGGCTAGCTTATGGATACCGCGAAGGTCACCGAAGAACTCGTCGACCATCGCGACGGTCCAGGTCCAGGGGAACTCGTTCGAGTGCTCGATGAAGCGCTGCACCTGCTTGATGCGGCGGTCGATAGTCCCGAACTGCAGATTGCGGCTGAGCTGCTGGTTGCGCCAGCCCTGGAGCATCTCCGTGACCGTTTGTTCTTCAGGGTGCAGAGGCCTGACTGAGCTGACCAGATACGCGCGTCCGACGTCATCGACTGCCACCCGAAGCCCCCGCTCATCTGGTATCAACAGATGAATCAATGATTCATCTGTTGCATCATCAAGTCAAGACCCCAGGTCAGCGTGTCGCTCCCACCGGCCGCGGATGGGTCCACACTGTTGGAGCCGGCGCGGACCGCGCCTAGGTCCTGACTGCGGAAAGTCCTGCGCACCAACCGAAAACGATGGAAGGAGCGGCGGTCAGCAAGGAGGGGGATGCTGATTCACCTGATGCAATATGCAGTGGTTTATCTGACATAATGTGGCTTATCGGTACTTTACCGACCAGCAGGTTTGGATCCACCCAGGTCAAGCAGCATGGATGTCCCTGTCCGTTCCAGGACTTGTTGATAGTGATCCGCGATTACCTGCGAGCTGTCCGATTCGGCCCCTGATTCCGCGAAAACCTGACAGTGCCCCGTTGACGCAGGTCGCCGCTCGCGGATGCGCCGTAGACGGCGACCGAGCTCCGCCTGTGCCGACCGTATTCCAGGATTAGATGACAGTGCCGGACTGGCGAAATGTTCCCCTAGGCGCGATCTGCAAATACATGAGAGCGCCGGACCGTGCCGCTATCGAGCCGCGCCTAGCACCGTCCGCCGCCACCCGGATGGCTGCGGTAGATACGTCACAGTGACGATACTCCCTCGTGGTCTCGACGACGTTCCGGTGGCACTCGGCGTGGTCTTGCTCGAAGCAGAGCAAGGCAACCACACCACCATCCAAGAGTTCGCAGACGTGTGCAAGAGCGTCCGTCGCGTCGGTGGTGTCGAGGACCTCGCGGTATCTCATCAGGGACTCGGGCTCACCAGCTCGGAACCCGGCGCGGTTGTCCCTCGGGTTGCCCAGGGCGCGGTGGTGAACGTAGTCGATACCGGCGGCACGAAGGGCCTCAGCGAGCTTTGTCTTGGACAGACCAGGCTTGCGGCTGAGCGGAGTCAGCCGTACGTCGACGAGAACGCGAACGCTCCGTTCGAGCAGCTGGGCGACCAGATCATCGACTGTCTTCCCCTCGTAGCCGATGCTCACTAGGGTGCCGGTGGCGGCGATATGCATGGCGGTGTCAGCGGTGCCCATGGTTCCTAATGGTGCACCACAGCCCAAAGCCTGGGGCAGTAACCCCGCGGGTGTGCGATAAAACCGTGATCGTGGTGGCGACCCTGTCCCGGGCGATGGAGCGGATGTGGGACGCCGTGTCCTACCGCGGCTCTACGATCCCCTGCATGAGCGTGACGCGGCAGAAGTGATCAAGGTCATCAATCGGTCCGTCATGTATGACCTTGTTGACGTGTTATCGCGCGTCACAGTCGGGAGTACCTGAAAGCATTGCGAATGTTCTGCGTGAAGTACTGCCCCACGCTGCTCGCTCCCATCAGCCCTTGATGCATGGAGCCTGGAACGTCAAAGTACTGATACAGGGAGCCGTCTTTGAACTCAACTTCAAGCGTCATGCTTGCCTCATCGTACCCGACCGAGTTCAAGTTTGAGCTCGAAACGAAAGTGCGTTCCATGTGGCTATTTCTCTCCTGTGTTATTAGCGATTGTGCGGATTACTCGACGACTATGAGGTGTTAAATGCCGCCACGCCCAAGCAACATCTGCGTAATCCTGTGGAAGTCGCGGCGCATCCCAGCCACCCGGAAGCCTCCGGCCGACCACATCTGGATCGGAGCTGTCGGGGCGGGTCAGGTTCGAAGACTCGATGACTACTCGTGTAGGAAGCTTCACAATGTCACCCGTTATAATTGCTTCGCCTGTGCGGAGAACCGGAACGGCGTCGAAGAGTCCGGAGAGGTTGTCCGGAAGACTGGAACGGACTAAAGTCCGATCCGAGGTATTGCTGAGCCGGAGGACAACGAAAGATCCGATCTGCGACAAAACGGTCGCCCTGATTTCACTCGGCCGTTGGCTCACTATCATTGTTCCGACGCCGAACTTCCGCCCTTCCTTGACGATTCTCTCCACGATTTCTCCGGCGGCGTCCTTGCTGTCGTTGAGGTAACGGTGGGCTTCTTCGAGCACGATGAGAAGTGGACGCTCTCGACCACCTTCCGAGAGCTTCCTTGCCCAAATTAGTGCTTCGTAGAGCAGGCGCAACAAGACGCTGACGATTCTCTGAAGCACTTGGTTGGGAACGCCGGAGAGATCAGCGATTACTACCGACTCCTTGGCTCCGAGCCAAGTCTCCAGGAAGTCGCCAAGGTCGCTCGACACTTCACCTGTCGAGTCGTCGACATCCCACTTGCCCGGTCGGAACAAGAAATTATATCGAGGATCGCGCAGTCTTGCTCCAAGAGAGTTGGTTTGGCGCCGCACGTTGATAGCTGCTCCACTCAAAAATATTTTGCTCGGGACTGTCGGCTCAAAGGTGGGGGGCGACACGGATTCCGCATCGCCTATCAGCGGAACTCCGGACTTATCTGTTGCGTATGCGCGGGTTGCGTCCGTTTGTGCGTTCGATTGAACTGTGTGAGTAGCGAAGTGCATCTCATGAAGCGTGAGCCATAGCTGGCGCACGCTAAACGGAACCGGAGTGTCTGCTGTCACCCCGTTTGGGTTCAATCCCAGTTCAGGATGGTTCCTGACGTAGGTTCTCTTGGACTCGATAACCATCTGCTGGATTGTCGTTGCAGAGTTATCATCCACCGTGCCGAGTGAAAGGTACAAGAAGTCCTCGAAGGGTAAGGCCCAGTAAGGCAGGCAAAGTTGCTGCCGGTGCTTATTACCTTCGGTGATCGCGAGTTCATCGGCATCCACCTGCAAACAAAGTGCAGACCCTCCGAAGGCATGGCCATACTCGCCATGCACGTCAATCACAAGAACCCGAGATGAGGGGAATCTGTCGGAGGCAGTGAGTCCGTGGAGTATGGCCGATACCGTTGTTGATTTTCCGCTACCTGTGCTGCCGACGACTGCGGTATGCCTGTTTACGAGCTTTGTTACATCTACGAGGGCTGGTAAGTGGGGCGCGTTAGCCACGTGGCCGATACGCAGAGACTTGGCTTCGTCCTCCACGCGGTACAGAAGGCTCAGGTCATTGGCAGTCACGAGAACGACTCGGTCCCCTATTGATGGGTAGCGCGCAACTCCGCGCTCAAAGGAGCCGTCGCGGTGTGCTTCGCCGAGCAGCTCAAGGCGTAGCCACGGGCGCCCGGGGACGGCACCACTGATCGCTTCCTCGTCGTGTGCGGTCGATCCGACTTGAACAACGATCGCGAAGAGGTCGACTAGCCCCAAAGGGATTCTGACGTACGCTCCGACTTGTCCAACAAAGTAGGCATGGCCTTTCGAGAATGTGAGTCCGGGTGCTGCTTCAGGACGTACCGCGGCGGTAATCGTGTCGCCTTGGACATTCGTAACATCAGCGATGTGAGTCGGATCAACCATGATCCTGCACCTCAACTTCGATGTGCGCAGAATCCCCGGTCAGGCCTTGGAGGAAGGCGCCAAATGCTACGAAATCTCCGAGATCACAGGTCCGAGCTTCCTCGCCGGCTTCGTCATCGCGTGCAGCCCAAGCCCCTCGGCTCCCGCCGATAATCGCTGAATCTTGCGCAAGAAGCACTAAGTTATGGAGGCCTGACGCCATTTTAGCCGCCTCAGGGTAGTCATCCAAGGGGCCGTAGAGCATGGCGTGAACGCTTGCAGTGGGATTCGCGCGTAGAGATTGATCTATGACCTCATTAATATGTTGGTCCCGATAAGAGAAACCGCAGCTCACTAGAATCGCGCCGGGTTTACGCAAGAATACCTTCAATCTGTCCATCATCGCGAGATATGGAAGACGTCGACTCTGATCATACTTTAAATGACTCGGGTAGACCAGAGCGGAATATTTGTCGTCTATTTTTGCGGGGCGTCGAATTACATTTCCAGACTCATCTTGAGACCAGTTGATGGAGCCATGCAGTTTCCAAAGGAGAGTCCAACGGGAGGGCAAGTCGTCTTCTTCGATCGCTTCAAGATCGAAGATGGGTTCATGCGAGCCCATGAACCCATCGAAGTAGGCGACCCTGTGACGTTCAAATGCTTGCTCCATCAACAGGTCATAGTTGGTTGTGAACACCTGAGTCGGCGTCAGCCTTCGGACAGCGCGGATCCATAGAGCCAGAGATAAGTACGGATTATCGTTCTGCGGCAAGTCAACGTTGACACGCTCTCTTACTACTCGGCATATTGCGGAGTCGAGGGCTTCTAACGTGGCCTTCTCGATTCCTCGAACGGGCAGTGCTCCAGGCAGGGTCGCGATTGCGCGGACGTAATTGAGGATCGCTTCGAGGTTTCTGCGCTCACTCTCGTCGAGGTGGCTGACGAGAGCTTCTATAGCGGTGCGGTAATCCTCGCTCACATCGCTGAGCACAAAGGCTGTAAGCGCTTCCAGTCCAGGAACGAGAGGTTGTTCGCCTATCCGAATCGACATCGGAGCGCCCGCACCAAGAAGTATCCCGATAGGTTTCTTCTCTTGTTCAAGGGCTGCTCGCAGGTAGTCGACTTGTTGCGCTAGCGGGTGAGTTTTGGTCAAGATTTGAGTCTCCGAATTCGGGATTGGTGGACGGGAGTGCTGGCTAAATCAAGCGGAGAGCCGGACGTTCGTCTGCGTCGCCGAGCATGCGACGAACCTGCGATGGTTTCCAGGCAAGCTCTTGAGCTAATGAGGTAATGGTGACGCCGTTCACCTCTGCCAGTTCGACGGCCCGGCGAAGAAGGGCAGGTACCTCGCCCGGGAACTGATACACGGGCTGGGTTGCGATCACGCCCTGCTCCGAGAGGTAGTTGAGGCGGATGTACGCTCGGCGAGCTGTGGCGTCAGACAGTAGACCGACCTCTCTGCACCTGTAGATCAGTGACTTGATTGATACGCCCCACTGTTCGCTCAGGCGGTTCAACTTGCGGAAGTCGATCCGTCGAGGGAGAAGGTCATGGATGACCAAGCTGGGAGTTAGGAACTCGGCGGCGAATCGATCCGCTTCCCTCTCTAGTGCAGGATCTCCACCAGCGAGTTCTCCGTGCAAGACGAGATGACCGAGCTCGTGCGCAGCGGTAAATCGGTGCCGATAGATGTCGTTTGCGCGGTCGGGTGACAGGACGATGATCGGTCGCGACAGCGACAGAGTGGAGAAGGCATCGATGCGCGCGACCTCGTTCTCGGCGAAAGGCACCAGTACAGTAACGATGCCCTGGTTCTCGATAGTGCGTACGAGATGCGCGATCGGTTCCGTGCCCAGCCGCCATGCTTTTCGCAACGCTCTTGCTGCCGCCACCGGGTCGCTGGGGAACGCGCCAGGTTCAATTTCACCGCCGCCGAAACCAGGAAGGTTGACTGGGGGTAGTCGAACATGTTTCTCAACGGCATGCATCAGTTCCCATAGTTGTTCGGTGTAGGAAATGGCCTTGGCTCGTTGCTTTGCCGTCGTCGCGCGAAGGCTTCGGAAGAACGCATCTGCGGCTTCTAGTCGAGCGAGCGGCCGGCCCGCTGCGAAGAACTCACGAGGAACATCAAGCTCGCGCGCAAGGATCGGTATTAGGTCAGCTCTGGGTGGGGTGGCACCGGACTCGTATTGCCCGACGGCGGCGGCAGATACGCCTAGTGGTTCTGAAAGACTTTGCTTCGTACGCAGCGCGAGCTGCCGAGCTTGCCGCAAGCGGTCACCGTCGAATGTTTTGGCGATGTCGTGATCACTGATGGACGCCGACTGCTGACCCCTGTCACTGAAGGTCATCCACAGCACCTTCAGTTCCCGTGCTAGCTGCAGTTTCGGCGTCGGCATCCTGGGTCGACGGCTCGCCGGGTGCGCGCAAGGTCAGGTCGCTATCGGGAAGCGGCGCGTCATCAAATCGCCCGGCTGCCTCGTTGAGGCCTGTCAGCGCGACTCCCTCACCATCGAGAAGGTGTAGCTGCAGTTCCTCGCGGTAGTGCCACGTAACAAGCCCGGACGAATCAAGAGTTGCCTCACCTGCATAGACATGCTGAAGACCGCCGCGGGCGGACACGTCGTAGGCCACCAGCGCTACTTGAGTGGCCGAGGCGAAGGAACCGTCCTTGACCGCGGCATTTAAGTCGCCGGCCAAGCAGTAGTCGAACTCCAGGTGCTCCTGCACGCCGGAGTCAGTTCCGCTTTCGAGCGAGAAGACTCGACGGCGGAAGTCTGAGTGTCCCAACTTGATCCGATCAGCCCCCGACGATCCTCGACCGCACTTCGCAGGGAACACCAGAGTGCCATCGAAGACGACGAGGTCATAACGGCTGCCGGTGGGCCGTATGACCTCGCGCCCGGGCAGGAACGCCAAGTGTGCTGCAACCTCCTCCGGCAAGATCACCCAAAACGCCCCATAGGCCTCGTTCGAGGTGAGTTGACTTCCGGCTTTGGCGTCGAGGGCGCGCTCATGAGCTGTGCGACCAGCCTTCGCGAGGGCGAGTATCACGTTCTGGCTGTGCTCGCCGAAGTGATCCGTGAACCACCGTGAGGGTTCGGGCAGCTCGTTCATAGACGATCCTTACGCTAGGCGACGCCCTAAACCTAACATTCAAACTTTAGTTAATGACGCAGATCGATCATTTTCGCTTTCGCGAGTGTCGTGTCTCGCGCGCATCTCGACCGTCAACAGTGAGGCGACTCGAAATGTCGTCCGCGGTCTGCCGTCGCGGGGAGATCTGGGCGCTCAGCTGTAGATGACTGCGGATGTCGCCATCGAGACGGTCGTAGTTCGAGAACGGCATCGACGACATCGGCGTCATGCTATGCGTCAAACGCAACTCGTTCGACTTCAGCGCCTTACAGATGCCACCCCATGCTGGCCAGTAGCGCTTGCGATGCCACCGGCGCACCGGCCGCCCGCCAGGCTTCACCTCAACCGAGGTCGGGCAATCGAGTGGGAGGACTCTGCGGCCGGCGATGATGTCAATCCCGCAGTTGGGCCCGGACGAGATAGCGCGATCCGGCACTGTCATGCTCCCCTGGAAACTATCCGCCACTGTCAGGCCTTCGCCGGACACATCCGGCTGGGCCGTTCCGCAATCAATTGAGAGTGAGCTGGTCAGCCCTCCCTCGCACTCTCAAGATGTCCCGGATCGGACAGTCCCGCTTTTCGTTGCCCCTCTGTCGCGCCGACCCGGAGAACTTCGCTGCCCTTATGTGCATCTGATTGATGACCGCCGGCGTTCGGGCCCAGTGCCTGTTGGCGGTCACGCGGCGTTCCGTTGCCCGCCGCGGTATGGCTTGGAACGCCCGACACCGGCCGAGCCGCGCCGGCCCTCCCCTGTCGCCCGCATCGGTTGAACGTGGCGGATACGTCACTGTGACGAAATATCTTGGTCGAGCTCTGTTCGGCGATCGCCGTGGCTAGTCGCCGATCGGGTCGACGCTTGGCCATCGGGCGGCGCTGCGTGTCACCCGGCGAACGGATCCGCAATTGGAAAACCTAGCGAGACAACGTCCGACGCGCGGAGTACGAACACCCTCCCCGACGCAAAGCCCAAGGGCCCCATTCGATCATTTTCTCACTGTGACGATTTCCGTCCCGCCGGCTTCTCTCCAGGTCCCGCCCCCAATAGACCCGCCGCCCGGTGTCGATCTCCATCCCATTGGCCCACAGCCGCGGTGGGTCCAACGTCGCGTCCTCCCGCCCATAGATCGCGTAGCCGTAGTTCTCCCCGGGAGCATGGCCACCCGCGCTGCTCATCCCGCAGTCGGTGAGCTCCGGGCGGATGACCCGCTTGTCGACCAGCCACGTCAGGAGGCGATGCTTGAGCTCGTCCGCTTCGGCGTCGGTGACATCCACATCGCACAGCGTTTGCGCGTAGTCACCCATGAGAGTTGAGCCTAGGTTCACCCAGAGCGGGATTCCGACGCCAATTATTTCGCGCCCAGTTGGGCGAGAACGTGCCCGTGCGTCTCGGCGTCGAACGCGACCACACGAGCCTCCTCAACGCCGGTGTCGGCAGAGCCGAGGGTTTCGAGTGCGACCGCGATGGCGTCGTGGCGCGGCCAACCGTAGATGCCGGCGCTGATCAGCGGAACCGCAATGGATTTCGCACCGAGTTCGTCGGCCACCTCCAAGACGCGGCGATAGCACGACACCAGTAGCGACCGATCCCGCTGGCCGGCGGTGTAGTTCGGACCGACGGTGTGGATCACCCACCGTGCCGGCAGATCCCCCGCCGTCGTCCAACCGGCGTCACCGGTGGCCAGTCCGTCGGGGAATCTATCAACGCAGTCGCGCAGGATTGCGGGACCGCCGCCGCGGTGGATGGCGCCGTCCACTCCGCCGCCCCCGCGCATGGCATTGTTGGCGGCGTTGACGATCGCGTCGACGGACTGCTCGGTGACGTCCCCATGCACGGCGGTGATAACAGGCATGCTGCCCAGTATGCGACGAGGACGCCGATCAACCGGGTGAACCCGACACCAGTTGCTCGGCGTCCACTCGGGCCGCGGCGCCGCTGCCGACATGTCACCCCAGCACGGGAAAGCGGCGCTCGCGGGCGAGGCCGTCGAGCGCGGTCTGCATGACCGAGCGCACGTGTGCATCCACCTCGTGGACGTCGGGGTCTTTACCGAATCGATCGGTGACGTGGATCGGGTCGAGGACCTGGAACACGATCTTCGACGGCAGCGGAATGTTCGCCGGAAAGACCATGCTCATGCCGAACGGGATCCCGAAGCTCACCGGCAGGATATCCATCCGAATGCGGTGCAGCCCTAAGCGTTTCGCGAGCCAGCTGTTACGGGCGGCGAACAGCTGCGTCTCCTGGCCGCCGATGGACACGGTGGGCACGATCGGCACCCCGGTTTCGATCGCGGTCCTGACATAACCCACCCGGCCCTCGAAGTCGATGACGTTCTGCGAGAACGTCGGCCGGTAGGCGTCATAGTCACCGCCGGGAAAAACCAGCACCACGGCACCGGAGTTCAACACTTCGCGCGCATTTGGCCGGCTGGCGTGGATGGCACCGAGCCTCTTGATGTAGTCGCGCAGCGGCGTGTAGAAGACGCCGTAGTGCGCCAAGAGGTACAGCGGCCGGTCATACCCGAAGTGTCGGTAGAAGGCGGGCTGCAGGATGAGCGGATCCGGGGTCAGATTCCCGCCGGAATGATTGGACACCACCAGCGCTCCGCCGGTCGACGGAATCGATTCCAGTCCGCGCACCTCCGACCGGAAGTAGCTCCGGACCACCGGTGCGATCAGGTTGTAGAAGCCCTCGATGAAGCCCGGATCCCATTTGGCGATCTCCTCGAAGTCGGCGTCGTCTGCGCTCACGTGTCCTCCTCGATGGCTGTGCATCGAGTATCGGCGTGCGACCCGCGCACCGGTCGGGAATCTGCGACAAACTCTCAGGTTGCTATAGCCTCGCCGGATGTCAGCCGACATCAGCACCGGTTCCGCGGTGACGCCGGCCGGCACCCCGCTCGCCCTGGCGGCGTTACTGGCCGGCACCCTGGTCGGCACGGTCGGCAACAACGTCGTCAACGTGCCGTTGAGTTCCATCCTCGCCGAGTTCGACGCCCCGCTGACCGACGGCGTCTTCGTCGTCGTCGGATTCCTGCTGGCGTTCGCCGCGTCGATGCCACTGGCCGGCTGGGTCGGCGACCGGTTCGGCCGTCGCCGCGTCTACATCGTGGCGCTGATCGCCACGATGATCTGTGCGCTGGGCGCGGCCACCGCGGGTTCACTGGGGGTGCTGATCATCTGGCGCACCCTCGGCGGGGTGGCGGCCGCCCCGTTTGCACCGGTGGTCATGGGGCTGATCCAGTGGCTGTTCACCGGAGAGAAACGCAGCCGCGCGATCGGCGCGTGGGCGTCGGTCAACGGCCTGGGCCAGGCCATCGGCCCGACGATGGGCGGCCTGGTCGCCGACGGCTGGGGCTGGCGCTGGGTGTTCGCACCGTTGATCCCGGTCGCCGCGATCGGTCTCATCGGCACGCTGCGTTACATCCCCGCCTCACCCGGAATCCGGAAACGGCTCGATGTGATCGGCGCGGCGACGCTGACCCTCGGGTCGGCGGCGCTGGTGTCCGGGCTGGCACAGATCGCCAACCCAACCCCGGGCGCGATGGCGTCGCTGGTGGTCGGCACCCTCGGTCTGGCCTGGTTCGTGGCGCACAGCCTGCGGGTCGCCGAGCCGTTCATCGACCTACGACTGGCCGCCGAATCACGTTTCCTGCGCAGCACACTGGCGGCTTTCACCCAGATGTTCGCCCTCGGCACCACGCTGGTCGCGATACCGCTGTACCTGGTTGCCGAAGGCGCCTCCCAGTCGACGGCCGGGCTGACGCTGTTCGCGGTGCCGGCCGTCATGGTGCTGCTCGGCCCGCCCGTCGGCCGCTACATGGACCGGCTGCGCCCGCGCCGGGTGCTGCGCACCGGGTTGATCGTGCTGGTCCTCGCCGAGGTGTCGCTGGCGGTGCTGCTGGGCCGGCCCACCGTCTCGACGCCGCTGTTGCTGGTGGTGCTGGCGTCGGTGGGCGTCGGGGTCGGGCTGGTGCAGACTCCGGCGGCAAGCGGCGCGACGAAGTCACCGGCCGGTCAGCAGGGCACCGGCCTGGGCCTGTTCAACCTGGTGAGATTCACCGGTTCGGCAGCTGGCTCGGCATGGGTGGCGGTGGCGCTGGACGTCGCCACGCTGCCGACGGTGTTCTGGGTGGCGGCCGCGATGGCGCTCGTCGGTCTGGGCGCCTCGTTCATCGGGCCGGATCCTGAACGCACACCGTGGGCCGCTACCCCGCCGTAGCAGGCGCGCGGGCGTCTTACGCCGAGCGCGGTCCCGGGGTGAAGACCACCGGGAGGTATCGGAACGCGCGGGTCACCGAGTTGCCGTGGAACTCCGGGGTCTCGTCGGGCGCCAGGGTGAAGTCCGGCAGTCTCGAGAGGACCTGCTCGACCCCGACCTGAAACTCCAGGCGGGCCAAATTGGATCCCAGGCAACGGTGCACTCCCGCGCCGAAACCCAGGTGGCGGTTGGCCTGACGGTCCAGGATGCAGCGATTCGGTTCGGGGAACTCGGCCGGGTCCCGGTTGGCGGCGGCATAGTTGACCTGAACGGATTCCCCGGGGCAGAACGCCTGGCCGCCGACCTCGACCTCGCCGACCACCGTGCGCGGGATGCCGTGGATGGACCCGCCGAACCGGATGAACTCCTCCACCGCCCGCGGAATGATCTCCGGTTCCCGGATCAGGCGGTCCCGCTCGCCGGGATGCGTGGCGAGATAGTGGAAGGCCACCGACATCGCGCTGGCGGTGGTCTCCAGCCCGGCCTGCACCAGCAACATCGCGTTGGCGACAACGTCGTTGAACGGCAGTCTCTCACCGTCGATCTCGGCGTTGATCAGCACGTCGATCATGTCGTCGCGCGGCGGCTCCTGGGTGCGGGCGGTGACCGCGTCGTGCAGATGCTGATAGAGGCCTCCCCAGGCCCCCATCCGTTCCTCCTCGGTCGCACCGTTGAGCGCGGTGTCGGTCAACCCCACACACAGCGGGACATCGTCGATGGGCATGCCCAGGACGTACTTGAAGAACACGATTCCGGGCTGGCGCCAGGCAACGTGGGCCAGGTCTCCGGATCCCGATTCGACGAATGCGTCGATCAGTAGGTCGGTTTCGGTCTCGATGTGCGGCCGCAGCGCCTTCATCCGGGCCGGCGAGAAGTACGGGTTGAGCACCTTGCGGAACTTCTGCTGCCGCGGCGGGTCGAGGGTGATCACCAGATCGCCGGCGAGTTGCTCGGCCCCCTCGGGAGTCGGGTTGCTGGAGAAGTGTTCCCAGTCCTGGAGGATCTTGTAGCACTCGTCATATCCCACGGCGACCCACGATCCACCCGGTAGGGCGCTCAGGAATGGGGTGTCGGTCTGGGCGAAGGGCGAGCGCTCCCGCATGACCTCGTAGACGGCATACAGCCGGTCGTTGTCGTTGAAATCCTCGTGGCGAAGATCCCAGTTGTCGGCGTGTTCTTCGAGCGACTTGGGCACCGGCAGGCCGATCCTTACTCATGTAGAGGGCTTCGATGGGCGACCACGTGGGCCGCGAGCACATATTCACTGACCATAGTCAGTAAAACCCGGCCCGAGGTGGACGCGGGCGGAAATTGACGGACCCAATGACCGATGACTGTTCTGCAATCTTTATATAGTTAGTAGAATAGCCCCGGATCACCGGCGAAAAGGAGTCCCATGGCCTTCGACCCCGACGTCGTACACGCGAAGTACCGGGAAGAACGAGACAAGCGGCTCGTTCCCCAACGCGCGGCCCTGCGTGATATGCGCGCCGACACCGGGGCGACCGACTACCTCGCCGACCCCTTCACCCCGTACCTCGCGCGTGCGCCCATCACCGACGATCCCGAGGTGGTCATCCTCGGCGGCGGGATCGCAGGCCTGCTCACCGGCGCTCACCTGCGCAAGGCGGGCATCGAGCGGATCAGGATCATCGATACCGCCGGCGGTGTCGGCGGCACCTGGTACTGGAATCGCTACCCCGGGGTCATGTGCGACATCGAGAGCTACCAGTACCTGCCGCTGCTCGAGGAGCTCGACTACATCCCCAGCCGCCGCTACGCCTACGGTGAGGAGATCCGGCTCCACCTTCAGGCGGTCGCCGAGCGCTTCGACCTGGAGCGCGACGCGCTGTTCCACACCCGCGTCACCCGGACGGTCTGGGACGAGGACGCGGGCCGATGGACCGTACACACCGACCGAGGCGATGAGATCTCCTGCCGCTACTACGTGCTGGCGGTGGGCATCCTCAACCTGGTGAAGCTGCCCGACATCCCGGGCATGGACGATTTCGACGGATGGGCGTTCCACACCGCCCGCTGGGACTACAGCAAGACCGGAGGCGCACCGGGGCAGCCGCTCACCGGTCTGGCCGACCAGTCGGTGGCGCTGGTCGGCACCGGAGCCAGCGGGCTGCAGTGCCTGCCCGGGCTCGCCGAGGCCGCCAAGCACGTCTACGTCTTCCAGCGCACTCCGTCGGCGATCGGCGTCCGCGGCAACCGGCCCACCGATCCGTCCTTCGCCGAGAATCTGGCGCCCGGCTGGCAGAAGGCGCGGATGGACAACTTTCAGTCGATCATGCTGGGCCGCCCGGTGGAGGTGGACCTCACCGACGACGGCTGGACGCACCACTATGCGCTCATCCAGAACCCGCAGCGGCGCGAGGGCATGACCATCGACGAGTTCATCCGCAACGCAGAAGAAGTCGACTTCGCGATCATGGAGGAACACCGCCGGCGCATCGACGAGCTGGTGCACAAACCAGACGTCGCCGCGATGCTCAAGCCGTACTACCGGTACATGTGCAAGCGGCCGTGCTTCCACGACGAGTACTTCGACGCCTACAACCGCGACAACGTCACCCTGGTCGACTCCCCCGCCGGCATCGACCGGATCACCGACCGGGGCCCGGTCGTCGACGGACAGCAGTACGACGTCGACGGCATCGTGTACGGCACCGGGTTCGAAGCCGAGGTCACACCCCTGCCCCGCCGAATCGGCCACGAGATCGTCGGCCGCGGCGGCATCACCCTGGAACAGAAGTGGGCAGACGGCTCCGCCACCCTCTACGGCATGATGAGCCACGGCTTCCCGAACATGTTCGTGCTGCCGGCACCCGGCCAGCAGGCCGTCGTCACCGTCAACTACACCCAGCTGGCCGAGGTCGGCGCCGAATTCGTCGCGGGTGCCGTGGCACTGCTGGAGCAGCGCGGCATCCGGGTCTTCGACGTCAACGCCGACGCCGAGGCCGACTGGATCCAGCAGATCGTCGACACCCACCGCGATGCGAGCGCCGTGATGTCAGCGTGCACGCCGTCGCGGCTGAACAACGAGGGCGACCCGGGCGGGATCCGAGCGCGAGACACCAACTACGGCCCGCGGTTCGGCGACTTCTTCGCCTACCGGGATCTGCTCGAAGGCTGGCTCGCCGCAGGTGAATTCGACGGCCTGGACCTGAGGTGAGTGCGCGGCAGCGCGTCGTCGTCGTCACCGGCGGTGGCGCAGGAATCGGCGCCGCGATCGCCCAATCCATATCCCGCACCGGCGCTTTCGTGGTCACCGTCGATCCCCTTCTGTCCGTCGACGGATCCACCGCGCTCCCGGCACCCGCCGAGACCACCGCGGACCGGATCGTGGCCGCCGGTGGCCACGCGCGAGCATCCGCCCTCTCGGTGACCGACGAGACCGGGATCCGGGCGCTGTTCACTGCACTGGCCGATGAATTCGGTGCCCTGGACGCGGTCGTCAATGTCGCCGGGATCAGCCGGCCCACCGGGTTCGCCACCGGCAGCGACGCCGACTGGCGCGATGTGCTCTCGGTGCACCTGGACGGCTATCGCAACATTCTCGGTGCCGCGCTACCGCTGATGGCCGCCGCCGGCCGCGGGCACATTCTCGGCGTCACCTCCGGATCCGGTTGGCGCGCCGCCGATGCCGGCGCCTACGGCTGCGCCAAACGCGCGGTCGCGGCCCTCACCTGGCAGCTCGGGCGCCACGCACCCGAGGGCGTCGTGGTCAACGCGGTCTCCCCGATCGCCGCGACCCGCATGGTGACCGAGGCGCTCAGCCGCGCACAGGCGGCCAATCCGCGCGCCACCGGCGGCCTGTCGCTCGCCGCGATGCCCGAACCCGAGCACCTCGGCCCGCTCGGCGCCCACCTGGTGGCAGAGGAATTCACCGCCTGCCGCGGTCGCGTCATCTTCGCCGGCGGATCCGAGGTCGCCGTGATCGACGAACCCCGCCTGATCGAAGTCGTGCGTGGCGACGACGTTCCCGCTCCCCTGCTCAAAGCCGCGACGACGACCGCCCTGGTGCCCGCCGAGGCGAATCAGGTCAGCGGAGGCGGCAGCAACGCCCGCTTCGGTGCGCTGTTCGACCACGTCGAACCGGGCGAACCCGCTGCGACCTCGATACGTTCGTGCGCGTTGGTGGCCGACGACTCCGAGGTCGCGGCGGCGCTGTCGCAGGCCCTTGCCGAGCGGGGAGTGACCTGCCACCCGATCGCGGGTCCGTCAGAACTGGCGGAGATCACCGACCTCGACGCGGTGGTGATCGCACCGACGGGCACCCCCGCCGCCGATCACGGTGCGCAGTGGGAACGGATCCTGGCCGAACACGACGGCATCGTCGAGCGGGTGCTGGCCGATGCGCGGTGGCCGCGGGCGGTGGCGGAGCTCACACGGGGCGCCGGGCACCCGATCCGGCTGGTGACCGTCACCAATGCCACCACCGCCGGGGGCCGTAGCCGCGCCCAGGCGAGTGCCCAACTTGCCCGCGCGGGGCGTCCCGCGACCGGTGGTTCGGTGCTGGCGTTCGCCGTCGCCGTCGAGGCCGATCCCGCCGAATTCCGTTGCGGACCCGCCGAGTTCGTCGCGCATCTGGTGTGCAGCCCGGACGCCGACAAACTCTCCGGTGCCGAACTCGCAGCGGGCGCCGGATGGTTCGGCATCCGCAGCCACCCCCGCCCGATCGGCAGTATCAGCTTCGGCGGCCCGGCGCTGCCCGGCTGGTTCGACGACGCGCTGGGCGAGATCACCCAGCCCCGGTGAACACACGGGGACAACGGGCGAACCGAGACGACGGGCGAACAGGGATGGCGATGAAGACCAGGAGGCGACGGTGACGTCCACGGACTCGCGACCCAAGCGCATCGTCGATGCGCACGTACACCTGTGGGATCCGGCCCGCGTCGACTGGTACCCCTATCTCTCGGGTCGCCAGGAGCTCGACATGGGTGACGTGTCCACGATGTGCCGGCGATTCGACGCCGCCACCTACTTCGCGGAGTCGACCGGGTGGAACGTGGAGAAGCTGGTCAACGTCGCCGCCGCCACCGGCGAGCACTCGGTCGAGGAGACCCTGGAGCTCGACCGGCGGGCCGACGCCGACGGCCAGCCCGCGGCGATCATCGGCGGCCTGCCGCCGGCGGACTCGGTGGCCGAACAGGTGGCCGCCCTCGATCGCCAGCTGACCGCCACCCGGTTCCGCGGCGTGCGCCCGATGGGGGGCGCGGAAGGACCGTTGCCCGGGACCGAGATGCTCACCGCACTGGCCGAGCGGGATCTGGTGGTCGAGCTGATGATCCATCCCGATCTGCTGCTGGCCAGCGCGCGGGCGCTGGAGAACGTCGCGGCCCCGCTCGTGGTCCTGGAGCACACCGGGTGGCCCCGCGACCGATCCGAACAGGAGCGTGCGCTGTGGGCCGAGGGCCTCCGCGCGCTCGGTGACCTCGGTGACAACGTGGTCTGCAAGATCTCCGGGTTGGCCGGACCGCTGGGCACCATGGACCCCGGCGTGCTGGCGCCGTGGGTGGAGCACGCCATCGACTGCTTCGGCGTCGACCGCGCCATGTTCGCGAGCAATTTCCCGGTGGACGGGATCCACGGGTCCCTCGACGAGCTCTTCGGCTGCTACTCGGCCATCACCGCCGGCCTCGACGACACCGCACGCGACAAGCTGTTCGCCGCCAACGCGATGCGGGTCTACCGCTGCTGATCCTCGCCCAGCGCGGGCAGTCGGCCGGCGCTGACCACGGTCTGCAGTTCGGTGTACTCGGCCAGGCCCTCCTCGGCGAACTCCCGACCGATGCCGGATTGCTTGAATCCGCCGAACGGGCTGGAGATGTCGAGCATGTACATGTTGATCCCGTAGGTGCCGGTGCGGATCTGCCCGGAGATTTCCAGGCCGTGCGCCACGTCCTTGGTCCACACCGAGCCGGCCAGCCCGTAGTCGCTGTCGTTGGCGATGCGCACCGCGTCCTGTTCGTCGCGGTACTTGATGACGGTGAGCACCGGGCCGAAGATCTCCTGGCGCGCGATGGTCATGTCGTTGGTCGCGTCGACGAACAGGGTGGGCCGGACGTACCAGCCGCGATCCCGCGGTGAATCATCGCCACCCAGAACGATTTTCGCGCCCTCGGCACTGCCGGTGCGGATGTAGTTCTGCACCCTCTGCTGCTGACGCTGCGACACCAGCGGTCCGATGTCGGTGGCCGGGTCCGCGGGATCCCCGATCACCAGATCCGCCATCATGTCCGCCAGCGCGTCGACGAACTCGTCGTGCCGGCGTTCACTGACCAGGAGGCGGGTCTGTGCGACGCACGCCTGGCCGTTGTTCATCAGGCTGGCCATCTTCAGCCCGGACACGGTCTTTCCGATGTGCGCGTCGTCGAGAACGATGGCGGCCGATTTGCCGCCGAGTTCGAGGCTGTAGCGCTTGAGCTGCTCCCCGCACACCGAGGCGATGTGCCGGCCGGAGGCCGAGCTGCCGGTGAAGGCGATCTTGTCGATACCCGGGTGGCGCACGAGCGCCTCCCCCACCTCACGTCCACCCGGCACCACCGACACCACACCCTCGGGCAGACCGACCTGCTCGATCATCTCGGCCACCCACAGGGTGTCCAGCGGGGTCTCGGGTGCGGGTTTGACCACGACGGTGCATCCGGCGATGAGCGCGGGAATGAGCTTGGGCATCAACAGGTTCTGCGGCACATTCCACGGGATGATGATGCCCACGGTGCCGACGGGCTGGCGGCGCAGATGTACCTCGCCGAACAGGCCGGGGCGGCGTTGCACCCACGGGAACGTCCGGGCGTTCTGCACGGCCAGCTGTATCATGGTCGCCGCCCCGGCCGCCTGGCCGAGCCGGCTGAAACTGGCCGGTGAACCCATCTCCGCGGTGATCAGATCGGCCATCGGGTCGATGTTCGCGCCGTAGAGCGCCGCGAGCCGCTCGACCGCGGCGATGCGTTCCTCCAGCGACAGCCGCGGCCACGGCCCCTCGTCGAACGCCGTGCGCGCGGCCCCGACCGCGAGATCGACGTCATGCTCGGAACCGGCGGCGGCGTGGGCGATGACCTCCTCGGTATGCGGCGAGATCACCTCGATGCGTCCACCGCTGCTGTCCTGCCAGGACCCGCCGATGAATACCTGGTCGTAGGAGCGGATGGTCATCACAGCACCCCGGATTCGGTATAGGACAGTTCGGCCCAGTTGCGGAACGTGCCGATCGCCGACTCCCCGGGCGCCAGCGCCGGCCGCGTCCGGTAGATCTTCGCCTCCCAGATGGGAATGTCCTGCTCGATCTGTTTGCAGAAGTCCCGCGCGAACCCCATGCCCATCCGGGTCTTCTCCCCGGTTTCCGGATCGAGGGAGACGAAGAAGGTGTAGCGGGCCTCGACCAACTCACCGTCGATCGGGGTCACCGTGAGAATCGTGCACGATCTGCCCAGGCCCCGGTGCCGGACCACGTCGATCCCCATCCCGAAAAGCTCGGAATCCACCGCACCGGCCACCGGCCCGCGCGGCGTTTCGAAGTTGACCTCGGCGACGGCGTGAAACCGGTGACCGTCGGATTCGACGTCGAGGTTGCCGAAGGCCGAGACGCCGTGCACCGTCGCGAAATGCGCGATGTCCACCGTGTTCTCGAAGACCTCCTGGGGGTGGGAGCGGAACACCCATCGGGCCTCGTCCGGGGCGTAGAAGCTGAACGCGGCGTCGGTGGCCTCGGGGATCTTCGGGAGTTCCCATTCGGGCGCGCCACCGTCGGGGCAATGCCAGACGAAGATGATCCCGGCGCGTTCCTCGGTGGGCCAGGCCCGCAGCCGGGCCACCCGGTTGGGGCTCTTGGCGTAAGGGATCTCGACGTTGGCGCCGGCCGCGTTGAACCTCCACCCGTGAAACGGGCAGACCACGCAGTCCTCGCGCACGGTACCGCCGACGGCGATGTCGGCACCGAGGTGCGGGCAATAGGCGTCGAGGACGTGAGCGGTTCCGGACTCTCCGCGGTAGCAGATCAGCCGGGTGCCGAAGTAGTGCAGTGAGATGACCTCCCCGACGGCCACGTCACGGCTGTAGCCGACCTGGAACCATCCCTTGGGATAACTCGCGAAGGGAAAGCGCCGCTCCAGTTCCGGCATTGCACCACCTTTCAATGTGCTTGGCGCAGAGTCTATGATGGTTATCTTAGTAAAGATAGGGATTTAGCGGAACCGTCAGGATGGATGTCGCGATGACAACAGTTGGGGTGAGCCGGGAAGCGCGTCGTCGCCTGACGTCGCCGCGCATCGCCGAGATGGTGGCCGACGAACTGCGCCGGCAGATCGTCGACGGCGACCTGGCCGACGGCGATCTGCTGCCGCCGCAGCAGGTTCTGGTCGAGCGATTCAACGTCAGCCTGGTCTCGCTGCGCGAGGCGCTGCGCATCCTGCAGACCGAGGGGTTGATCTCGGTACGGCGCGGCAACCAAGGCGGCGCGGTGGTGCACCTGCCCACCAAGACCAGTGCGGCCTACATGCTGGGGCTGGTGTTGCAGAGCCAGCACGTTCCGCTGGGCGATCTGTCCACCGCGGTCCGGGAACTGGAATCGACCTGCGCGGCGCTGGCGGCGCAGCGCGCGGACCGGATCACCACGATCGTGCCGGAACTGCAGCGGATCAACGCCGCGATGGGCGCCGAACTCGACGACGGCTCCCGGTTCGGCGAGCTCGGCCGGCAGTTCCACCGCGCCCTGGTGGGCGAATGCGGCAATGCGACCATCGCTGCGGTGGTCGGCAGCCTGGAAGCCCTGTGGAGCAGCCACGAACAGCACCGGGTGCGCGACACCGCCGAGGTGGGCTACCCCTCGGCCGGCGAGCGCCGGGCCGTGTTGAAAACGCACAGCGCGCTGACCGACGCGATCGAGCTCGGCGATCCCGAACTGGCGCGGCGGATCGCCTCCCGGCACCTCGCCGACGCCCAGACCCGGGCGTTCTCCGCCGACTCGGCCGAGCGGATCGTCGCAACCTCGGCTTCCGCCGCGGCGCAGCTCGGAGACTGGCGTGTGCCCTGATCACGACGGAGGACAGATGATCACACCGGCATCCGGGGCCCGGGTCGCGCTGGTCACCGGCGGCAGCGGTGGTATCGGCAAGGCCTGCGGCCGCCGCCTCGCCGAGCACGGGTACGACGTGGTGCTCACCGCCCGACGGGAAGGCCCGTTGCGCGAGGCCGCCGAACAGATCGGCGCCCGCTGGGTGGTCGCCGACGCCTCCGAACCCGCCGGATTTGCCGCGGCACTGGCCGAACTACCCACCGTCGGGCTCCTGGTGCACGCCGCCGGTGTGCTCGGCGGCACCTATGCGCGCAAGCAGACCTTCGAGCAGTGGCGGACCATCATGGCGGCGAACCTGGATTCGTGCTTCGTGGTCACCGCAGCGGCGCTGCCGAAAATGGTTGCCGGGTCGCGATTCATCTTCATCTCCTCGTCCGCGGCGCACGAGCCGATGCCCGGGCGCACCGCGTACACGGCGACCAAGGCCGGCATGAACGGGTTCGCGCGCGCCCTGGCCCTGGAGGTCGACCGGGACGGGATCAACGTCAACATCGTCACGCCCGGCCCCGTGGAGACCGAGATGCTCACCGACGTGCCGTTCGAGATGTATGCGATCACCACCGACGACGTCGCCGAGGCGGTGCTCTGGCTGGATTCGGTACCCGGTTCGGTGGATGTGCCCGAGATTCGGCTCGGTGCCCTCACCCGCGGGCCGACGGCCCGGCCACCGGTGGTACCGCCGGAGGCTCAGCGGCGAGCCGCGCGGAGCTGACATGACCCGACCGCAACCGCCTTCTGCCACCACCGCCGGGATCCCCTACGGGCGCCGGCTCACCGACTTGGCATCGGCCGACCCGGACGGGCCCGCATTGACCGTCGTCGCGCTCGACGGTGCGGAGACCACCATGACCTGGGCGGAGTTGGAAGCCGCCGCGAACCGGTGGGCGCGAACCCTGCGCGACGCACCCGTGGGCCAGGGCGAGCTGGTCGCCCTCTCCATCCCGAACTCGGTGGAGCTGGTCGTCGCCGCCCTGGCGGCGTGGAAGATCGGTGCCACACCGATACCGATGCGCTGGGACCTGCCCGACTGGGAACACCAGCGGCTCCTGGAGGTTATCGAACCGGCACTGGAGATCAGTCCGGCGAACCTCGCGGCGCTGGGCGCGCTGGCGCTGGCCGCCGATGACAGCGCCCTGCCCGACGCCCTCGCGACCGCCGTCAACGGTATCTGCAGTTCCGGATCGACCGGACTGCCCAAGATCATCCTCAACACCGCACCAGCGGTGTGGACCCCCGAGCACGCCACCCCCTTCATCGCGAACTGGGCGGCGTTCGACGGCCCACAGAAGATCCTGGTTCCCGCCCCGATGTACCACACCAACGGGTTCAACACGCTGAACTATCTGCTGGGCGGCGACCAGCTGGTGGTGCTGGAAAAGTTTGACGCCGCAGTGGTTCTCGACGTGATCGAACGCCACCGAATCACCACCTTCACCGCGACGCCGACCATGCTGGCCCGTATCGCCGACGTTCCCGGTGTCGCCGATCGCGACCTGTCGAGCATCGACTGGATCCTGCAGGGCGCCGCGGTCATGCCGCAGAATCTGCTGCGCCGGTGGTTCAGCCTGCTGGGTCCGGAACGCGTGGTGATGGCCTACGGCATGACCGAGAACCTCGGCCTCACCGCGCTGCGCGGAGACGAATGGCTGGAGCATCCCGGCAGTGTCGGACGGGGCTTCCGCGACACCGAGATCCGTATCGTCGACGACGCCGGGCAGCTCGTCGGCCCCGGCGTGCTGGGCGAGATCTACCTGCGCGCACCGATGAACGACCAGTACCGCTACATCGGCGGCGCGCCGCCGCTGCCGCGGACCGCCGACGGGTTCGCCTCGGCCGGGGACCTAGGATACCTCGACGACGACGGCTACCTCTACATCGCCGATCGGCGCACCGACATGATCGTCACCGGCGGTGCCAACGTTTTTCCCGCCGAGGTGGAAGCCGCTCTCATCGATCACCCCGAGGTCTCCGACGTGGTGGTGATCGGCCTCGCCGATCCGCGGTGGGGCCGCCGGGTGCACGCCGTCATCCAGCCGCGCGATCAGGCGACGCCACCGACCGAGGAGTCGGTGATCCGATTCGCCAAGGACCGTCTCGCCGGCTACAAGGTGCCCAAGACCGTCGAGATCGTCGCGGAGATCACCCGGACCGCCGCCACCAAGGTCAACCGCTCGGCGATGGTCGAGGCGCGCGGCGGCTGAATCACCCACCGAGAGGTGCTATTTCATGACGGCAAGCTCACCGTGGGGCAGCAGTTCGACCATCACGCCGTCGGGGTCGACGACGGTGGCGGCGTAGCCGCCCGGGGTCGGCATGGTGCGCGGCTGTCCACCCAGTCCGAGATCGTTCAGCCGGCTCAACACCGCGTCCACGTCGACCTGCACCGAAAGCAGAAACACCCCGCGCGCCGGCAGGCCGGCCTGAGCCGCGCCCGCAACGGATTCCGGCTCACCGAGGTCGAGCAGCTCCACGATGCCGGAGTCCGTCTGCCCCGGCTCCCCCAGGAAGACCGTGCGAACCGCGCGGGTAGGTACCCCCAGCAGCGGGGCCAGGTCGACGGGCAGCACCTTGTCGGCCAGTACCGCCAGCCCGATGCCGTCGCAGTAGAACCGCAGCGACACCGCCATGTCCCGGACACAGATTCCGGCGTGGTGAAGTTTGGTCACAGGAACGAATTCTTTGCCGTGAGACCGAATTCCGGGAACTCACCCAGGGCGAAGGTTTCCAGGTCGCCGAGCCCGACCCCGCCGCCGACGGGATCCTCGACGCGCACCAACAGGTCCCGCAACTGGTGGACCTTGCGGGCGACCTCGGGCTTGTCGCAGTCGGTGACGTGGTTGCCCTCCACCCGCAGCTCCCCGACCCATTCGCCGTACACCCAGTCGTTCCAGCCGTAGTAGCCGGCCGGCCCGAGATGGTATCCGGTGGGGCCCGCGGCGGTCACCGTGATGGGCCGCCGGGTGCCGTCCGGCTCGACCAGGGTGAGGGTGCCGTGGGTGAACCGTCGATTCCCGTCGTCGAAGTGGAACTCCTGCTCGGCGGAGCGGAACCGGAACGAGGTCCCGTCGTCGTTCTGTTGTTCGGCCTGGCAACGCATTTGGGAGTAGCCCTCACCGCGCTCGTCCTGCACGAACAGGAACAGCGAGTACTTCGAGCCGTCCGGGCGGGTCAGCGTCATCGGCGACCAGGTCATGAACATCTGGTCGATGCGGTGGCGTCCCCGCCGCGGCAGTCCGGGGATCGGTTTGCCGACGCCTGGGCGCAACCCCCAGGAGTGGTCGCGGATCGAGATCCAGTCGTCTCGGCCGAATTCGGTGCGCTCACCGTCGATCTCCACCCAGCCCGAAGCCACCCCGACCTGGTGGTAGCGCAACACGTTGTGCGTCACCCGGAAGTTGTCCGGGCTACGGTCCGGCCAGGGATCCTCCAGCGCGGGCGGGAAGTCGCCCTCCAGCACCACGTCGAAGGCGATCGGTGATTCGTCGTTGCGATCCAGGGTCAGTCGCACCGATTTCAGTGGTTCGACGACCCGATAGTGGATGGGACCGACGTCGGTCCCCGACGGATCGGACGCGAGTCGCCGCCCGGCGCGCACCGTCCACTGCTCGGTGCCCCGGCACACCCCGGCCGCGCCGTCGAAGACGCCCCGGTTGGTGTACTTGCCGACGCCGAGGACGATCTGCAGGGAATTGTCCCGGGCGTGGGCCATGCTCCAGATCTTCTCGGTCCAGGACGGATCGGACTGCCCGACCGTGGCGAAGGTGTCGACAATCTGATGGGTCAGCAACTCGTCTTCGGGGACGAGGTCGCCGTAGTTCGTCGACAGCATGCGATTGGGCTCCTTCGTGGCTCTGCGGCCGGTTCGGGGATGAGGTGGTGGCGGTTGGCCGCCCGGTGGGTTACGGCTCGGATCCGGAGGACATGTCGGGGCTGGAGGACGTGTCGGTGCCGTAGAAGACCGTCATGTCGGTGCCCCGGTCGTATTCGCGCATCCATGTGTCGGCCCAGTCCGGCAGGGGCTGATCGGCCGGGTCGTGGTTGGGTGTCTGGGAAAGCGCCAGGCGCCAGGCCATTTTGGCGAGGTCGCCGGTGGGCACGGAGCTGAACAACGTCGGCGCACCGGCCTGGCGGGCGCGGCGTCGCCGGCCGCCGGGAACCCGGAACTTGAACTCGTTGACCAGCAGGGCCGGTGACATCAGCTGCTCGGCTGAGGCGCCCCGGTCCTCGAACGGCACGATCCGGTCGAATGCCCGGGCGATGTCGGCCATCACCGCGCTGACGTGATCGAAGGTCGCCTTGATGTGCTTGACCCGGTACCACGGATCCGCGACCAGATGTTGATAGAGCAGCAGTCCCGAGCTTCGGTGTTCGACTTCCTCGACGAAGTGCCACACCATCAACGACGCCACCCGGCGGTCGCCGCCGGCGAACAGGGTGTCGCGGTTGTCCAGGAACACCTTGAACAGCGGGGTGAAGGTGGCTTCGAGGTTCGCGATGTAGGCGGCGTGGTATTCGACCGGATAGCGGTCGATCAGGTCGTCGTAGGACTGCACCGCGATCTGGTAGGCGTCCTCGAGGTCCGGATACCGGCGGATCAGTGCCAGCATGTGTTTGCGGTGCGCCGCCGCGTGCTGCGCCTCCTGGCGCAGGAACGCCTCGGCTTCGGCGGCGACCTCGGGATCCTCGGCCAGGCTGTCCTGCACCTGGCGGAGCGCGTTGATGATGTATTTCTCGAACGGCACCGCGATGAAGGTGAAGGCGTTGCAGAAGATTCCGAAGTTCGGATTCTCCGGTTGCCACAGGAACGGGACGTGCTCGTCGAATTCCCACGGGATCTTGCGGATAACCAGGTCTGTCATCGCCACCCTCCTGCCGGCCGCACGGGCGGAGCTCCCAGGCTGGTGTCGCCACCCTGTTACCGGGTACGGTCCCTACGTATCTCCACTGATGCGACCGAGCGCACCACCTGGCGGGGATCAGTGTGACATGATGAGTGCTCTATGTAAAGGATGGACGGTGCCGAGGCGATGACTGTGGAAGCGGGGCCGTCGATCCGGCGGCGGATACTCGACGCCACCCACGTGGTGCTGTCCCGAAGCGGCCACAAGAATCTGCAGCTGTCCGACGTCGCCGCAGTAGCGGGCGTCTCACGGCCCACCCTCTATCGCTATTTCGGCTCCCGGCAGGGTCTGCTGGACGCATTCTCGGTGTACGAGCAGGACAATTTCGACGCCGGCATCGCGGCGGCGGTGGCCGGACTGCGAGGCGCCGACCGCCTGGATGCCGCGCTGCGTTTCATCGTCGACTTCCAGGATGCGCACTCGGCCCGGTCGGTCGTCGACATCGAGCCCGACCACGTCCTGGACCACATGCGCCGGTCGCTGCCGGTGATCCGGGATCGGATCCGGCAGGTGATCACCGGGGAGCACGCCGACGTCGCGGCATCGGCGGTGGTCCGGATCGCGGTCTGCCACTACCTCGTGGCCGGCGGCACGCCCGAGGAGTTCCTGGCCGAACTTCGGCTCGCCGCGGGCCTCGACCCGCGCCGCGGGCGGCTGCCCCGCAGCGTCGCCGGCTAGGTCGCAGCAGGCCCGGTTAGTCAGCCGGCCAGCCAACCGCCGATCCGCTCCCACACCGTCTGCGGCTCTTCCAGATGCAGGAAGTGCCCGACGCCGTCGAGGATCTCGAAGCCCGACCCGGGCGCCGGCAGGAACTGGCCGACGTCGCCGAGCAGGTCCGCACCGATTGCGCCGTCCCGCTGTCCGTGCAGGTAGAGGGTCGGAACCGGCGGCAGTCCGACGGCCGCGAGAGCCTCGGACTCGACGGCGGGATCGGCGAACGCGGGGTCGAACGAGGCCCGGTAGGGATTGACGACGCTCGCGATCGTGTCGACGGTGACGTGGCGGCGCAGTTCCGCGAGGTCACCGGTCGGGTCGTAACCCGGTGACCAGTCCGCCCACAGGGACTCCCAGAAGCCGTCGCCCAGCAGTACGGCTTCGGCCAGCCCGACCCGTTGGATGAAGTACACGTAGAACGAACGCTTCAGTTGCCGGTAGCTGAGGATGCCGCCGCCGAGGGCCGCCACCGGTGGCACCGCCAGCGCGACGAACCTGTCGAACCCGTCGGGCTCCAGAGCGACGGCGCCGTAGCCGGCGTTGGCTCCCCAGTCGTGTCCGACGAGCAGGGTCCGCTCGTCACCGTGGTATTGGGTGCGGACGTCGAGGATGTGGCGGACGTAGCTGCCGACGGTGATCGGGCGCTGCCCCGCCGTCCGGTAGCCGGGCAGCCACGGTGCGACCACCCGGTAGCCGGCCGCGGCGAGTTGGGGGCCGAGGTGGCGCCAGGTGTGCGGGGTATCCGGGAACCCGTGTACCAGCACCGCCAGCGGCAGCGACCGGTCCTCGATCTCGCCGAACGTCGGTTGGTCCGCAGTCGCTGTCACGTGTTCTCCTCGGTGCCGGTTCCGGTCATCGCATGTTACATCTGACCCGCTGTGCGTCAGCAGAAATTGCTTTACATGGACTACCTTCTGTGTAACAGTGTGGCGTATGGCTGGTATCACCCTTACCCGGCGCGATTTCGCCGATGCCCGTGAACGGCTGCAGGGGTGGGCGCAGCACCGCCTCGGCGCCGGCGTGCAGGTGTCCGAGCTCTCGGTGGCCAATCGCGCGGCCGGCTGGTCCAGCGAGACGCTGGCGTTCACCGTCACCGAACAATCCCCCGGCGACGCACAGCAATACGTCATCCGGATTCCCCCGGCCGGCGGCGGGATGTTCGAGCACTACGACCTGGAGGGGCAGACCCGAACCCAGGAACTGCTGCACCGGCACGGGATCGCCACCCCTTCCCCGGTCTACTACGAGCCGGACCTGGCATGGATCGGTTCGCCGTTCATGGTGATGCCCCGCATCATCGGTCACACCCCGTCGGACACCAGCTACGCGACCCGGGGCTGGCTGCACGATGCCGGACCGGAAGTGCAACGGCGGCTGCACGATTCATTCCTGGACCTGCTCATCGCCATTCAGCGGGTACCGATCCAACAGGCCTCGTGGCTGGTCCGGCCCGAAGGTCCCGGCGTCCGGGGGGAACTGGCCTGGTGGCGGGAGTACCTCAGCTGGGCCACCGACAACGACGTTCCCGAGCTGATGGTCGACGCCTTCTCCTGGTTGGACCGGCACCAACCGCCCGAGGAAACACCGCTGGCGCTCAGCTGGGGCGATGCGCGCCTTTCCAACACCATCTGCGACGACGCCGGTGTCATCATGGCGGCCATCGACTGGGAGCAGGCGTGCATCTGTCCCGCCGAAGCCGACTTCGGCTGGTGGCTGGCCACGCGCCGGCAGACGATGGAGGTCCAGGGTGTGCGTGCGGACCCGGAGCTGCCCGGCTTCGACAGCCGAGAGCAGGTGATCGGCCGCTACCAGGACTTGTTGGGACGCAAACTGATCGGCCTGGACTTCTACGAGATGTTCTCGATGGTCCGGATGGCGTGCTGCATCCTGCGGACGCAGGTGTTGCTGCGCAACCTCGGCCAGACCGACCACGGTTTCCTGCGGGCGCCGATCCTGCCGTCCTGGGCGACGGCGACGATTCGCGAAGGATCACCGGCGTGAGCGCGTTCGCCGCGGCGGTGCTGGCCGCGCAGATCCGGCGGGACCGCGCCCCACAGACCGCACCGCCGGTCCCGCAACCGCGGCGTCGAGCAGAGTGCGCCGTCGGCGGCGCGTCGGTCGAAGCCGTCGACTGGCCGTCGCTGATCCACCGCGAAGTGCGTGAGCTGGCGACGCTGGCGGACCACCTGTACGGGATGCAGGCACTGGAGCCCTATGAATCGGAGGTCGCCGAGGTGGCCTTCGTCCGGTTGGACGATCTGCGCTGGCTGCTCGCCGACTACGTGCTCACCGGTGGCCGGATCCGACGACTGGTCGAGCTGCCCGCGCTTCTGGAAGCTCTCGACGGCGCAGCGCTTTTCGGGTCCGACGAGCTCGGCTCCGAGTGTGCCGGCCATCCGGCATATCCGGCACGCGTCGAGGCCGAGGCGCTGCTCGAGCGGATCCGGCGGACCAACGCCGCCACCGCCGATTGGCTGCTGCTTCACCGGATTGCGCTGCCGGACCCGGATTTTCTCGATTCCAACGCATTGCTCGGCCGATACGGCACCCTGCAGATCGACCCGACCAGCATCGCCGGGGACCCGCTCTATCTGCTGACCTGCCACCTGCACGATCTGCTCGATGCCGTCGACCGGCTCGGCGACATCGAGCATCCGGTGTTCGAGAACCTGGAGAACACCCTGGCTTGCCTGCTCGGAGTCATCGCGGACGAGATCGACAGCGCTCAGCGCTTCAACAGCGCGATCATCTCGCTGGCCCGCGAGGTACGCTCCGCCGACGCGTAGTCGGACTACCGGCGTGGCCGAACCACCAGACTGGCCGAACTACCAGCGTGCAACGTTGCGCTCCCCGTCGGTGGTGACCACCACGTCCCGGTCCACCAGCTCGGTCGACTCAGCCTCGGCCAGCAGGTCGGCATCGTGCACCCGGGCCAGCGCCCGGCCCTGCGCGGTATCGAGCACCAGCAGGCCTTGCACCGGTGCACCGTCGCGTCCGTGCGCCACGGTGTAGGCGCAGACCGACGCGGGCCCACTCCAGGTCGTCAGTACGTGACGCCGGGGCTGCTGCGCCTCCACCTCGGCCTGCAGCGCCTGCGCCTCGCCGGGAGCCGGGAGAGTTGCGCAGCCGGGTCTCCCCGACCAGACGGCGGCGACATGCTTTGCCAGATGCATGCCCACGCCGGTCACCAGCACGTCACCGGAGGCCGTGGACAATCGGTCGAAAGCCGTTGCGATGACGTGCATCAGATAGGCGCTGGCCGGTCCCCCGGCGAACGGCAGGCCGCCGGTGATGGTGAGTCCGCGGGGGTCGTCGAGCGCGAGACCGAGCGCATCGCACTCCAGCCGAACCGATGACGGGAAGCACGAGTAGAGGTCGAACGCACCGAGATCATCCAGCCCGACACCGGCATTGGCCAGTGCCCGACGGCCGGCCACCGCCATCGCCGCCGACCGGGACATGTCGTCGCGCTCGGCGATGCTCGCCGGGTCCTCGGCGTAGGCCCAGCCGCGCAGGTAAAGCCGTCGATCCTCGGGAACGCCGAGAGCGTCGGCCTTCTCGCGCGTCGCCAGCAGCAGGGCGGCCGACATGTCGACGTCCATGACCGCCACTTCCCGCTTGGTGTACGGCCAGCCGACATACCTGTTGTCGGCGGTCGGTGCGCCCACCGCGGCGGCGTCGTAGGCCGTGCGTCGCCAGGCGTGTGGATTGCTGGCGGCCACCTGGCTCATCGCCGCCATCATCGTCGCAGCCTCGGCCGCGTCGGCGGTCAGCGAGGCACCCAGTCGCGCCCGCCGGGCGGTGTCCCAGAGCGGGAACGTCTCCCAGGCCTGCAGCACATTGTGGGCGAGTTCAGACTGGTGCGGAGGGTCCCAGGGGAATGGTGAGGATTTGCGGTGACTCCACGGCAACCGGCGGCCGTCGCGCTTGGCGTTGCGCAGCGTGGCGAGTCCCTCCGCGCTGCAGATCAGAGCCAGCTCCAGCTCGCCGCGGAGCATCGACTCGGCGGTGGCGTTGACCAGCTCCTGCGGGGTGGTGCCACCGATCCCGGAGTACACCTGGTGCCGCGGTTGAGCACCCAGGGCGGTTGCCAGCCGGCCGGTCGGATCGTCGTAGGGCCAGCTGTGGCAGTACACCACCTGCAGTGAATCGATCTGCGGCAGAACCGACTCCAGGCCGGCGGCGGCCTCGTGTGCCCGTCGTTCCCAGCTGATCAGCGGTTCCGGCGCGTCGCCGTCACGGTCGGTGTGCTGGGCGGCCCCGATCACGCAGAGCTGGCGTGCATCCTCCATAGCGGTTGTCATGAGCCCGACCAGCGCGGCTCGCGCTTCTCGGCGAATGCCCGCGGCCCTTCCTTGGCGTCCTCGGTGGCGAACACCTCGCGGGAGATCCGGGCCTCGTTGCGATAGGCCTCACGCATATCGACCTTGAGTCCCTCCAGCACGCTGCGCTTGGTGGCTTGAACCGCCAGGGGGGCGTTGCGGGTGATGCGCCGGGCGTACGCGAAGGCGGTGTCGAGCAGGTCGCCTTCCGGAACCACGGCGTTGAGCAGTCCCATGGCATGCGCCTGGGGCGCATCGATGAGGTCCGCACACAGCAGGAACTCCATCGCGTGGGCAAACGGAATCTGGCGCGGCAGCCGGACCGTGGTCCCGCCGCCGGCGAACAGGCCGCGCGCGGGTTCCAGTACGCCGAAAGTCGCATGCTCGGCGGCGATCCGGATGTCCACCCCACCGAGCATCTCCATGCCCCCGGCGACGCACGGACCGTTGATCGCAGCGATGATCGGCTTGTAGATCTTGCTGCCGCGCAGCACGGCGTCGGTCCCGTCGGACAGCGAGTAGCCCTTCACCGAGGTGACGGTCCCGTCCTTGAGTTCCTTGGCCAGGGCGGTGATCTCGGGGACGTAGGTCTTCAGATCGGCGCCGGACATGTAGGACCGCCCGACGCCGGTGAAGATGGCCACCCAGGCGTCGTCGTCGTCGCCGAACCGTTTCCAGGCCTGCGCCAACTGGTGAAAATGTTCCAGATCGCAGGCGTTCCTGGCTTCGGGACGGTCCAGGGTGATGAGTACGACGTGTTCGGCGTCGGGTCGCGCGCCGAGTTCGTAGTGCACGGGCATCTGTGGTCCGTCCTTGCCGGTCTCGATGACATTCGCTGCGCCGCGGGAACTCCGCTGCGCCGCACAATCGGGGTACTACGTAATCAGGTTACGGTAAGACATACGGTTGCATTCGGGAAGGGCATGTATCATTCGGGCCAGTGAGTCATTGGCAGCGCCGATATGGTGCGGACACCGCGGAGGAATGATGGCCGGTACGGGCACCTCGGTGCGGTCCACATCGTCGCCGGAGGTGCGCCCGAAGCCGAAACGCCGGCCCCGCGGTTCGCTGGACCTCGAGGAAGTCATCACCGGTGCATTCGAACTCGCCGACGAGGTGTCCATCGCCGGGTTGAGTATGCCGGTGCTGGCCAAGCACCTCGACGTCCCCGTCACCAGCATCTACTGGCACTTCCGGAAAAAGGAACAGCTGCTGGATGCGATGACCGAACGCGCCACCCGCCAATACCATTTCACCAACCCGTTCAGCGACGGTGGCAGCTGGCAGGATGCGCTGCGCAACCACTTCCGCAAGATGAAGCTGGTCTTCGCGGAGAACCCGGTGCTCTGCGAGCTCATCCTGATGCGCACCGGCGAACTCAGCCAGGAAGCCACTCAAACCTCGGTGGACAACCTGGAGGCCGTCATCGCGGTGATGGTCGACGCGGGTTTCAAACCCGGTGACGCACTCACCGTTTACCTCGCGTTGTCGGCGCACAGTCGCGGCACCGCGATGATCGAGCACCAGAACAACACCGGGCGTTACGCCGACGCTAGGCGGCCCACCGGCGTGACCGCCGCGCACCCGCATCTGTACGAGTTGGAATACCAGGGACATTCGATTCTCGACCTGGAATTCGAGTTCACCCTGGAGGCGATCATCACCCGCGCGGAGACCCTGCTGGCCAAACCGTCCCGGAAGCGCCCGGCGAACCGGAAGTAGCCTTCGCTCAGCGCAGTACCCGGACCGGAACGTTGTACCAGCCGACCACGTTGGTCATCGCGACGCGCTTGAGACCGGAGCGCACCAGTTCGTAGCGGGGCATCCAGTCGAGCAGCTTGTCCAGCGCGATCGCGCATTCCATCCGGGCCAGCGCAGCGCCCAGGCAGCTGTGGATGCCGTATCCGAGGCCGACGTTCTGCGCCTCGGCGCGATCCCGGTCGATGTCGAAGCTGTCGGCCGCGGTGAATGCGCGCTCGTCCCGATTCGCCGAGCCCAGACACAACAGCACCGGCTTGCCGGCCGGAATCGTGGTTCCGTGCAGCTCGATGTCTCTCATGCTGTACCGGACCAGGTACTGCGCCGGGGCCTCCCAGCGAAGCAGTTCCTCGACAGCCGCCGGGATCTTGCTGCGGTCCTCGATCAGCTCCTGCCACTGCTCGGGATAATCGGCGAAGGTGACCACGGCGTTGCCGACCAGTTTGGTCACCGTCTCCGCGCCGGCACCGCCGAGCAATGAGGCGAACCCGGTGATCTCGATGTCGTCGAGCTTGGTCATCTCGCCGTCGCGCTCTATCTCGACGTCGATCAGGTCGCTGATCATGTCGTCCTGAGGATGGGCGCGGTGTTCCTGGATGATGTTGTAGTACATCAGCCCGGTCTGGATACCGGCCTGGATGCCCTCCTCGGGCATCTCGATGTTGCCGTACTCCCGGGCCAGCTGCTTGTCGAGCAGCAACCGCACGTCCTGGCGCTGCTCTTTCGGCACACCGAGCATCTCGGTGATGACTTCGACGGGAAACAGTGCCGAGAAGTCCTGGACGACGTCGAAGTGCTCCGGGTCGGCGGCATCCAGGTAGTGGTCGATGGTGTCGATGACGGTCTGCCGCTGGCGTTCGATGGCCCGCGGGGTGAACACCTTGTTGACCAGGCTGCGCATCCGGCGGTGTGCGGGCGGGTCCATCATGATGATCAGCGGCGGTACCGGCTGGCCGGACTGCACCATCGCCAGATCGATGCCGCGCGACGACGAGTAGGTCTGGTGATCCTTGAGCGCCTCGGTGACGTCCTCGTGTCGGGTCAGCGCATAGAAGTCGTAGATCTCGTTGTAGTAGACCGGCGCCTCATCGCGCATCCGGCGGTACGTCGCGAACGGGGCGTTGAAGAAATCATCCGAGAACGGGTCGAACGAGACTTTCGAGGTGGTCAACGTATTCCTCCTGGTGGTGACCGGTAGAACGAGGTTCGGTGTCGCCCACCGGAGTCTCGATCTCAGACCGTGCGTCAACCGGCCGCAGCCGTTGACACAACATTACGGTAAGACATACGGTTGATTTGGAAAAGGGGAATGTTCGGCCCTGCCGATTCCCGGACCGATCGGCGCATCGATGGTGTTGGCTCAGATTCACCGCCCAACATCACCTCGTCCTGCGGCCGGTTCTGACAGCATTTTCTCCGTGGAAGGTTCGAGGTGACCGATGACTGAGCGGGCAGCCATTCTGCGGGCGGTGGACGAGCCGCTGCGGATCGAAGAGATCACCCTGGCTCCCCTGGCGCCCGACCAGGTCCGGGTACGGATCGCGGCCAGCGGGGTCTGCCACTCCGACCTCTCCCAGGCGACCGGCGGGCTGCCCGTCGGCACGCCATGCGTGCTCGGTCACGAAGGAGCGGGCGTCATCGAGGCCGTCGGGTCCGAGGTACACCACGTCAAGCCGGGTGATCACGTGGTGATCGCCTGGGTGGCCGCCTGCGGCAACTGCTGGTTCTGCCGACAGGGTGAAGTCCACCTGTGTCGCAATGCGATTCGCGACGTCTACACGATGCCGTACGCCACCGACTCGGCCGGCGCGGCATTGTTCACCTCCATGGGGGTGTCGAGCTTCGCCACGGCCACCAACTGCCTGGCCCGTGCGGTGGTCCCGATCGATCCCGACATCCCGTTGGAGATCGCCTCGCTGATCGGCTGCGGGGTGTCCACCGGTGCCGGGGCCGCGCTGAACACAGCGCCCGTCGAGCACGGCAGTTCGGTGGCCGTCATCGGGCTCGGTGGCGTCGGGCTGGCCGCGCTGATGGCCGCCAAGGTGCGCGGTGCCGCCGAGATCATCGCGATCGACCCGGTCGAGTCCCGCCGGGCAGCCGCGATCGACCTCGGCGCCACCCATGCCGTCGACCCGGGTGACGACGACGCCATCGCAGCGATCCGTTCTGCCACCGGGAGCCGCGGCGCCGACTTCGTCTTCGAAGCCGTCGGCCGCCCGGCCACCATCGAATTCGCCGTCAAGGCAACCCGGCGCGGCGGCACCACGTGCATCGTCGGCGCGGCCGCGCCAGACGCGATGGTGTCACTGTCGGCCTACGACCTCTACATGCACGCCAAGACCCTGGTGGGGTGCCAGTACGGGTCGATCGTTCCCAACCGGGACTTTCCCATGTTGCTGAACCTCTGGCGCACCGGTCGGCTGCCGCTGGACAAACTGATCAGCGAACGCATCCCGCTCGACGATGTCAACGTCGCGTTCGACGACCTGCGCTCGGGCTCCGGTATCCGCTCGGTCATCGTCAACGGATGACACCGGGCCACACGCGATGACGCAATCCTCGACCCACGCCGACTGGCGACACTATCCCTACCGGCTGGTCCCCGGCGATCCCGAACTCGAGTTCCCCGCCGCCGAGGGAACCCATCCCGGCTATCAATCCGACACCTGGTATCTGGCCGGGCATCTGGCGGGCACCTCCACCGGGCGCAGGTTCGCCTTCATCGCGATCTACAACCGGAACCGCCCGGGCGGCGATATCGTCGCCGACTTCCACACCTTCGCCCTGTTCGACATCGACCATGGCAGTTACGGCACGTTCACCGACTACGACATGCCGCCGAAGAACATGACGCCGGGCTCGATCCAGAAACTGACCAGCGCCGACGGGCACCTCGACCTGCGCTATGAGAGCAGCGCCGGGACGTCGACCTGGACCACCCGCCGGGACGACGGCGGCCAACTCGTCCCGTTCAGCTATGACTTCTGCGCCCTCGGCTGCGACAGCACCGGCGCGGCAATGGAACTGCAGCTGCAGCTGAGGACGACGCGGGCCCCGGTACCGGTCGGCGGCGCGGTTCACCGGGGCCGGATCGTGGCCTGCATGCAGGACGACACCTACTCCTATTTCCAGACCGGTGTGGCGATGACCGGAACCCTGCGCTGGGGTGAGACGTCCGAAGACGTCAGTGGAACCGGCGGACATATCGACCGGCAGTGGTTTCCCAACTACGCCGGCGGCGGTGGCACCGGCGGCGATCCCCGCGGCCAGGCGCACGAATGGCACACCATCGGCCTGGACAACGGCGTCGACCTCAGCGTGTGGCGACAGTTCGACCGCCGCGCCGGCAACGCAGAGGTGCCGTTCACCGGGATCACCGCGGTGCACCCCGACGGCACCGTCGACTGCGTCGAGGATCTCCAGGTCACCACGTGCAGCTACGTGCGCTGGCCCGACGAGGTGCGCAGCCTGATGCGTCCACCCTCGAAGCCCCGGTACCTGCCCGAGCGACAGGTCCTGCGGTCGGCCGCACTCGACCTCGAACTCGTCGGCGAGCCACTGGTACCCGCAGCGGCACACGCTTTGCCGATCGAGTACCAGGAGGGCCCGTACCGCTGGGTCGGCTCCATGGGTGGGCGACCTGTCACCGGAGTGTCGCTGTCGGAGGCGACCAATGCCATGTACCGCGACTGGGAACTGCTGCAGGTGCTCGAAACCCAACTCGCGCTCGATGCCGCCGACTCCCCCGCTCTGGCCGCGGCACTGGAGGACACCCGCGCTCGAATTGCCCGGCGTGACAACGAGGCAACCCTGAGTCAGCTGGATCGGCTACGACCGCTGCTGGCCGACCGTCCCGACGGCGCCGAGACGCTGGAGATCCTCGACGCCCTGGCGCACGCCGTGCGTGCCGACCTGCGATGAGTCGGCGGCCACGCCCCCACGCGATCATCCCGACCCGAAGAAGGTGAGTTGTGCATCTGGACTACACCCCTGAGCAGGAGCAGCTGAGGGCATCGATCCGGGCCGATCTGGAAGCCGTCATGACACCGGAGCGGTCTGCCGCGATCAGCCGCCGCGGCGAGGGCAGCCCGGCGATCAAGGAGTGCGTGCGCGCACTGGCCACCGCCGGACTGCTCGGCGTCGGATGGCCGAAAGAATATGGCGGGCAGGGATTCTCCGCGATCGAGCAGCACATCTTCTTCGAAGAGGCCAAACGGGTGAACGCCCCGATCCCGTTGGTGACGCTGAACACCGTCGGGCCCACCCTCATGCAGTTCGGCACCGAGGAACAGAAACAGACGTTCCTGCCCGCCATCCTGGCCGGCACCGTGGAGTTCGCCATCGGCTACTCCGAGCCGTCGGCGGGCAGCGACCTCGCCGCGCTGCAGACCACCGCGGTCCGCGACGGCGACGAGTACGTGATCAACGGCCAGAAGATGTTCACCAGCGGCGCCGGCAACGCCGATTACATCTGGCTGGCTGCCCGGACCGATCCGGAGGCCAAGCGGCACAAGGGGATCTCACTGTTCATCGTGCCGACCTCGGCGCCGGGATTCTCCTGTCAACCGCTGCACACCATGCCCGGAATCTCGACGTATTACACCTTCTACGACGACGTCCGGATCCCGGCCAGCGCACTGGTCGGCGCCCAGAACCAGGGCTGGAAGCTGATCACCACGCAGCTGAACTTCGAACGCGCCGCCCTAGGCACCCTCGGTGCGCTGGAGCCGTTGTTCGAGAAGACCCTGCGGTGGGCGACCGAGACCGTCGTCGACGACGAGCGGGTGATCGACAAGCCGTGGGTGCAGCTGGCGCTGGCCCGGGTCGAGGCCCAGGTCGCCGCCTACCGGTTGGTGAACCTGCGGATCAACGCCGCGATGTCCAAGGGCGCCCTGGAAATGGGTGAGGCCTCGGCGGCAAAGGTTTTCGGCACCGAGCTTACCCAGCGCGTCGCGGGTGAACTCATCGAGATCCTGGATCGCAGCGGTTGCCGTTCCGGACACCAGGCCCCGCTGCGCGGCGCGCTCGAGTCGGCGGTGCGGACCGCGGTGCTCAACACCTTCGGTGGCGGCGCCAACGAGATCCAGCGCACCATCATCGCCATGGCCGGGCTGGGCATGCCCCGCGAACCCCGCCCGACCCAGGCCTGACCCGGAGGGACGACACCGTGGACTTCACCTTCTCCGAGGATCAGCGGGCACTCGCCCAGGTTGCCCGGACCCTGTTCGAGCGATGGGCCGCCCCGGACCGCCTCACCGAGATCGAGGCAACCGGAACCCGACACGACGCGCAGCTGTGGCGGCGCCTCGCCGACGCCGACCTGTTGGGCATCGCCCTGCCGGAGGCCGTCGGCGGCAGCGGCCGGGGCTTTCTGGAGCTCTGCCTGTTGCTCGCCGAGGTGGGCGCAAGCGTCGCTCCGGTGCCGGCGTATGCGACGCTGCTGCTCGGCGCCGACAACATCGCCCGATTCGGATCACCCGATCAGCAGGCTCGGCATCTGAGCGACGTGGTGAACGGAAGCCGGATACTGACCGCCGGTCTCACCGAACCCGGCCGCTCCGACGTCGCGGTGCCGAAGACCGCAGCCCGCCGCGACGGCAGCGGTTGGCGCCTCGACGGCGCCAAGGACCTGGTGCCCGCAGCCCAACTCGCCGACGCCGTGGTGATACCGGCGGTCACCGACGACGCCGAGGTCGCCCTGTTCGTCGTCGACACGCAATCCCCCGGGGTGAGCATCACCGAGGTGGAAACCAGCAGCGGCCAACCCTGCGGCGACCTCACGTTGGTGGGCGTCGGGGTCGCCGAGGCCGACCGCATCCCCCTGCCCGACGGCGTAACCACTCTGGGCGAGATGACCGATCGCGCCCTGGTGGGCCTGTGCGCGATGCAAATCGGCGTTACCGAGCGAGCGCTCCGGATCGCCGCGGCCTACACCGGAGAACGGGAGCAGTTCGGACGGCCCATCGGTAGTTTCCAGGCGGTTCAGCAGCGGATGGCGGACGCGTTCATCGACGTGGAGGCCATCCGGTGGACGACATGGCACGCCGCGTGGCTGGTCGACGAAGCCCGGCCCGCCGGCCGTGCCGCGCTGATCGCCAAGTTCTGGGCCGCCGAGGCCGGCATGCGGGTGGCCGCGACGGCGCAGCAGGTGCACGGCGGCATCGGCATCGACACCAGCTATCCGCTGTTCCGGTATTTCCTGTGGGCCAAGCACAACGAGCTTGCCCTGGGCGCGGCGACCGCGCAGCTGGCCCGCCTCGGCAGCACCTACCCGGGGGCTTAGGTTTCTTCCCGCCGAGAGTGGGGCCTACTGGCACCCCCGGTTGATTCCGGCCCACGTTCGGCGTGGGTGGGTGGCTCAGTTCTGTGCGAGCACTCCGGCGATGGTTTGCGGTGCCACGCCGAGCCCGCGCAGTGTCGACCGCAGCACGGCGGCACGGATATCGGAGTGCGTGGCGTCACCGGCGACCCACTGGCGTTCGGTGCAGGCCCATACCGCGCCCTGGATCAGCTGCGCATCCGTGGCGGGATCGATGCCGTCGAACAGTCCGTCGTCGAGGCCGCGTTGGAGCTGTTCGACCAGTGGCGTGAGCATTTCCCCAAAGGCCTCCTGCACCAGTGCCGGGGAACTGATCATCAACGATTGCGCCTCCTCGGACAGCTGGCGCAGATCGGATTTCACCGTCGCGTCGAACGCCAGGTCCAGCCGGCCGTCGATCCAGGCGACGACGGCATCGGCGGCGCTTGGCGCGGCCCGCATGCGGCGGCGCAGACGGCGCGTCTCGGCCTGCGCGGCATCCAGGAATACCGCCGCCAACAGCGCGTCCTTGCCTTCGAAATGCCGGTAGAAGGCGCGGGTCCCGAGGCCGCAGCGCTCGAGAACCCCGGCGACGGACAGACCCCGGACGCCGTTCTCGCGCACCAGCTCGGCACCGGCGGCGACGAGCTGGTGCCGAATGGCCGGGTCGGGGGCGAGTTTCTCCCGCCGGCGGCGCACCGGCCCGCCGACACCAGCCGAATCACCCGGTTGCGTCATAGGTCGCAAGGTACTCGGCGAAGCTCGCCCGTACCTGTTCCGGTGTCAGGCCGTAGTCGGCGAGGTCGTAGTCGTGCGCGCCTCGCGAACCGGGCCGGTGCGACTGTGCCCAGTCCCCCGCGGTGCGCCGGCTGGTCTCGGTGAACTCCAGACCCAGCTGGCGGTAGGCCCGTTCCAGGGTGCTGACCGGCGACGACTGCAGTTCGGCGAACGACACGTCGGCGAATCGCTCGTCTCCGACCCGCCTACGGAAGTCCATTGCCCGCCGGATCCCCTCGACCCAGCTGGCCAGCTGCTCGGCACCTAGTTCGTGGGCGTCGTCGCGGTCGCTGCTCCAGCTGCGCACGTACTTGATGAGACTGCAGACCGAACCCATCACCTTCGCCGGATCGCGGTGGCTCCACATGAATCTGGCGTTCGGATAGGTCTCGACGAGGGCGTCGAGTGCGAACACGTGCACAGGTGTCTTCAGATGCCACAGACTCGGCTTACAGTGCCATTGCAGGAGTTTGAGTACCCGGGCGTGATACGCGTAGGTCTCCCCCATGTCGCAGTCCATGAGCCAGGCCAGATAGCTCGGCGCGCGCACTGCACCGTCGAAGTGGAAGGTGCGGAAGCTCATTCCCATCAGGTCCTGGCACTCGGTGGCGGCGGTGGCCTCCGAGTTGTACAACGACTTCATCAGCGGGAACATGTCGTTGAGCATGGCGAGGCCGGTCTCGGCATCGGCGATCCGCGGATCACAGTGCTGCGTCTCGGCCTCCGGCGGCGGTGTCGGCTGCTGGGATTCCCACATGCGCAGGGAGCGGAACTGCGGGTCGGCGGCCACCAGCTGGCTCAGCGCGGTGGTGCCGGTTCTCGGCAGCCCGATGACGAAAACCGGTCCCTCGACGACCTCGTCGGCGATCTCGGGGTGTTGCTTGTAGGTCTCCTCGATCTTCAGTCGCTGGATCAGCGCGTTGGAGACGGTGGCGTGCTGGATGACGCGGCCCAGGTCGTTGAGGTCGGCCTCGGTGTTGAGTGCCTCGACCGTGCGCTCGAGGCCTTCGCGGTAGTACGGGGAACCGAAATCGTCCAGACCGGTGGCCTGGCGGGCACCGTCTTCCAGCTCGTCGGCGGAGAACGTCATCCTGCGGCCTCCCAGCGGCATTAACTGAAAACCATATTTTCAGATACTGTCCACCTTCACACGGCCGCGGCCGGGTTGTCAACGACTGCCGGATAGGCGGCGATCCGCCCGTGCTCGACGAATTCCGCTCGGATCGCCGCGCGGTCGTCGTCGCTCATCCGCCGGTAGCGTTCGGAACGGGGCGGGCGCCACCACACCGGGTCGTCGCACAGCCAGGCTTCCCGGCGAACCGGGACCTTGTTCACCTTGCCGTTGCCGAGCACCGGGATCTGCGGCGCAATGCGCAGAAACCGCGGCGCCCACTTGGTACCCAGATCGGTTTGCGCGGCGAGGAATCCCGCGAAACCCTCGGGATCGAACTCGGTACCGGGCGCAAGTTCGACGGCAGCCAGGATCTGGTCGCCGGCCAGCGGGTCGGGCACACCCACCACGGCCACCGCGGCGGCGTCCGGATAGCGCGCGATGATGCGCTCCACCGGCGCGACGGCAAAGTTCTCCGAGTCGACGCGGAGCCACTCCCCGACCCGTCCGGCGAACCAGAACACGCCGTCGGCGTCCCGGTAGGCCAGATCCCCGGACCAGAACGCCCCGCCGCGCATCCGGTCCGTCTCGGCGTCCGGATTGTTCCAGTAGCCCTCGAACGCGTCCCGGGCGTTGCGCCGCACCAGCTCCCCGATCGCCTCCTCGGCATTGCACAGCACCCCCGCGGAATCGAACTGCGCCGTCGCGCATTCGGCGCCCGAGGCGTTCAGCACCACCAGATCATGTCCGGGCGGCGCGGTCCCCAGCGAACCGGGCTTTTTGGCGGGCAACAGCATGATCGCACCCTCGCTCGAGCCGTACCCACCGACCACCCGGGCTCCGAATCGCTCCCGGAACGCCGACATATCCCGCGGCGAAGCCTCCGGTGCCAGAACAGCTTTCAGCCGGTGATCGCGGTCCTGATCGCTCGGGGGTGTTGCCAGGATGTAGCCCAGCGCGCGGCCCACCGTGTTGGTGAAGGTCACCCGGTGATCGCGGACGTCGTCGAGCCAGGCGGTGGCCGAGAACCTGTCCCGCAAGACCAGCCGGGCCCCGGCGGTCAGCGCGGGCAGCAGTGTCGAACTCAGCGCGTTGCCGTGTGACAACGGCATCGGGCAGTACAGCGCGTCGTCGGCGGTGAAGCCCGGTACCGCACTTCCCGCGACCCGACCCTGGGTCCGGATGACGGCCTTCGGCGCCGAGGTGGATCCCGAGGTGAACAGCAGGAACATGATGGCCGAGGCCGGTGGGTCCGTCTCCGGCAGCGCGGCACCGGCGTGGGCCGACCACGGTTGATCCTCGATCAGCACCGGGTGCTCGACGAGGTCGGCGTATCCGGCGTCGGCGAGCACGAACTGGCATCCGGTGTGCTCGATGTCGCGTTCCAGCTCGGCGCCGCGGCGGGTCGCGTTGACCCCGACCACACAGGCGCCGGCCAGCGCTGCTCCGAGGATCTCGAACACGTACTCGGGCACATTCGGCAGCAGCACCCCGAAATGCGGCGGTCGGTCCGGATCGAGCGTGGCCTTCAGCCACGCCGCGCGTGCAGCCGCCTCGGCGACCACCTCGCGCCAGCTCCAGGACTGCGTGCCGTACACCAACCCGATGTTGTCGTCGTCCGCCCGTCGGCGCACCAACTCGGCAACCGTCACCGTCGGCTGCGATGCCATGTGATTCTCTCCTGGTGTCAGGGCTGCAACAGAATCGGTAGCTTCGCCGTCGCGCGCAACAGCGTCGACTCTTCGCCTTCGACCCCGTCGAGCACCCGGTAATCGGGCCAGCGACGCAGTACCTCGGTGAACACCGTCTTCGCCTCCAGCCGCGCCAACTGCGCGCCGAGGCAGAAATGCTCACCGATGCCGAACGACAGGTGCGGGTTCGGCGATCGGGTCACGTCGAACCGATCCGCGGTATCGCCGAACACCCTCTCGTCGCGGTTGGCCGCGGCGTACAGCATCACCAGATAGGAGCCCTCGTCGACATCGACGCCGTCCATCGTCACCGGGCAGGTGGTGGTGCGGGCCATCGCCACGATCGGGGTGATCCAGCGCAGCATCTCCTCGACGGCGGCCGGAATCAGGGAAGGGTCGGCGGCCAGCATCGACCGCTGCTCCGGGTGCTCGGCCAGCAGGGCCAGCCCCCCGCTGATCAGGTGCCGGGTGGTCTCGTTGCCGGCCACCAGCAGGCTCATGCAGAAGCCGAGCTGCTCGGCACGGGTGAGTTCGGCGTCCGCGGTGAGCGCGGTGAGCAGATCCGCCGGCGGGTTCTCCTCGCCGGCCCGCTGATCGAGTTTGGTGTTGAAGTAGACGAAGAAGTCGATGGCCGCCATGGCCCGCGGATCAGTCGGATCCGTTGCCGCAACGGCGATTGCGTCGGACCAGACCCGAAAGGTCGGCAGGTCCTCGGCCGGCACCCCGAGCATGTGGGCGATCATCAGGATGGGCACCGGCGCGCTGATCGCGTCGACGGCATCGATCGGCGCAGTGGGCTCGAGGCCGTCGAACACCTCGGTGACGATCCGTTCGATGACCGGCGCGAGCTGGGCGACCCGGCGCACGGTGAAACCCCGGTTGACGATCCGGCGCATCTCGACATGCCGGGGCGGGTCGACGTAGAGGATGGACTCGGTGCCCGCCACCGTGCGCTTGAGGTCGCCGATCAGCACGCCCTTGGATGAACTGTAGGTCTCGGGATCCTTGCTCATCTCGGAGATCTCGTGGTGGCCCGGCACCACCCAGAAGCGGCCGTCGGGGTGGCGAGCGACCGGGCACGAGCGCCGGAACTCGGCGAGTTCGGCATCGGGCTCGCGCAGCCAGAGCTGCGGATCGTGGACGTCCGGAACCGGCATCGACGCTCCTCTCCTTGCGGTTACCGCCAACCTACCGCTATTACGGTATGTCATACGGTAAGAATGCAGAAGGTGTAACCCGAGAGTCCGGTGGCGCTACCGGTAGAACCGATCGTGCACCGCCCGGCGACGGCCTTCGACGACGGCCGCGCGCTCGGCGGGTGTGCACCGAGCGGTATCGGCCGGCAGGTGCTGGAGTACCTCGTCTGCGCTAACCCGACGAACGCCCGGCACCGGGGCGGTCTCGGTCCGCACGCAGCGCAACAGCATCGCCCCGTTGCTGTGCCCAGCGGTGTCCAGCCAGTTCGCCACCCCCGGATCCCGGGCGGAAAGCACAAAGCGCACCTTCCCGTCCGAGTCGGTGACCACCTGATGACCGTTGAGGCTGGATTGGTGCCGGCCGTAGTTGATGGTTTCCAGCCACGGGTTGCCCAGCGAGATGCTCCAGTACACGCCGACGGGCGGGTCGAACTCCAGGATCAGCGCCTCGCCGTCGGCCAACTCGAAACGCCCGATGACCGGCCGGTTCTCCGCCGCCGCCCCCATGGCGCTCATATCCGCCGGCGGGATGAAACCGTTCGCCTGCGGCATCGCCCCGAAATCGAGGAAGAACTTCAGGTTGTCGTAGACGAACTCGCCCAGCGCATACAGCTGCCGGGCCACCGACGTCTCGGGGTCGACCGAGCGATCCGGCGGCTGCACCGGGTCGCCGATCCGCTCGATCTTCAACTCGGCCAGGGTCTCGGTGTCCCAGTCGTAGAGGAAGTTCCGGACCGTCAGCACCGGGTGTTCGCCGGCCAGCCGCAGCCAGTTGCCCGGGTGCTCCTCGGCAGAGAGCACCACTTCGAAGTTCCCGTCGGCGTCGACCTCGAGTTCGTCGACAAGCGCATTGGCGGTCGTGGTCATTCCGTCCATCGTCTGCAGGCCCACGTACCGTGCGGTGCCGCGGTTGCCGTAGAGCCGGTAGCTCTCCCCGGCCCGCATGGTGGCGTTGAGGTAGACGCAGTCGGGGCATTCCAGACCCCAGGTGACGACATCGTCCATCTTGGCGCGGTTGACCGCGAGGACGGGGTCGGGATCGACCCGCAGCGCCATGTCGATGCCGACCGCGAGCAGGATCATCAGGTGGCGCATGCCGGCGGCGTGGTCGATCCGGTTCCCGTTGGCCGGCGTCGACGCGACGAGTTGCGCTGCCGCCGAGAGCCGTTCCTGCAGGTGGGCCCAGGCCTCGGCCATCTCCGCATCCGGTGTTCCGGTTCCCGACAGCGCGGCCTCGGCAATCGCGTGCGGCAGCCAGGCCATCGGGTTCTTCCAGGCGGGTACCTGCTCGTCCGGCACGGGTCCTCCAGCTTCGCCGGCACCCGGGGCGCCGAGTTATTCGAAAACGGCGTTTTCGCTTTTACTGCCTCGACTATCACACCGGCCGGTGCGACCTGTCAATGAACCGGCTTCACTTGAGCATGCTTCCGGCGTCGACGGTCATGGGCAGGCCGGTGATATAGCGCGACTCGTCCGAGGCCAGGAACAGCACCGCGTTGCTGATGTCGATCGGCTCCACCCAACCGACCGGCAGCACGTGCATGAGCTGGGCCACCACCTTCATGTCGTCGGCGTTCGGGTTCTCCAGATCCGGTCGAAACAGTCGCATGGTGCCCTCGTTCATGAACAGCGGCGTGTTCACGTTGGTGGGATGCACCGAGTTCACCCGGATGCCGTGCTGCCCGAGTTCCACGGCGAAGGTGCGCATCAGGCCGACGACCCCGTGTTTGGCGGCGATGTAGTGCCCGGTGTGCGGATACGCCTTGAGGCCGCCGACCGAGCTGGTGAGGATGATCGAGCCACCCTCCCCCTGTGAGATGAGGTGCGGTACCGCTGCTTTCACCGATTTCCAGACACCGGACAGGTTGACGTCGATCATGTCGGTCCAGTCTTCTTCGCTGGTATGGTCCAGCGTCTGGCCGCCGTTGCCGATCCCGGCGTTCGCGCAGATGATGTCCAGCCGCCCCAGTTGCTCGACGCCGGCGTCCACCACCGCCTTGAGCGCATCGAAGTCGCGGACGTCCACCTCGGCGGCGACGATCCGCCGGCCGAGGTTCTTGACCAGATCCGTGGTCTCGGCGAGATCGTCGGCCGTTGCCGGCGGGATCTGTGTGTTGCTGCTGACCGGGGCGCAGATGTCGACGGCGATGATGTCGGCACCTTCCTCGGCGAGCCGTACCGCGTGACTGCGCCCCTGCCCCCGGGCCGCTCCGGTGATGAATGCAACATTGCCCGCTACCCGTCCGGTCATGTCCACCTCGCTGTTGTCGCTCGTTGAATCCGCCGACGGCCTCCAGGCGCACCGCGGTCGATCGATCATTTATCGATCGATCAGCACGCTAACCGCGAATCGGACGCACTGTCAACGGCAGCATGTCGCGAGTTCTCTACGGATTATTGACGCCCCATCGGCAGCGTGGTATCCATGACACGTGCCGCTGCCCTGATCGACCGATCAGTTCTTGATTGGCGATGACAGGTCCGCACCCCCAGCCCGGAGGCCAACGAAATGACCAAACTCGCCGACGTCGACTACTTCACCAACGCCGAGGTCGCCCAGGATCCCTACGAATACTGGGACCATCTGCGGGAGTGCGGCCCGGTGTTCACCGAGCCGCACTACGGCGTCGTCGCGGTCACCGGCTATCAGGAGGTGCACGCCGCCTTCAAGGACGTCGAATCGTTTTCCGCGGTCAACGCAATCGGTGGGCCGTTCCCGCCGCTGCCGTTCACCCCCGAGGGTGACGACATCGGCGACCTCATCGAGGCACATCGACACGAGTTTCCGATCTACGAGCACATGGTGGTGATGGATCCGCCCGAGCACGAGAAGGCCCGGTCGCTGCTGGGGCGCCTGCTCACCCCGAAGCGGTTGCAGGAGAACGCGGATTACATCTGGCGACTGTCCGATCAGCAGATCGACGAGTTCATCGGCAACGGGCGCTGCGAGTTCCTCGGCGAGTACGCGAAGCCATTCGCCACCCTGGCGATCGCCGACCTGTTGGGCGTGCCCGAAGCGGATCGCCCGCGGCTGCGCCGCAACCTCGGCGCCGGCGACGCGCCGGGGTCCATGGTCGGGTCTCTCGATCACGAGCCCGTCGGCAGGAATCCGCTGCGGTACCTCGACGATCTGTTCAGCGAATACATCACCGACCGCCGGTGCAACCCCCGCGAAGATGTGCTGACCGGTCTGGCCACCGCCACCTACCCGGACGGCTCGACGCCTCCCCTTCTCGAGGTGGTACGCCCGGCAACGTTCCTGTTCGCCGCGGGCCAGGAGACCGTCACCAAGCTGTTGAGTGCCGCCGTGCAGATCCTCGGTGACCAGCCGGACCTACAGCGACTGCTGCGCGAGGACCGAAGCCTGGTCGGCAATTTCATGGAGGAGACGCTGCGCATGGAAAGCCCGACCAAGGTGGATTTCCGGCTCTGCCGCCGTTCGACGACGCTGGGCGGGGTGCCGATCAAGGCCGGCACGGTGCTCATGCTGTGCCTCGGTGCGGCCAACCGCGACCCGCGGAAGTTCGAAAACCCCAACGAGTTCCGGATCGACCGCAAGAACGTGCGCGAACACATCGCGTTCGGCCGCGGCATCCACACCTGCGCGGGTGCTCCGCTGGCCCGGGTCGAGGGCCGCGTCACGATCAACCGGCTGCTGGACCGGATGGACGACATCCGGATCGACGCCGAGCCCCACGGCCCCGCCGATACCCGCCACTACTCGTACGAGCCCACCTTCCTACTGCGCGGGCTCACCGAGCTGAACATCGAATTCACCCGCGCCGGCGGTTAGGGCTCTTGCTCGGCGGCCCATTCGTCGCGCACCCGAAGTTTCTGCTCGTCGATCACCTGCTGCAGGTTGGCCGCTTTGGCCCAGCCGTAGTACGCCGCGAAATGCAGTGCCACCTCGTCCATCTCGTCAAACGACAGATCCCCGCTCTTCAGTGCCGCGTAGACGTGGCTGAGGATCGGGTACGGCGCATCCTGGAACGCCACGCAGGTGACGGTCACCAGCCGCCGTTCCCGCATCCCCAGGCCGCGACGCAGCCACATCTCGCCGAACACGAAGTTCAGGATCCCGCCGCCGTGATAGGCGTTGTCCCGGATCGGCGTGTAGGGGATGCAGTTGATCTCCTTGAACGCCTGCTCCCCGCCCGCCAGTCGCGCCTCGGGATCGCTGGGGGTGGACAGGGGCAACAGCGGCGCCGGCGGCGGCACCGGCTCACCGCGTTCCTCGTGGATGCGGAACCACTGCGCATCGATCGCCATGTTCAGCCGGGATGCCTTCGGCCACCCGGCGTACACCGCGAAATGCAGCGCCATCTCCTGAATCTCCACGATGGACAGATCACCGCTGTTCAGCGCGGCATACACGTGATCGTCGAGTGGCCCTTCGGCGTCCGCCGCCGCGACACACGACAGGGTGATGAACCGGCGGTCACGCCGGGATAGGCCGGGTCGCTGCCAGATGTCGCCGTACACCAGATCGAGCAGCATCGAGGTAGTGGGACTGTCGCCCGCCGGTGCCGGGACCGTCATGATCTCGGCGAACGCCGCGGCGCCGTCGGGTGTTTCAGCGGATGGTGACACCGGCATCTACCTTGAACTCCAGGCCGGTGACATACCGGGACTCGTCAGACACCAGGAACAGCACCGCGTTGCTGACGTCGACGGCCTCGATCATCGGATCCGGCAGCGCATTCATGAACAGCGGCACCAGGTCCGGGCGTTTCTCGCCGAACACCGTGGCCAGCGACGGCGGCGCCATACCGGTGGCGACACCGGTCGGGTGCACGGTGTTTACCCGGACACTCTGGGCGGCAAGCTCGTTGGCCAGGGCCTTGCTCATCCCGACGATCCCGTGCTTGGACGCGGTGTAGGGAATATGCAGGGGGTTGCCCTTGATGCCGGCCGCCGAACTGATGTTGATCAGACTGCCGCCGTGATCGACCAGGTGCGGCAGAGCCACCGCGCAGGTATGCCAGGCGCCGATCAGGTTGACCTCGAGAACCAGTCGCCACTGCTCGGTGGTGACCGTGTCCCAGGTGCCGACGGTGAGCACACCGGCGTTGGCGACCGCGGCGTCGAGCCCGCCGATGATCTCGACGCCCTCGTCGACAGCGGCCCGCAGCGCGGTCTCGTCACGGACGTCGGCGACCCGGGCCACCGCCGTGCGGCCCAGTTCGGTGACCAGCCGCTCGGTCTCCCGCAGATCCTCCTCGGTCGCCAGGGGGTACTCCAGGCCCTCCGGAGTGGCGCAGACGTCGACCAGGATCAAATCGGCGCCCTCCTGGGCCAGCCGGACCGCGTGACTTCGGCCCATGCCGCGGGCCGCACCGGTGACCAGTACCTTCTTGCCGGCCACCCGGCCGTCGCGGACGCTCACAGCTTGTTGCAGAAGCCGGCGTCGACGGGGAAGGTGACCCCGGTGACGTACTTGGCGGCATCGGACACCAGGAAGGCGATGGCGTCGCTGATGTCCTCGGGCTCCAGCAGGCTCACCGGCATCGGGTTCTGCAGGTGCGGGCCGCCGTCGGGATAGGCCTCCAGGAACGCCGTCATCGCGGGATTGGTCGCCATCATGGTGTTCACCGCGGTCGGGTGCACGGTGTTGACCCGGATACTTTGCGAGGCAAGCGCATTGGCCAGGGTGCGCATCAGTCCGACGATGCCGTGCTTGGAGGCGGCGTAGCCCAGGCCGCCACCGCCCGTCCCGCCGAAGCCGCGCAGTCCGGCCGTCGAGCTGGTCAGCACGATGGAACCGCCTCGCCCACCGGCTATCAAGTGCGGGATCGCCGCCCGGACGGTGTGGAAGGCCCCGACCAGATTGACGTTGAGCACGTCGCTCCACTGTTCGAGCTCTTCGTCGATGGTGAGTTCGCGGAAGCTCATGGTGGCGATGCCGGCGTTGGCGAGGACGATGTCCAGTCGGCCGAAGTGCTCGACGCCGGCTTTCAGTGCGGCATCCAAGGCGTGGTAGTCGCGGACATCGGCGACCGCGCCGAGCATCGTCCCGCCCGCGGATTCCACCAGTTCGACGGTCTCCTCGAGCTCCTCGAGGGAGGCCATCGGGTATCCGTTGGAGGCGATGTCGGCACAGATGTCGATGCCGATGATGCCGGCGCCCTCGCCCGCCAGCCTTACCGCGTGGCTGCGTCCCTGGCCGCGCGCCACTCCGGTGATGAAGGCCACCCGGCCCTCCAGTGAACCCATCGATCCTCGCTTCGTCGGTGCGGCAACTCGGTAACTTGGTTACTTGACGTAGAGTAACGTCGTTACCAGATGGTGGCAAGGGTGAGCAGAAAGGTCCTCTCCAGTGGTCGCAGTTCCCGGTGACGACGCGGAACCGGTTGTGCCGAATCGGGATCCGGTGCTGGCGATCGTGGTCGGGATGCTGGAGAACGAGGGTTACGACGCGGTGCAGCTGCGGGAGGTGGCGCGCCGCGCCCGCACGTCGTTGGCCACCATCTACAAGCGCTACCCCACGCGCGACGAGCTGATCCTCGCGGCCCTGCAAGCCTGGACCGACGAGCACCGCTATGCCGGGATCACGATCGCCCCCCGCCGACCGGGCGAATCACTGCACACCGCCTACATGCGGCTGCTGCGAACGATCTTCGAGCCGTGGGAACGGCATCCAGAGATGCTGACGGCGTTCTTCCGGGCACGCTCGGCGCCGGGCGGGCAGCGGTTGCTGCGCCGGGGCATCGACGCCGTGGCACCGGCCGGTCGCGAACTGCTCAGCGGCATCGACGAGAACTTCGTGGCCGACCTCGACAACATCATCGCCGGGCTGGCGTACGGACTGCTCGGTCGCTATGCCACCGGGGAGATCGCCGTCACCGACATTCTCACCACGCTGGACCGCGCAGTGTACTGGCTCACCGCCGGATACGACGCCGCCCACCCGGGCGACGCGTGACGGCTCAGCCCGGCGAGGCGTTGTCGGATCCGATGGACCCGCGCGCGATATCGCCGCTGATCTGATCGGCGAGTTCCAGTCCCGCACCGGTGTACACGTTGAAGGCGATGTCGACCCCGTGGTCCTTGGCCCACGCCACCTCGTCCTCGTAGCGGAGCACCGCGGCGACCTCCCCGCTGAACCCGGACTCCCGCAACGACTCCAGCGCACCGACGTTGCGCGGCATGGCCAGCACCGCGACTCGTACCGAGTCCGAGCGGCGCAGGCGATTCCAGAAATCCAGGTCGGTGGCGTCACCCTCCACGATGTGCACACCCTTGGCGGAAAGCCGGGCGATCCGGGGCCCGTCGTAGTCGACGCCGAGGACCTTCAGGCCGTAGTGCTCGGTCATCCGCTGGTAGGCGGCGAATCCGACCCGGCCCATGCCGATCACCACCACCTCGGCGTCGCCGGCGTCGGCCGGGCGTTCCTCGGGCTGCAGTTTGGTCTCGTCCTGGGCGGGTAGCCGGGCCGCGATCTTCTCCACCATCAGGTGCCCGCGGCCGTTGACCAGTGCGGACACCACGAAGCTGAGCGCCACCGCGATGGAGATCTCCACCAGCCACGCCTGGGTCAGCAGCCCGACCGACACACCGACCGACACCACGATCAGACCGAACTCGGAGTAGTTCATCAGGCTCAGCCCGGCCAGTATCGCTGTGCGATATCGCAGTTTCATCATGGCCAGCAGTACCACGTACCAGCCTGCCTTGAACGGCAGCAGCGCCACCATGAGCACGGCCACCCCGACGGTCGGCAGGTCGGGCAGGCCGGTCAGCCCGATCGACACGAAGAACCCGACCAGCAGCAGTTCCTTGATGTGAAACAGCGAGCGCGCGAGCTCGGTGGCGGCCGGGTGCGATGCCAGCAGCACGCCGACCACCAGGGCACCGAGATCGCCCTTGAGACCGACGACGGAGAACCACGCGTAGCCGGGGACGAACGCCATCACAATGCCGAACAGCGACTGCATCTCGCCGTGGCCCAGCTGCCCCCAGATCTTGCGGAGCGCCCGGGTGATCGGCCACAACGCCACCAGCGTGAGCGCCCACACACTGGGCAGGTGCCCGCTGGTCGCCGTCAGGAACACCACGGCGACGATGTCCTGCATCACCAGGACGCCGATCGCGACGCGGCCGTAGAGGGCGTGGGATTCGCCGCGCTCCTCCAGCACCTTGACGACGAACACGGTGCTGGAGAACGACAGCGCGAATGCCAGTAGGACTATGGTCCGCACGCTCTGACCAGAAAGCATCGAGACACCGACCACCGCCGCGAGCCAGAGCGCGATACTGCCCAGCACGACGCTGATCACCAGGTGCACGGAGGTGGTCAGCCACACCTCGCGGCGCAGCAGGATCCGGACGTCGAGCTTGAGGCCGATGGCGAACAGCAGCAGCGTCACACCGAGCCCGGCCACCACCTCCAGCACCTTGTCCAGGTGCAGGGCGTTGATGACGAACCCGGCCGCCAGAAATCCCACCAGCGGAGGCAACCGCAACGCCAGGGCGACACCGCCGAGGCCGAAGGTGATCATCAGGTACAGGGCGACGACCGTCACACGCTTTCCCCTCCATTGCGGTTGTTCGGAACCTTCCGTTTCCCGGTGGTCCCAGCTTCACCTCGGCTGCGTCGAGTCTCGCTGAACCTCCCTATTATCCCGGGCCGGTGATCTCCGCGGGTCACCCCCCAATGCGCCGCGACGCGATGCCGGGCTCGCGGCGGCCCGCCGCATAGGCTGGGCCGATGGCCGCCGATACGCCGCTGACCACACTGACGCTCGCCGAACTGCGCCGCCGGACCAGCGCGAAATGGCGCGTCTACCCCGACGACGTGCTGCCGCTGTGGGTGGCGGAGATGGACGTTCCGCTGGCGCCGCCGGTGGCCGCCGCACTCGCCGAAGCGGTCGCGCTCGGTGACACCGGTTACGCCGCCGGAACCGGGTACGCCGAGGCGCTCGCGGCCTTCGCGGCGGCGAGATGGAACTGGACGGACCTGTCGGTCGGGCGCACCACGGCGGTGCCAGACGTGATGAACGGCATCGCCACCCTGCTGCACCTGGTGTCCGAGCCCGGGGACGTCGTGGTCCTCTGCGTCCCGGCCTATCCCCCGTTCTTCGCCTACGTCGGCTACGCGGGTCGGCGCATCGTCGAGGTGCCGCTGCGCGACGACGGCCGGCTAGACCTGGACGCGCTGGACGAAGCGTTCGGGCGGGCGCGCGCGATGTGTGCCAATCCGGTTTTCCTGCTCTGTAATCCGCACAATCCGACCGGGGTGGTGCACACGCGCGGCGAACTTGAGGCGGTGGCGGCACTGGCCGGTCGCCACGGTGTACGGGTGATCGCCGACGAGATTCACGCTCCCGTCGTCTTCCCCGAGGCGCCCTTCACCCCATACCTATCCGTCGACGGATCTGAGACCGGATTCTCGGTGATGTCCGCATCCAAGGGGTGGAACCTCGCCGGGATCAAGGCCGCGGTGGTGGTCGCCGGGCCGGCCGCGGCGGCAGACCTGGCTCGGATACCGATGCAGATCAGCCACGGCGCCAGCCATTTCGGCGTGATCGCACATACCGCGGCCTTCCGTGACGGCGGTGACTGGCTCGATCTGCTGCTTGCCGATCTGGTCGCCAGCCGCGCGCTGCTGGCCGATCTGCTGGGCGAGCATCTTCCCGGCGTCGGCTATCGGCAGCCGGAGGGCACCTACCTCGCCTGGCTGGACTGCCGCGGTCTCGGGATCCCGGCGTCCGCGGGCACGCCGGGGGCATTCTTCGGCGACCGGGCGAAAGTGGCGCTGAGTCCCGGGGAGTCGTTCGGCGTCGGTGGCGCCGGCCATGTCCGGCTCAACTTCGCCACCAGTCCGCAGATCCTCACCGAAGCCGTCGCCCGGATGGGTGAGGCGCTGCGCTCAATCTGAGAGCACCAGGTCCGCGCCGCGGTGCGCGATCATCATGGTGGGCGCGTTGGTGTTTCCCGATGTCAGGGTCGGCATCACCGAGGCGTCGATGACGCGCAGTCCGGCCACGCCGTGCACCCTCAGCTCCGGGTCCACCACCGCCGTGTCGTCGACGCCCATCCGGCAGGTTCCGACGGCGTGGTAGATGCTGGTCTCCCGCCCGGCGAGCCAACTGCGGTCCTGTTCGCCGCGGGTGCGGTGGGCGCCGGCCACCGCCCGCATGGCCGGTGTGCCCTCGACGATCTCGCGCGCCTGCCGGGTGCCCTTCAATAGCCGTTCGACGTCGTCGTCGTCACCGAGGCGCTCGAACTCCACCAGCGGAGCGCCGCTGCGCAGCCTGACGTGCCCGCGGCCTCGCGGATGCATCAACACGGTGTACACGGTGAAGCCGTTCACCCGCTCGATCCCGGTCCGTCCGGTGGCCGAGTTGAGCTCGTAATGCATTGGGCCCACGGCGATCTGGAAATCATCGGTGAATATCTGTGCCTCGAACGGGGACAGGGTCAGCAGGCCGTCGCCCCGGGCCAGCAGGGAACCGACACCTTGCAGCGCGCCGATCGGACCGAGGGTATTGGGCGTGGGCACCTTCGATTCCCAGACCTGACCGGCCACCAGGTGGTCCTGGAAGTTCGCCCCGACACCCGGCAGGTTCAGCGTCGTCCCCGAGGGACCGATGCCCGATTTCAGCAGCAGCGCCGGTGAACCGATCGCGCCCGCGCACAGGATCACTTCGTAGCGGGCGCGGATCCGGCGGCCCCGGCATTCGACGCCGACCGCGCGTCCGTTCTCCACCAGCAGCCGTGACACCGTCGTGCGGGTCAGCAGACGCGGACGGCGGTCCCGAGGCGCGGACCGCAGGTAGCCGCGGGCCGAGGAGACCCGCAGTCCCCGGCGCTGGTTGAACTGGGTCCGCGATACCCCGACCTGCGTGCGGCCGTTCTGGTCGGGGTTGCGCTCATGCCCGGCCTGCACGGCCGCCTCGATGAACGCCTCGTCGATCTGGTGGCGGTGGCCGCACCAGGACACCGGGATCGGGCCGGCGCCGCCGCGGTACTCATCGGCGCCGTCCACCCAGCTCTCGATTGCCTTGAAGTGCGGCAGAACGTCGTCGTAGGACCAACCGGCGGCGCCGGATTCGGCCCAGCCGTCGTAGTCACCGGCGCGTCCACGCACGTAGACCATCGCGTTGATGGAGCCGCTGCCGCCGACGATGCGGCCGCCGGCGAATCGGTCGACGGCGCCGCCCTTGGTCGGATCGGGTGCGCACAGGTGCTTCCAGTTCGCCGTCATGTACAGCGCGACCACACCGGCCGGAATCCGGACGTCGGGCCGACGGTCGGTGCCGCCGGCTTCCAGCAGGACGACGTCAGCGCCCGCCGCGGCCAGCCGCGACGCGACGATCGATCCGGCCGAGCCCGCCCCGACCACCACGTAGTCGGCGGTGTCGCTGTCGTTCATTGGGCCATCCTGCCCGACGGCAGCTCGCTGCGTCGGCGGTCCCGGGACAACGCGTCCCGGGACCCGGCTTCAGAGTTTGATCAGCCGCAACCGCCAAGCGTCCGGCCCGCGCTGCTCGTAGTCGACGGCGATCCGCCCGCCGGAACGGTCGCCGAGCTGATGCAGCAACGGGATCGGGTCGTGCGGGGCGATCAGCACCAGCGCACCGCCTTCGGGAACTGCGTCGAACGCACCGAAAACGGTGGCGTGCCGAATGGCATGGGGAACCTCGCGGACGTCGAGCACCGGATCCTCGTGGTCGTGCTCGCCGCAGGCGCAGACATGCGGTTCACCGGGGCCCTCCGCCGCGGCGTGGCCGTGATCATGGCCGTGGTCATGGCCGCCGCAGCAACCACCCCCGCCGCCGAGCAGTTCGTGCATGCCCTCGGTCACCTCCGCCAGCGACACCTCGGGATCGGCGGCGACGATCGGCAGGATCCGCTCGTTCTCGTCTTCCAGATGGGCGTTGAAGACCACCCGCAGCGCCTCCACCTCGGCGGCGGCCCGGACCGGAGAGCGTTCCCGCCGGATCCGCTCGACCAGCGTCGCGATCACCCGGTGCGCGGCGATCATCGACTCGATCAGGGGCCGGGCGCGTTCGGTGCGGGCCGCGGCCGGGTACAGCCGGTCCTCCTCGGCCGCGGCGTGCGGGAGGAGTTCGCCGGTCAGGAACTCCACCAGCGCCGACCAGGCGAGGTCGATCTCGGTGCCCCGGTCGGCCGCGGACAGCACCGACTCGGCCAGGGTGTCGAGGCTGCCGGCCAGCTGGGCGTGGTGGTTCTTGATGTTGTCGACGGCTTCCGCGTCGGCGGCGGTGGACGAGACGATGACGCCATCGAGAGACATGCCGGGCTCCTGTTGTCGAGGGTTTTGCGAACCGGCCCTCAATTTACTACGGTTTATTCCGTGAATAAAGGGCGGGTGCGACTGGGACCGCGGCCGACCCCGCCTGCGGCGGGTTATCCGCCGCTGTCCCGCCAACGGCTGGCCGTTCTCGACTTCATCCGCGGGCATGCGCCCGCGCGGGTCAGCGAGGTCGCCACCGGACTGGGCCTGCACGTCAACACCGTGCGCGAGCACCTCGACGAACTGGCGCAGGCCGGACTCGTCGACACCACCACCGAGGCACCCGCCGGGCGGGGGCGCCCCGCCACCCTCTACCAGCCGGCACCGGCCGATCCGGCCATCGGCGCCCAGGACTACGCCGGCCTGGCCACCGCACTGGCCGGCCACCTGGCCCGCACCAGCGCCCACCCGGAAGCCGATGCGCGCGCCGCGGGCATCGACTGGGGCCGCGAGCTGGTCGGCTCCGGCGACGACGGCAACCCGGATCCACACACCCGGGTGATCGAGATCCTCGCCCGGCTCGGTTTCGGCCCGCAGCCATGTGCCGGCGGCGACGAGCCCGGGATCGCTTTGCGCACCTGCCCGCTGCTCGACGCCGCCCGCCGCTACCCCACCGTCGTCTGCCAGGTGCACCTCGGGCTCGTCGAAGGCATGCTGGACGCGCTCGGCGCCAGGACCGGACCCGGGCTGGACCTGATCGCCTTCGCCGAACCGGGCGCCTGCCGGCTGTTTCTGCCGGACCCGGACATCCCGGGCGGGACGCGCGATGAGTGACGTCGCGCTGCCGGCGCGGTCCCTGCTGCTGATTCCGGGTGCCCTGGCGCTGCTGGCGGGCCTGGACGCCGCGCTGATGCTGTTGGGGCTGCCAGCTCCGGTACAGATCACCCGGATCTCCGAGGTGCACGGTGTACTGCTGGTGCTCGGCTTCGTCGGCACCGTGGTGTCCCTGGAACGTGCCGTAGCGGCAGCACGCCCGGCGGGCTATCTGGCGCCGGCCGCGCTGGGTGCCGGTGCGTTGGCGCTCATCTCACCGGTACCGCGTTCGGTGTCCGACCCGTTGCTGGTGCTCGGAACCGCCGCGCTGTTGGGCCTCTATGTCGTGCTGTGGCGTCGCAGCGCGGATCTGGCCGTGTTGATTCAGGCCGCGGGGGCGGTGCTCGCGGTCGGCGCGGCGCTGCTGTGGTGGGCCGATCTCCCGGTGCCACAGCTGATTCCGTGGCTCTCGGGTTTCCTGATCCTGACCATCGCCGGCGAGCGCCTGGAACTGGCCCGGGTCGTCATGATGAGCCCCCGCACCCAATCGGTGCTGGCCGCCACCGCCGTCGCCCTGGCCGCCGGTGCGCCGGCCGCGCTGCTGTGGCCCGGTCCCGGTTACGTCCTGCTCGGTGGCTCGCTGCTGGCGATGACCGGCTGGCTGGCCTGGCACGACGTGGCGCGACGGACGGTGCGCAGCAACGGGTTACCGCGCTATATGGCGGTGTGCCTGCTGGCCGGCTACGGCTGGCTCCTGGTCCCCGCGACGCTGTGGTTGCTGGTCGGCCCGGTGCCGGCCGGCCGTGGGTACGACGCCGTCGTGCACGCCGTCATGCTCGGTTTCGTGATGTCGATGATCATGGCGCACGCGCCGGTCATCCTGCCCGCCGTGGTTCGGCGGCCGCTGCCGTACACCCCGTGGATGTATGCCCCGGTAGTGCTGCTGCACGCCTCGCTGCTGCTGCGGGTGGCCGTCGGCGACGCCCGTGACGTCGAGTACGCCGTACGGGCCGGTGGGGTGCTCAACATCGTGGCGATCCTGGGATTCATCGTGATCGCCGTGATCGCGGTGGTGCGCGGTTCCCGCCGCTCGGCAGGACGGACACCGTCATGAACCGGGGGTCGTGGCATCTGCGGGCGGGATCGGTGGTCTTCGCCTGGTTGCTGGCGGTGGTGGCGGTGGCGCTGGCACACCGGTTCGTGCCGCTGGCCGGCTGGCTGCTGGTGCATCTGCTGGGCCTGGGGGCGGCGAGCAACGCGATTCTGATCTGGAGCCGGCACTTCACCGACGCCCTGCTGCGTCGCAAGGCCGGCCCGCCGTTCCCGGGTCAGGTCATCGGACTCGCGGTGTTCAATATCGGCGCGGTTGCCGTGATCACCGGGATGGTGGTCGATCGGTGGTCGGTCGTCGCGGCCGGGGGTGCACTGGCCGCCATCGCCGTTGGGCTGCACGCCGTCGATCTGACCCGGGCCTTGCTGATCTCATTGCCCGCCCGGGTTGGTCGCGGGCGGTCCCGGCTTCCCCTCGGCTCCGCCGACACTGGCTCCGCTCGCGTCACCTCCACCGAACCTCGCCGAACCGCCCGGTTCACCATCACCGTGTACTACTACGTCGCCGCAGCGCTGACCCTGCTGCTGGGCGCCGGACTCGGTGTGGTGATGGCGAATTCGGCGTTGCCCGGGATTCTCGACGAGCGGTTCCGGACTGCGCACGCGGTGCTGAACCTGTTCGGCTGGATTGCGCTGACGGTGCTGGGCACGCTGATCACCTTCTGGCCGACGATGCTGCGCACCCGGATCGCCGAAGGTGTCGAGCGACATGCGCGGCGGGCACTGCCGGGACTGGTGGGGGCGCTGCTGATCGCGGTCGCTGGAGCGCTGACCGGAGTATCGGCGGTTGTCGGGATCGGTGCGCTGGTCTTCCTCTCGGCCGCCGGGTACCTGCTGTGGCCGCACCTGGACGAGATCCGGCGCAAGCACCCGGCCGACTTCCCCACGCTCTCGGTGCTGTGCGGTGTCGGTTGGTTATTGGGGTCGCTGGCCTATCTGGCCGTGGGCCTGCTCACCGCGCCCGACTGGTTGTCCGTCGTGGACGTCACCTCGGCGGCGGCACCGGCGCTGCTGGCCGGATTCCTGGCGCAGGTGCTGTTCGGCTCGCTGGCCTATCTGGTGCCGGTGATGATCGGCGGCCGGGCGTCGATGCTCGCCGGCATCGCCGTCCTGGAGCGCGGTGCCCCGTGGCGGCTGTCGGTGGCCAACGCCGCGCTGCTGCTGTGCGTTCTTCCGGTGCCCAGCCTGGTCCGGGTAGCCGCATCCGTGCTGGTGCTGGTGGCCTACGTCGCCTTCCTGATCCTGCTGGCTCGGTCCGTCCGGGTGTGCCTGCGCAACCGCGGCGTGCCGTCGAAGAAGGGACCGCTGCAGGCCGCCCCCGCGGCCCAGCGCCTCGGGTCGGCCGCGGCCGGGCTGGCGGTGGTGGTGTTGACCACCGCCGGGGCGGTGGCTGTCGATCCGGCTGCCGTCGGGATCGCCACCGTACCGAATGTCGCGGTGACGGCTACCGGACACACCGTCGAGGCGACGGTGCGTGTGGAGGGCATGCGGTATGTGCCCGACGTCATCGACGTCAACGCCGGCGACCGGCTCCGGATCACCCTGGTCAACACCGGTGTCGACCGCCATGACCTGGTGCTGGCCAACGGCACCCGGACCCAGCGCGTCGCACCCGGAGAGACCGCGGTGCTCGACGCCGGAATCATCGGATCCGACCTTGACGGCTGGTGCTCGGTGGCCGGTCACCGGCAGATGGGCATGACGCTGAAGGTGCGCGCCGCGGGCTCCCAGCCCGCCGGCGGTGCGGGCCACCACCACGATCCGGCGTCGCAGCCGGCCCTCGGTGCTGCCGATATCGTGCGCAGCCTGGGCAGCGCACCGGGCCCGGATTTCGTCGCCCGAGATCCCCGGCTGCCCGCCGCCACCGGTCCGGTGCACCGGCTGACGCTGATCGCCGCCGACACCGACCTCGCAGTGTCACCCGGGATCACCCAGCGGTTGTGGACGTTCGGTGGGACCGCGCCGGGCCCGACGCTGCACGGGCGGATCGGCGACACCTTCGAGATCACCCTGGTCAACGACGGCAGCATCGGGCATTCCATCGACTTCCACGCCGGCGCGCTGGCCCCAGACGTGCCGATGCGGACCATCGAGCCCGGCCAGCGGTTGGTCTACCGGTTCACCGCCACCCGGGCCGGGATCTGGCTCTACCACTGCTCGACGATGCCGATGTCGCTGCACATCGCCAACGGTATGTTCGGCGCCGTCGTCATCGATCCGCTGGATCTGCCCCGGGTGGACCACGAGTACATCGCGGTCCAGTCCGAGCTGTACCTCGGGCCGCAGAACGGCGAGGCCGACGCCGACAAGGTGCTGGCCGACCGCCCCGACCTGGTGGTGTTCAACGGCTACGCGCAGCAGTACGACCATGCGCCGCTGACCGCGAGGGTGGGCGAGCGGGTGCGGATCTGGGTGCTGGCCGCCGGCCCGAACCGGGGCACGTCGTTCCACGTGGTCGGCGGACAGTTCGACACGGTGTGGGCCGAGGGCGCCTACCGGCTGCGGCCGGGCGCCGGAGGCGCGCAGACCCTGGGGCTGTTCCCCGCCCAGGGCGGGTTCGTCGAGCTGAGTCTTCCCGAGCCCGGTAACTACCCGTTCGTCTCGCACTCGATGATCGACGCCGAGCGCGGCGCGCACGGGGTGATCAGGGTGGGGCGCTGACGGCCGGATTCAGCCGTCGTGCCCGGGTTTCCGATCAGTAGTTGTTGCAGGAGTAGGCGACCTGGTTGATGACCGGCGCGTACTGCTGCATCTGCGGGTAGCCAGACACCTCGGCGATCTTGGCCCGGCGCTCATCGGGCGACGCGGCCATCAGGCCTTGCAGCCACATGTTGACCAGCGGGCTGCTGTTGAGCTCCGCGGCGGTCTCCGGCGCCTCGGCGTTGACCGCGGCGATGACCTGCGGATAGGTGCAGGTGGAGTTGGCGATCGCGTCGACGTCCGGGGAGGCCGAGGCCAGCGCCGGTGCCAGGAAACTGCCGATCGTCAGCGCGGCACAGGCGGTGAAAACAGTCTTCTTCATGGTGCTACCCCTCTGATGGCGCGGTTGTTCTGTCCTATGTCATGTGGTGTCACGTGACTGCAATGTCACGTGTCACTACTCCTATCGGAACCGACGGAGAATCTGTTAGCCAGGCTACCAGCAGTTGCCGGACCGCTGTGACGTTCCTTTTCGTGCCCCCGCGCTATCTTCACCCCGGCGCCTCGGCGCGGTCTATCGGCCGATCAACCGATCTCCGCGATCGCGGCAGCGGTATCCAGATCGCCGTATGCCATCGAATAGCGCTGGGCCAGCTCGAGCGCGATGTCCGGGCGCTGCCACAGCTCCCCCGCGCTGGCCGTGGCCAGCCAGGTGCACAGGCCGTGGGCCACCGAGGCCCGGTAGTGCAGCCAGATCTCGTCGGCGCCGGGTAACTCGTCGGCGGGCAGGCCGAGCCCGTCGCGGTAGACGGCCAGCAGCTCGCGCTCGTGGGCCCGGCGGTCCTCGACGGTCAGCGCCCCCTGCAGGAAGTAGCCGAGGTCCAGTGACCAGTTGCCGCGGCGCAGTACCTGCCAGTCCAGGAAGCCCACCCGCCCGTCGGGCAGCACGTAGGTGTTGCCGATGTGCGGGTCCCCGTGCAGCAGGGTCTGCGGGTTGCGGGTGAGGCTGCGGATATACGGCTTCCAGATACCTTCGACCAGCCGGTCGATGCCCATGGTGAGGACTTCCGCCGGGGTGTCGGCGGACAACCGCTGCTGGGCGGCCGGCAGCGGCGCCCACTGCATACCGTCCCACGGCTCGAACGGCTCGACCCAGTCCAGCTCGGGAGCGGAAAGCCGCTCGCCCCAGTACTTTCCGTGCAGCCGGGCCAGCCCGCGCACTCCGGCGGCGGCCTGCTCGACGGTCAACGGGCGCAGCGCATCGCGGGGATCGGCATCGCGGGCGGTGAGATCCTCCATCACCAGCAGGAAGTCTTCGGCGTCCTCGTCGATCACGCTGGCGTAGACCACCGGGTGCTCCAGCGGCAGCTCGATGTCGGCGGCGAACAGCCGCGGTTCGTGGAACAGCCCGCTGGTCATCTTGATCAGCTCGCGGTGGTCGGGATCGACACCCTTGACGAAAACCGTTGTAGGACCGTCGCCGTCGCGGTAGGTGAGGCCGAGCCGGGCGCGGCGGTTGGTGCCGTCGTCGCGCATCAGCACCGTGACGGTGTCCACCCGGACGCCGGGGTTGCGGGCCGCCAGCGCGGCGGTCATCCAGTTCGGGTCGATCTCGTCCCAACCGGTGGGAACGACGGGGGTTGCGCTCACAATCGGTGAGCGTAACCGTTACATCGCGACTCGACTATGTAAGCGTCAGGAACTGGCCGTTGATCCAGACGCCCCAGTGGCCGCCGGACGGTCCCCACCACCACACGACGGGCTCGTTCAGGAAGGTATCGGCGGGCTTGCGCGGCGCATTGGCCGGTGCGACGGGATCGGGATTGCCCCACGGGTCCGCGGTGGCGACGCCCGCGGCGAGGCCGACGGCGGAACCGACGAGTGCGCCCGCGACGGCCAGCTTGGCGATGTTGATCAAGGTCATACGAAACCCCACCCCGGTCGTAGGAAGTTAGCCATCCAAAGTTTAGCCCAGACCGTCACGGCAGGGGCTCCCAGTCCCGTGCCGGCGAGCCGGTCCACCGGGGTGCGCGGCGCTCCCGGAATGCCGCGACCCCCTCGGCGGCGTCGGGACCGCCCAACAGCCGGTGATGCAGCTCGGTCTCCAATTCGGCCACCTCCCGCGGGCTGTAACCCCTGCTCACCGTGTCCCACAGGAGTCGTTTGCTCAACGCGGCCGACATCGGCGCGACGTTGACGGCGATGTCGGTGGCCAGTGCGACGGCGTGATCGAGGACCTCACCGGCGGGCAGGCATTTCGAGGCCAGGCCCAGTGTCACGGCCTCGTGCCCGTCGAAGGTGCGGCCGGTGAGCAGCAGCTCGGCGGCCACCGAGACGCCCGCGATGTGCGGCAGCGTCCAGTGCGAGGTGCAGTCGCCGATGACCCCGCGGCGCGCCTGGGCGACGGCGTACTTCGCGTCGGCGGCCATGATCCGCATGTCGGCCTGCAGTGCGATGGTCAATCCGATGCCGATGGCGTGACCGTTGACGGCGGCGATCACCGGGGTGCGCAGGTTGAAGGCCGCCGGGTCGATGGGCGATGCGGTGAAGGCCCCATCCGTGGCGTCGAACGGGTCCGCGACCAGATCCGCCCCGGCGCAGAACGCATCACCGGCCCCGGTGAGCACGATCGCGCGCACGCCGTCGTCCTCGTCGCAGGCGCGGTAGGCCGCGCTCAGCGCCTCGCCCATCGCGCGGGTGTAGGCGTTGCGCTGCTCGGGCCGGTTGAGGGTGAGGATCGCGACGCCGTCGGCGACGTCGACCTCCAGATCGGTCACGGCCGCGCCGGTAGGTCGTGCAGCGCGGCGGTCAGCGCGGCGATCTGGTCCGCGGGCGGGCGGTAGCCGGGGAAATAGCAGCAGACCTCCCCCGCGTGCGCGCCGTAGCGACGGCCGATCTCCGCGGCGCACTCCTCCGGTGTACCGGTCACCCCGATTCTGGCCACCATGTCGTCGCTGATTAGTGCGCGCATCCGGTCGACGTCGCCGACCTTGGACAGGGCGTTGAGTTCGGGTTGGGCGTCGGCCCAGCCCTCGACCTCCAACACCGGCCGGTACGCCGGTGTCGAACCGTAGAAGGCGATCAACCCGGAGACCGCCGCCCGAGCCGCGGCCTGCTCCGCGCCGGTGCGGCCCATCGCGACCATCACCTGGACGACGAGCGGGAATTCGCCGGCCCGCCGTCCGCCGCGGTGCAGTCCCTCGGCGATCGCCGGCAGGGTGCGCTCGGCGAAGTGCCGGTCGCTGTTGAAGGGCATGACCAGCAATCCGTCGGCCACCTCGGCGGCGGTGCGGGTCATCACCGGGCCCAATGCACCCATCAGCACCGGCGGCGGCCCGAACGGGTTCGGGCCGGGGTTGAAGTTCGGCGGCATCAGGGTGTGGGTGAAGTACTCACCGCGAAAACTCAGCCGGGACTTCCCCTCCCAGGCGTCCAGGATCGCCTTGATCGCCGACACGGTTTCGGCCATCTTCGCCGCCGGCTTGTCCCACGTTGCGCCGTAACGCTTTTCGATGTGCGGCTGGATCTGGGAACCGAGGCCCAGGCGGAAGCGGCCGCCGCTGTAGACCTGCAGATCCCACGCCGCGTGCGCCAGGTGCAGTGGGCTGCGTGGACCGGCGATCGCCACGTTGGTCATCAGGTCCATGCCGGGTGTGGCGCCGGCGGCCACCACTAGCGGCAGGAAGACGTCGTGCTGGCCCTCGAAGGTGAACAGGCCGTCGACCCCTGACGCGGCGATGGCAGCGGCGTGCCCGGCGACGCGCTGCGGGGCGGAGTCGACCTGCAGGTGGACCTTCACCCGCTCAGGTTAGGCCGATGTACACCGACTTGGTGTTGAAGTAGGCCTCGAGGCCCTTCTTGCCGCGCTCACCGCCCCAGCCGGACTGCTTGTGCCCGCAGATCGGCATGGACGGGTCGGCGGCGAGTGCGGTGTTCACCCAGATCTGGCCGCCGCGAAGCGCATTGGCGACCCGGTGCGCTCGGGAGAGGTTCTCCGTCCAGATCGAGCCGGCCAGCCCGTACTCGGTGTCGTTGGCCGCGGCGATGGCCTCTTCCTCTTCGTCGAAGGGGATGACGCAGCCGACCGGCCCGAAGATCTCCTCGCGGATCAGCCGCATATCCGGCGTGGTGTTGGTGACGATGGTCGCCTCGTAGAAGTACCCCGGGCGATTCATCCGCTTGCCGCCGGTGATGATCTCCGCGCCGCCGGCCACCCCGTCGCTGACGATGCCCTCGACGCGGGTGCGCTGCTTCTCACTGATCAGCGGGCCGAGCACGGAGGTGGGGTCCTCGTAGCCGCCCATCGGCAGCATCTGGGCGAACGCGGCCAGTCCCTCTACCACGCGGTCGTAGATTCCGCGCTGCACATACATGCGTGACGTGCAGGAACAGTTCTGTCCGGACCCGGCCAGCAGGCCCATTCCGGCGCCCATGATGGCCTTGTCCAGGTTGGCGTCGTCGAACATGATCAGCGGCGACTTGCCGCCGAGTTCGAGGGTGAGTCGTTTGAGGTTGCCGGCGGCGGCCTTGACGATCAATCGGCCGACCTCGGTCGATCCGGTGAACGCGATCTTGTCGACGTCGGGGTGGGCGGTCAGCAGCGCGCCGGTGGTCTCCCCGTAGCCGGTGATCACGTTGAGCACCCCGTCGGGCAGTCCGGCCTCGCGGAAGATCTCCTCCAACTTCAGCGCCGACAGCGGGGTCTCCTCGGCGGGCTTGAGCACCGCGCTGCAGCCGGCGGCCAGTGCGGGTGCGACCTTGAGCATCGCGACGAAGAACGGGCCGTTCCACGGGATGATCAGGCCGACGACGCCGACCGGCTCCAGCTGGGTGAAGGTGTGGTACTCCTCGTAGTGGCCGAGCAGGCCGTCGGAGATGAGGTTCGCCGACTCGCCGTGGATCTTTCCGACCCATCCGGCGTAGTAGATCAGCATCTCGTTGGCGACCTTGATGATCTGCTGGGCGGCCATCGCGTTCATGCCGTTGTCGCGGGCCTCGATCTCGGCCAGCTCCGCGGTGCGCTCCTTGATGATCTCTGCGGCGCGGAACATCACCTCGGCGCGGTGCTGGGCGGGCAGCTTGCGCCACACGCCCGACTCGAAGGTCTCCCGGGCCCGGGCCACGGCCGCGTCGACGGTCGCCCGATCCGAATCGGGCACCTCGGCGATCTGCTCCTCGTTGGACGGGTTGAAGACCGGGATGATGCCCGAGCTTTCGACGGTGGAATCGATGTCGATGGTGTTGGTCACTGCCACTCAATCCTTTCGCCGGGCACTCCCGGACGCCAGCTGCTGAGCACTTGCTTAGCAGCTGCTCTCGGGGGGTGTCAAGGATGCGCGACTGTGCCTATCCCGGCCCGCGGCCCGCCGCGGCTGTGTCACAGTGGACCGCCGCACCGAGTGCACCCATGCCGATAGGAGCTCCTCCGCATGTCAGTACCCGCGTCGACCCCGGCTCCCGGGGTCCCCGAGGACGTCCTGAACTTCGTCTCCGACGGCAGTCAGCTGGTGGTCCCACTGGCCCTCGGCGAGCCGCCGACGCTGATCCGGGCGCTCGAGGACAACGCGGACCGGTTCACCGGGGTGCGCATCCACCAGATGGACCCCCTCGGCGAGCACCGCTACATCCGCGGCGAGTTCGGCGACCGGCTCCGCCACGTCGGCTACTACCTGGGGCCCGGATCCCGCAGGGCTTTCTGGGAGGGCACCTGCGACCTGGTGCCCAACCATTTCTCCGAGATGCCGCTGATTCTCCGTCGGGTCAAGCCGGATCTGGTGCTGGCGCGCGCCGCGGGTCCCGACGAGCACGGCTATTTCAGCCTCGGTACCAACGCCGACTACACCGCCACCTTCATCGGCAACGTCCCGTTCTTCCTCGAGGTCACCCCGGACATGCCGTTCACCTATGGCGGCAACATGATTCACCACAGCCAGGTGGCCGGCTGGATCCAGACCGATGCGTCGTTCCCCGAGCACATCCACCGCGACCCGTCGCCCACCGACCAGGCCATCGCCGCGCTGGTCGCCGAGCGCATCGCCGACGGCTCGTGCATCCAGGTCGGCATCGGGTCGGTGCCCGACGCGCTGCTGGGCTCGCTCCACAGCCACCACGACCTGGGCATCCACACCGAGGTGATGGCCGACGGCCTGATGAAGCTAGTGGAATCCGGCGCGGCGACCGGCACCCGCAAGCACCACCACCGCAACAAGCATGTGGCGACGTTCGCCATCGGATCCCCGGAGCTGTTGCGCTGGCTGCACCGCAACGCCGCCGTCGGGATGTCGGCGGTGGACTGGGTCAACGACCCGCGGATCATCGCCGAGGAACCCAACTTCGTGTCGATCAACGCCACCACCGAGGTCGACCTGATGGGTCAGGCGGCCAGCGAGACCATCGCCGGCCGGTACTGGTCCTCCTCGGGTGGTCAAGCCGACTTCGCCCGCGGTGCAATGTATTCCGAGAACGGCCAGGCGTTTCTGGTGTTGCACTCGACCACCAGCAAGGGCATCGGGCGCATCCGCGCGACCCTGACCTCCGGCAGCGTGGTCACCACCTTGAAAAACACCGTCGACCACGTCGTGACCGAATACGGGGTGGCCGAGCTGCGCGGCGCCAGCCTGTGCGAGCGGGCGAAGCGGTTGATCGCGATCGCCCACCCCGACCACCGCGACGAGCTTCGATTCGACGCCCGCAGGGCCGGGTTGCTGCACTAGGCGGTTCAGGTCCGGGGGCGCACCGCCAGCAGCCGCAGGGCGTTGAACACCACCAGCAGGGTCGATCCCTCGTGCACGATCACGGCCGGACCGATGCCCAAGCCCAGGATCGTCGCCGGGATCAGGATCGCGATGATGCCCAGGCTGACCAGCAGGTTCTGCACCATCACCCGATTGGAACGACGGCCGATCTGCACGGCGAACGGCAGCGCACGCAGGTCGTCGGCCATCAGTGCGACGTCGGCGGTCTCCAGCGCGACGGCCGAACCCGCTGCGCCCATGGCGATCCCGACGTCGGCGCGGGCCAGCGCGGGGGCGTCGTTGACGCCGTCGCCGACCATGGCGACGCGGCCGAACCGTCCCCGCAGCTCGTCGATCGCAGTGACCTTGTCCTCGGGCAGCAGCCCGCCGCGCGCCTGCGTGACGCCGACCTCGGCCGCCACCGCGTCGGCCACCGGCTGGTTGTCTCCGGACAGCAGCACCGTCGCGCGGATCCCCGAGCCCGCGAGTTGTTCGATGACGGTGGCCGATTCGGGTCGCGCGGTGTCCATCACGCCGATCGCGCCGAGCCAGCGTCCGTCGGCCCGGACCACCATGGTGGTGCGCCCGGTGGCCTCCAGTTCCGCGACGGTGACTTCCAGCGCGGCGGGTAGCGCAACGCCGTCGTCCGTGAACAGGGCGCGGCTACCGATCTGCACGGTCGTGCCGTCCACCTCGGCGGTGATACCCCGGCCGATGACGCCGCGGACATCCACGACGGTCGGGAGCAGAGTGTGCGGCAGCCGCTGCCGGCCGTCCTCGGTGATCGCACGGGCCAGCGGGTGGTCGCTGTGCGCCTCCACGGCCACGACGGTGGCCAGCAGGTGCGTCTCGCCGACGCCTTCGGCGGGGATCACGTCGGTCAGCTGCGGTCGGCCGCGGGTCAGGGTGCCGGTCTTGTCGAAGGCGATCGCCCGCACCCGGCCGAGTTGCTCGAGCGCAGCCCCGCCCTTGATGAGGATGCCCGCGCGGGCCGCACGGGCGACCGCTGCGAGTACCGCCGACGGGGTGGCGATGGCCAGCGCACATGGGCTCGCGGCCACCAGCACCGCCAGCGCCCGGTATACCGTTGCCGAGAACGGTTCTTCGACAACGACTCCGGCGAACAGCAGGGCGACGATCAGGACCAGCACCGCGGGCACGAAGATGCGCTGGAACTTCTCGGCGAAGCGCTGCGACGACGACGTGTCGGCCTTGGCCTCCGACACCAGTTTGACCACCCGGGCCAGGGTGGAATCCTCGGCGCGCCGGGTCGCCTCGATCTCCAGGGCCCCGGCACCGTTGATGGTGCCCGCGTAGACCCGGGCACTGGCGGGCAGTTGCTCGGGGGCGGCGGCCGCGGCCGCCGGGTCGTCGACGGCCCGCTTGTCCACCGGCATGCTCTCGCCGGTCACCGAGGCCTCGTCGACGCTGCTGAATCCGGTGATCACGAAGCCGTCGGCGGCGATGCGGGTGTGCGGGCGTACCACGACGACATCCCCGACGGCCAGCTGCTCGATCGGTATCTCGGCGGTCACGTCGCGGCCGGGCCGGCGTACCAGCGCGGTCTTGGGCGTCAGCTCCGCGAGTGCCTCGATGGCACGGCGCGCGCGGCCCATCGCGTAGCCCTCCAGCGCGTGGCCGACACCGAACAGGAACAGCAGCAGGGCGCCCTCGCCGACATCGCCGAGCGCCGCCGCGCCGACGGCGGCGGCGATCATCAGGAAATCGATCTCGAAGCGACCGGCCCGGACGCTGCGGTAGGCCTCTTGGACGGTGAAGAAGGCGCCGAAGCCGAAGGCCAGCCAGTAGAACGCCATCTCCACGGCACGCGGGCTGTCGGTGAACGTGGCCAGGATGAACCCGGTGCCGAGGAAGAGTCCGGACAGCCCGGCGAAGATCAGTTCGGAGCGCTCGCCGAAGATCATCCCCCGGGCGTGGTCGTGCACGTGCCCGTCGTCGGCCCGATGTGCGGATTCGGCGCGGTCGACGACCTGGGTGCCGGCGGCATGGTCGGTCATCGCGGCGCCTCCTCTTGTCGTGGGGTTCACCGACCATACTCATGCATGTATTGCAATATGTCAATGCTTTGTGGGTAGGTGTGCCGCGTAACCGTGATCCAGCATGCGTGGAACCTCGGAGATCCCGCGCACCCGCGCCATCCGCGGTAGCCTCCCGGCCATGTCGGACTCCTTCACTGATCGCCTCGACGCATTCGCGCCGGTGGTGCTGAGCGTCTTCCGGATCATCGTCGGGCTGGGTTTCCTGGTCCACGGCACCTCGAAGATCTTCGGTTACCCGGCCGGACCCGCATTGGACATGTCCGCCGGATCCCCCTGGTGGGCCGGCGTCATCGAGGTCGTGGTCGGGGCGTTGGTCGCACTGGGGCTGTTCACCCGCCCCGCGGCGTTCCTCGGCTCCGGCACCATGGCGGTTGCCTACTTCACCGCGCACGCCCCCGACGGATTCTGGCCGATCCTCAACAACGGTGAACTCGCGGCGCTCTACTGTTTCGCACTGTTTCTGCTGGTGTTCACCGGGCCGGGCCCGATCGCCCTGCTGCGCCGCTGAGTCACCGGTAAGTTCGTCGGCATGTCTGCGGCTCCCGCCTCATCGCGACCGACCAGCATCGGCGTCCTCACCAGCGGTGGCGATGCCCCCGGCATGAACGCCGCGGTGCGCGCCGTCGTCCGCTCCGCGGCCTATCACGGCGTCGTCACCTACGCCGTCCACGAGGGACTGCGCGGCCTGGTCTACGGCGGCGACCTGATCCGGCCCATGGAACCCGCCGAAACCGGCGGCATCCTGCACAAGGGCGGCACCGTCATCGGCACTGCCCGCTGCAAAGAATTTCGCACCCGCGAGGGCCGACGCGCCGCCGCGCGCAACATGGTCGACCGCGGCATCGACGCCCTGGTCGCCATCGGCGGCGACGGCAGCCTCACCGGCTGCGACATCTTCCGCCGGGAATGGCCCGAGCTGCTCGCCGAGCTGGTGGAGGCCGGGGAACTGGCCCCCGAAAAGGCCGCCAGGCACCCGGCGCTGCGGCTGGTCGGGTTGGTCGGTTCCATCGACAACGACATGGCCGGCACCGATATGACGATCGGCGCGGACACCGCCCTGCATCGCATCGTCGAGGCCATGGATGCGCTGCGCAGCACCGCGTCCAGCCATCAGCGCACCTTCGTGGTGGAAGTGATGGGCCGGCACTGCGGCTATCTCGCCCTGATGGCCTCGATCGCCACCGCCGCCAACTGGGTGCTCCTGCCCGAACAGCCGCCGGCGGACGACTGGGACGTCCAGATGTGCCGAGACGTCAAGGCAGGCCGCGAAATCGGTCGCCGGCAGAGCATCGTGATCGTCGCCGAGGGAGCCTGCGACCGCGAGGGCAACCCGATCACTGCCGAATCGATCCGCAATCTGTTGGAGGCCGAACTCGGCGAGGACGCGCGGATCACCATCCTCGGCCACGTGCAACGCGGCGGGGCACCGAGCGCCTTCGACCGCTACCTGGCCACCCTGCTCGGGGATGCCGCCGTCGAGCAACTGCTCAACGAAACGCCCGACGCCGAACCACAGTTGATCGGGCTGCGGGAGAACCGGGTGGTGACCTCACCGCTGATGGAATGCGTGCAACGCACCCGCGCGGTCTCCGAGCACATCCAGGCCCGCGACTTCGACGGCGCAATGAAGTTGCGCAGCGGCAGTTTTCACCAGTCCTACCAGATCCTGCAGACCATCCAGCAGGCCGCGCCCCGGCGAACCGCCGCCGTCGGGCGCCGGTTCCGGATCGGCGTCATCCACGGCGGCGGACCGGCACCGGGCATGAACGCCGCCGTGCGCGCGGCGGTACGGCTCGGCCTGGACCGGGGATACTCGGTGCTGGCCATCCGGCGCGGGTTCCGCGGCCTGCGCCGCGGCGACATCCACGAGATGAACTGGATGGACGTCAGCGGCTGGGTGTCCGAAGGCGGCGCCGAGATCGGCACCAACCGTTTCGTACCCGGCGTCGAGGACCTTCCGGCGATCGCCGAACAGATTGCCGCACACCGGATCGACGCGCTGCTGATGGCCGGCGGCTGGACCGGGTACGAGGCCGCGCACATGCTGCACGCGCACCGCGACACGTTCCGCGAGCTCGACATCCCGATCGTGTGTCTGCCGATGACCATCAACAACGACGTCCCAGGAACAGAACTCAGCATCGGCAGCGACACCGCGCTGAACAGCATCGTCTCCGACGTCGACAAGATCCGCCAGTCTGCGGTGGCGACGCGGCGGGTGTTCATCGTCGAGGTCATGGGTCGCGACTCCGGATACCTGACGCTGCTGTCCGGGCTGGCCGCCGGCGCCGAACGCATCTATCTGCCCGAGGAGGGCATCACGCTGGACACGCTGACCGCCGACGTGCACGCGATGGAGGAGAACTTCCGCGCCGGACGACGGCTGGGCCTGATCATTCGAGGCGAGGGCGCCGATCCGGTGTACACGACGGGATTCATCACCTCGCTGTTCGAGAAGGAGGGCGGTGAGCTGTTCGACGCGCGCCAGGCGATCCTCGGGCACATCCAGGAGGGCGGCGACCCGTCGCCGTTCGACCGCATCCACGCCACCAGCCTGACCGCGCACTGCATCGAATACCTGGCCGACCAGTTGCAGTCCGGCCGCCGGGCCAGCGCCATGATCGGATTCCAGTCCGGCCGACTGCAGTTCACCGACCTGACCACCTACCCGGTACTGGTCGACCGCAACGCCCAACGGCCCATCGAACAACGCTGGATGCAGCGCCGGCAGCTGGCCCGGATCATGGGCAGCTGAGGGTGTGCGGCGACGCCGCCCCCGCGCTCGGCGCCGACCACCCCGACACGGTGGCCGAGGCCGACCGAATACATGCGGTGATCGACGAGCTCGGCATTCCGGGCATCGTCGATGTGCACACGCATTTCATGCCCGATCGGGTGATGCGCAAGGTATGGCACTACTTCGACGGCGTCGCCGAGCGGGCCGCCCCGTGGCCGATCACCTACCGGCACGACGAGGACGTGCGGCTGGCGACGCTGCGCAGCTTCGGGGTGCAGACCTTCAGCTCGCTGGTCTATCCGCACAAGCCGGACATGGCGCAGTGGCTCAACACGTGGGCCGCGGAGTTCGCCGACCGCACCCCCGACTGCCTGCGCAGCGCAACGTTCTACCCGGAACCCGAAGCCGCCCGGTATGTTCCGGTCGCGCTGAACGCCGGGACACGAATCTTCAAGTCCCACATCCAGGTCGGCGCCTACGACCCGCGGGACCCGCTGCTGGACCCGGTCTGGTCGGCACTGGAGGCCGCCGGCACCCCGATCATCATCCACGCCGGATCAGGTCCCGAGCCGGGGCCCTACACCGGTCCGGCGCCGGTCGCCCAGGTGCTGGAACGCCACCCGGCGCTGAGGCTGGTGATCGCACACATGGGCATGCCCGAGTACGGCGGATTCTTCGACCTGGCGCAGCAGTACCCGAATGTCCATCTGGACACCACCATGGCGTTCACCGGCTTCGCCGAGGCGATGTTCCCGTTCCCGGACGCCGAGCGCGCCCGGTTGCTGGAGCTGGGCGACCGGATCGTGTTCGGCAGCGACTTCCCCAACATCCCCTACCGCTACTCCGAAGCGATACAGGCCCTGATCGACCTGGATCTCGGGGACCGCTGGCTGTCCGGGGTGCTGTACCGAAACGGCCGCCGCCTGTTCCCGGCCTGAGCTACTGGGCCTGCCAGTCCCCGGCATCCAGGGTGCCGAAGTCCTTGTGCGCCAGGCCGGCGACGGTGCCGCCGTCGACGACGAACTCCGATCCGGTCGAGTACGACGACTCGTCACTGGCCAGGTAGACCACCAGGTTCGATACCTCGACGGGGTCGGCGGCCCGGCCGAGCGCCGTCTGGAAGATGTCCTCGGGCACCCCGGCGATCATCGGCGTGCGAATCAGCCCGGGATGCACGGAGTTGACCCGTATCCCCCACTGCCCCAGCTCCCAGGCCGCGGACTTGGTGATGCCCCGGACGCCGAACTTTGCGGCCGTATAGCCGTGGGTCATGGCGGTGCCGCCGAGCCCCTCGATCGAGGAGATGTTGACGATGGATCCGCCGCCCGCCTCGCGCAGCGCCTTCACCGACGCCCGCATCCCCAGGAAGACCCCGGTGAGGTTGATGTCGATGATCCGGTGCCAGTCGTTTAGGTCGTAGTCCTCGACGGTGCCGACGTTGATGATTCCGGCGTTGTTGACCAGGACGTTGAGCTTGCCGAATGTATCGACGGTGGCGGCCACGGCGGCCGCCCAATCTTCGGGCGAGGTGACGTCCAGGTGCACGTAGCGGGCGGCGTCGCCGAGTCGTTCGGCGGTAGCGGCGCCCTCGTCATCGAGCAGGTCGGCGATCACCACCTGTGCGCCCTCGGCGATCATCGCTTCGGCGTGCGAGGCGCCCATGCCGCGGGCGCCGCCGCTGATCAGTGCCACCTTGTCGGCGAGCCGTCCTGCCATGAGTCCTCCTGTGATCGTATGTGGTTGATTGTCAGTGGAATTCGTAGTCGGCCGCATCGGCGGTGCTGGTCCGGCGCCAGTAGTCGGAGATCAGCCCGCCGTACAGGGTGGGCACGTCGCCGGCGGAGTTGCGGAAGTAGCTGCTGACCACCGCCGGGTGGGTGTAGACGAAACCGCGTAGCTGCTCGGAGTTCCAGTCCGTGTACTGCGCGCAGACGTCGGCGCGTGGTTCCAGCCGTCGGGCACCACTGGCCAGCAGCAGGTCGATACAGGCCAGGGCGTAGCGCATCTGGCATTCGGAGTTGTAGATGATGCTGGCGCCGTTGACGGCGTTGGTGCCCGGGCCGTACATGCAGAACAGGTTCGGGAACCCGGGCACCGTCACGCCCAGGTACGCATACGGCGAATCACCCCACGCGGCAGCGAGATCCACGCCGTCGACGCCGCGGATGGTGATCGGGCCGAGCTGATGGTTGACATCGAAGCCGGTGGCCCAGATCAGTACATCGGCGTCGCGGTGTATCCCGTCTGCGGTGCGTATGCCGGTCGCGTCGATCGCCGCGATCGGATCGGTGACCAGCTCGACGTCGTCGCGCTGCAGGGTTTTCAGCCAGGTGCCGTTGTCCTGGAGCAGCCGCTTGCCCATCGGGGGGTAGGAGGGAACGACCTTGGCCAGCAGGTCGGCGTCGCTGGTAAACGCCTGGATCCAGGCCACCAGCAGGTCGCGGAACGCCCGGTTGGCCGGGCCGCAGGACAGCCCGCCGTCGTCCCAGTCGGGGTCGATGCGCGCGGTTTCGGTGCCGCCGTCGGCCAGCGGCCACCAGGACAGCAGTCGCAGCCAGCGACCGTAGAACGGCAGATGCCGGATCGCCCAGCGGGCGCCGTCGGGAATCGCGTCGTGGTAGGCGATGTTGGGCGCGAACCACTGCGGGGTGCGTTGGTAGACGTCGACGTGGGCTGCGGTGTCGGCGATAGCCGGGACCAGCTGGAATCCGCTGGCTCCGGCGCCGACGACGGCGACGCGTTTGCCGGCCAGGGCCAAGTCGTCGCGCCAGGCCGCGGTGTGGCAGACCGGGCCGGCGAAGTCCGCGGCGCCGGGGATGTCGGGAATCTGGGCGTTGCCGAACTGGCCGACCGCGCAGATCACCGCCGCCGCGGTGAGTGTTTCGTGATTACCCTGGGCATCAACGGTTTCCACGTTCCACCGGGCAGCGTCATCGTCCCACGTCGCGGATTCGACGCGGGTGTTGAGCCGCAGATGCGGGCGCAGGTCGTGCCGGTCGGTGACGTCGTTGAGATACCGCAGGATCTCCGGTTGCTTGGCGTAGTGGTGGGTCCAGTGGTCGGTGGGTTCGAACGAGTAGGTGTAGTACTGGTTGGTGATGTCGACGCGGCAGCCGGGATAGTGGTTGGCCAGCCAGGTACCACCGACGCCGTCCTGCTTGTCGACGATGGTGAACGGGATGCCCGCCGCCTGCAGCCGCACCCCGGCGACGATGCCGGCCTCCCCCGCGCCGATGATCAGCACCGGGAATCCGGCGCGCTGCTCGGCGGTGGACGCCAGCTCCGGGCCGTACTGGTCGGCGTCGGACAGGCGCAGGTCCGCGGCGATGTAGTCGAGGAACTTCGCGTCGATGTCGCCGGCCATCAGCACAGCCAGCATCTGCTGCAACTGATTGTCGTCGGGTGTCCACGCCGGCGGGCAGCCCCGGTCGCGGTAGTCGGCGATGATCTCCAGTGCGCGTTTGCGCACGGTCTCCTTGTCCGGCTCGCTCATCGCGCCCTGGACGTCCATCGGGATGAGCATGGCCGGGGTGGGCAGCTGGTCGAACAGGCTCAGGTCGCCCGTCATGTGCACCAGCGACATCAGCAGCGCCGGGATGCTGACGTGTTGGAGAGCTTCGGCGATGACCTCGTCGGAATCGGTGAACGGCAGGCCCAGCAGGCGCTGCAGATCCGGGTCGTCGCGGACGGGGGAAGCCTGGCCCATGCCCGCACTGTACAGATTGGTAAATGTGTACAGGGCGGTTCGGCGATGCTCGGCGGAGTGGACGGGAGCGAAGGGAGTGGCCGCGGAGCCGAGGGGAAGCTGGGACCGCCCCATCAAGCACGGCGGTTCGGCGATGCTCGGCGGAGGAGAAGGCCGAGCTGGCGGAGCCTGCGCTGGCCGCATCGGCCATCCAGATGGCGCAGACGCGAGCGCAGCGAGTGGGTTTGCCCGCTGCGGCGGTCGAAGCGTGCACGTAACTGGTACCTCGACCCCCGACGACGCGTTGATTTACCACTTACGAACGGCCATAGCCGCTAACCACGGGGAAACTCCCAGGTCGACGGCCCACCAAACAACCGATCTCGCACGTAACTGGTACATCAATATCCACCCGACCTTCGATTTACCAGTTACGTGCAGATCTGAGGTCTTGACCAGCAGCCGAGCCGAGGAGAAACCGGGAGCGCCCGCAACCAACCGGGCGGTTCGGCGAGACTCGGCGGAGTGGAGTTGACCGAATCGTCGCAGCACCGCGATTAGTGTCAGTTGCGATGAACTCCTCGCCGGCCGTCGTGGTCGCCAGCGCTGCGTCGACACCGCGTTTCCGCAGGATCACCCTGGCGGTCGACGACCCGGAGATGCTGACCGTGCCCACGGTGGCCGATGCGACCGTCGGCGTCTACTTCGGCGACGAGATCGGGCGCAGCTACTCGGTACGACTAGTTCATCCGGATGGGCGGAAGCTGGACATCGAGGTCTTCCTGCATGGAACGGGACCCGGCACTGCGTGGGCGCAAGCCGCTTCGCCCGGTGACCGGGTTCGTCTGGATCACCCCAACGGTTGGTACTCCCCCGGCTCTGGCGTGGCCTGGCAGTTACTGGCCGCCGACGCGTCCGGCCTGCCCGCGTTGTGCCGGATCCTCGAGGAGCTACCTGCGGAGGTCCCGGCGATCGTCGTCGCGGAGATACTCGACGAGGAGGATCTCGCGCTGCTGCCGGCGCGACCCAACCACACCCTGCAGATAGCATTGGGCGGCAACGGAATTCAGCCGAGCCGGCTGGCGTTCCTGGTGGCCGAAACTGCGCTGCCGGTTGGCCAAGGCTACTGCTGGTGCGCCGGGGAGGCCGGCCAGACCCGCGCGGTGCGCAAATATCTTCGTTCCCTCGGCTGGGGACGCGAGGACTACGACATCACCGGCTACTGGCGCCACGACGCGGCGCACTGGGAGGCGCGGTTCGCGCCGGTCGCCGACGAGATGATGGCGGTGTACCGCCGCGCGCGGGCCGACGGCATGAGCGAGCAGGCCGCCATGGAGGCCGTTGACGAGGCATTGGAGCGGGAAGGGCTATAGGGGCCCGTTCACGATTCGATAGAATCGGCGGCGTGTTTGCAGGGTACGAGCACCGGTGCCAAATACAGCCGGTAAGTGATCACCACATTGATCACAGCGAGGACCGCGATGCCATAGCTGTAGGGCGTGTGACAAAAGGGCAACAGCAGGATGATCACGCTGATGTTCGTCAGGGCGAGTTTCACCGGTCCCCGCAGCGACCCGCGATTGGCCGCCCTCGACAACAGCAGCACGTACCCCACGAGGTACAGCGCCATCGCCGGAATCCACAACCAGTCCCAGCCACCCATGGTTATCGAGTCTAGTTGGATGCCGGGGCGTGTTGCGACACCATCTTCGGCGACACACGAAGGGCCCCTTCCTCTGTCGCCGGGGTGAGCCTGGCAGCGCCGCTCGCAGGATTCCCGTCAGTCACCACGGTGTGGGCCGACTACCGTAGATAGTCGTGACAACGCCAGAACCTATGCCCGTTGGTCTGAAGAACCCCTGAGTGTCTACCGGCCCGAAACCCGTTCACATGCAAGCCCAATGAACAAGGCGTTCAAGCGGATCGACAACGGCGGCGCCGACAGTCTCGAGTACTTCTATCAGGTCTTCACCAGTGACGACCCCGGCCGGTAGGCCCTCCGGGCTCCCGGGCACCAGCGGTCCGTTACCCGTTCGGGTCGCATATCGAGGTCCTTGCTGCCACAGCAGGTCTCGACGAAGGCACGAAGGTTAGGGTGGCACCCGGGTAGATAAGGGTATTTGCGGGCGGAGTAGGCGGTGAAGGTGGTCGACGCAGCCGGTGGAACAACGTTGCGGACGGTTTTGACGCAGTCAGGACGGCTGGCTCCGGAACGCGCGGTCGCAGTGGTAACCCAGATAGCCGGCGAACTGGCGACCGGCCACTCAGAAGGCATCCCGTATCGAGCGGCGATCTCGCCCAACGAGATCATCCTGACGGCTGAAGGCGCGGCCCACCTGACGACCGCATCCACCGATGACGCCGGAGTCGCGGTAGCCGCGAACGACATTGATCAGGTGGCGTATATGGCGCCGGAGCGACTGCTGGCGAAGGCGGCACCCAGCCAACGCACCGAGGTATACGCGCTGGCCGGTGTGCTCTACGAATGCCTCACCGGGACGACCCTACTCCGTCACCGACGGCCTAGCCGGACTCATCGCAGCGTTACAGACCGCCCCGGTTCCGTCCCCAAACCAGCACGTAGCAGGACTACCCGCAGCGTTCGACGAGATCCTCACCCGCGGACTGGCAAAGAACCCCGACGCTCGGTATCCCACCGCCGACGACCTGGTGGCCGCCGCCCGGGACGCCCTGGGCGGACCCGCCCAGGGCGATGCCGCTCCCCTGTCCCAATGGACACCTGCAACGACACCGGAACGGCCGAGACCCCCGATCCATCCGGGCCCGCCGGCATCACCAGTCATCCTCGGACCGCCAGCGGCACCGATCCCCGTCCCACCTCAACCCCCCCGAGCCCCGATGCAGATCACGGACGTCGACGCACCAGGCGCACGCTGGCCATCGTGGCCGCTGTCGCCGTTGCCGCAGCCGTGGTCGCTGCCGTCGTCGGTGTCCTCACCGTGAAGGTGTCCCAGCCCGGCATACCCGCCTGGGGAGCACAACAGAGGGAACTGCCGTTCGGCCAGCTGCACGGCCCGCGCGGCGTCGCGGTGGACACCGCCGGCAACGTCTTCGTGATCGACTTTGACCGCGACCGCATCTCGTCACATCAACGAGGTCGCGTACTCAAACTCGCCGCCGGCGCTGACCACCCCACCGAGTTGCCCTTCCCCGACCTCGACTTTCCGAACGGGATCGCCGTGGACGCCACTGGCTCTGTGTACGTGACCGGAGGTAACGCCGAGCAATTATCGATGCTCAAGCCTGAAACCACCACGCCGACACCAGTGTTCACCGGCATTACTCTCAACGGCGTCGCCGTCGATTCCGGCGGCAACGTCTATGCCAGCGACGCGATCTCGCGTGTCTGGCGTCTCACGGCCGGCACCGACGAGCTCGCCGCCCTGCACATCGAACAAGACCCGTCCGGCGTCGCCGTAGACACCGCCGGCGCCGTCTACATCACGGTCACCAACGGAACGTCCGACGGTGGGCAGGTCCTGAGACTCGCGGAGAGTTAGTGCACCGAAACGCTGATCGAGACGGCGTGCAATGAAATCGTCGGGCTAGCAGTTCAGTTCAGCAGCGCCCGCACTTCGTTGCCGAGCGCGGCCAACCGGGCCGCGGCCGCTGCGTGCGGGACCTCGTCGCCGCAGGACAGAACCACCTCGAGGTAGCACTTGAGTTTGGGTTCGGTGCCCGACGGGCGGACGATCAGCCGGTCGCCATCGTTGGTCAGGTACAGCAGCGCGTCGGTGGGCGGCAGACCGGCCAGGGCCGCGATACCGTCGACCTCCCGCGCGGCCACCGGCTCGAGGAGATCGTGACGCACCCGCACCATCGATCCTGCTAACTCGTCAATTCCGTTGCGGCGCAAACGGTCCATAGTCGTCGCGATTTCGTCGAGGTCGTCGAACCGGAAGCTCAGTGTCTGGCTGACGTGCAGTCCGTGGGCGCAAGCCAACTCGTCGAGCAGATCGAGCGGTCCGCGGCCGGTCGAGCGCAGTTCCTCGACCAGCGTCACCATCCGCACCGCCGCGCCGATGCCGTCCTTGTCGCGCACCGCGGCCGGGTCGGTGCAGTAGCCGATGGCTTCCTCGTAGCCGAAACGCAGCCCGGGCACCCGGGCGATCCACTTGAACCCGGTCAGCGTGACGGCGTGCCGCAGCCCGTGCGCGGCGGCGATGCGGCCCAGCAGCCGGCTGGATACCACCGAAGCGGCCAGCGTGTCGCCGCTGCGGGCCGAGTCGGTGGCGGCGTGGATCCCCAGCAGCGCCCCGGTTTCATCTCCGGTGAGAACCCGCCAACCACCCGGTACATGCGGCGGTCCCAGCTTCCCCTCGGCTCCGCGGCCACTCGCTCCGCCCGCGTCCACTCCGCCGAGCCTCGCTGAACCGCCGGGCCCGGGCACGGCGACCGCGCACCGGTCCGCGTCGGGGTCCAGCGCGATGACGACGTCGGCGTTCACCTGCTCGGCAAGCCCGATTGCGGCATCCAGGGCCCCGGGCTCCTCAGGGTTGGGAAACGGGACCGTCGGGAAGTCCGGGTCGGGGTCCTGCTGGGTGGTGACCGGGTGCACGTCGGTGATCCCGGCGCGGTGCAGCGCCGCCAGCGCGGTCGGCCCGCCGACGCCGTGCATGGCGGTGAGCACCACTCGAATGGGAGAAACGCCGGACGTCGTGCGGTAACCGGCGACCCGGTCGAGGTAGGACGCCAGCAGCTCGTCGCTCACCTCGGTGACCGCGTCTCCGCGCGGGAGTTCATCGGCCGGCGGTGCGGCGGCGATCCGGGCGGCGATCTCGGTGTCGGCGGGCGCGACGATCTGCACGCCGCGGGCATTGTCGTCGGCGACGGCGCGACCGCCGAGGTACACCTTGTAGCCGTTGTCGGCGGCCGGGTTGTGCGATGCGGTGATCATCACCCCGGCATCGGCGTCCAGGGCCCGCACGGCGTAGGCGACCAGCGGGGTGGGTAGCCGCTTGGGCAGCGCCACCACCGTGACGCCGGCGCCGGCCAGCACCGCGGCGGCGGCGTCCGCGAACTCCGAGGAGCCGCGGCGGGCGTCGCAGCCGAGCACTACCCGGGCATCGGGGCCGACGACGTCGAGCAGGTAGCGGGCCAGCCCGGCGCTGGCACGGCTGACGACGGCGACGTTCATCCGGGTCTCCCCCGCGCCGACGGCGCCGCGCAGCCCGGCGGTGCCGAACTCCAGCGGGCCCCGGAACCGGTCGGCGAGATCGTCGTAGGCACCGGGTTCACCGGCGCCGGCAGCGCGGATCAGCGCGGTGAGCTCGGCGCGGGTGGTCGGGTCCGGGTCGTGGGCCGCCCAGTCGGCGGCCCGGGTCGGCAGGTCGCCCGGATTCACTCCGCCAGCCCGGCCAGCACCGCCGCCGAGGAGGACAGGCCCAGCCGGGTGGCTCCGGCGTCGATCATGGCCAGGGCGTCGGCGGCGGTACGGATGCCGCCGGAGGCCTTCACCCCGAGCCGTCCGCCAACGGTGTCGGCCATCAGGGCGACGGCGTGCACGCTGGCGCCGCCGGAGGGGTGAAAACCGGTGGAGGTCTTGACGAAATCGGCGCCCGCGGCTTCGGCAGCGCGGCAGCAGCCGACGATCTGCGCATCGGTCAGCGCCGCGGATTCGATGATCACCTTCAGCAGCACCGGCGCGGGACAGGCGCGGCGGACCGATGCGATCTCGTCGCGGACGGCGTCGAAGTCACCGGTGACGGCGTTGGCGAGGTTGATCACCATGTCCACCTCGTCGGCGCCGCGGGCCACCGAATCGGCGGCCTCGGCGGCCTTGATCCCGGCCTGGTGCGCTCCGGAGGGGAATCCGCAGACGGTGGCCACCGCAAGTCCGTGCGGCGCGCGGATCGGCAGCATGCTCGGGGACACGCACACCGAGAAGACCCCGAGTGCGGCGGCCTCGGCGACCAGAGCGTCGACCTGCGCGGGCGTGGCCTCGGGTTTGAGCAGGGTGTGATCGATCAGGGCGGCAACGGCGGCCCGGTTCAGCTCACCCACCGTGCTTGGCGTGGGTGACGTCGGCGGCGACGGTCACCACGTCGGCGACCTTGAGCGAACCGACGAACATGGAGAACGGCTTGAGCCGAAAATCGGTCTGCGCCAACTCTGTTCGGCTGGCAAGCTGCCAGTTGTCCCCGTCCTCGGTAACCGTCACGTCGACCTCGACGGGCTTGGCGACCCCGTGCAGGGTCAAGGTGCCGTTCAGCCGGTAGCCGCCGTCGACGGCGGTGATGTCCTCGGCGACGTACTCGATGCGGGGGAACTTGCCGGCGTCGAGCACCTTCAGCGCGTTGGACCGCACCACCACCTTCTCCGGACCGGACAGCGGGGTGACCCCGCCCTCGCCGGTCACGACGGTCAGCGAGTCGACGTCGACACCGAGCGCCACCCGCGCCGGGGCGCCGTCGGCCCAGTCCACGTCGATCTGCCAGGAGTTCATCGCGATGGTCAGCCGGTGGCCCATCCGCGCGGCGCGGCCGCCCACGCCGGTGTGGATGGTCAGCGTGCCGTCGTCGGGACCCAGCTTCCAGGTGTCAGTGCTCACGCCGAATACCTTAAATGCCGGTCCAGGTCTCGTCGATCATGTCGGCGACGTGGATGACCTGAGCGGCCTTGGACTCGGGGGAATCGATCTGGTCGCAGACGTGCGCGGCGGTGAAGCGACGGATCTCGGCGTCGACGCCGCCGATGATGCGGACGATCTCGCCGCGGATCGACTTCGAGGAGACGTGCACGCTGATGTCCGACGGACGCGGCTTGGCCACGTCGAGGATCAGCAGCAGCGGCTCGGCGCCGCGTGCGGTGGCGCGCAGCGACACCTCCCCGTCGACGGTGAAGCGCTGTTTGTCCAGCCGGAGGTCGACGACCAGCTCGATCTCCAGGGGGATGCGGATGGCGAAGGTGATGGGGTCACCCAGGTGCCGGGTGGCCTGCGGTTCGCGGATCTTGACCTTGGCGTGCACCTTGGCGATACGGCCGGGTCCCTGCGCCATCGGACCGATCTCGAACTGGTCGCCGGCGATCGCATGGAAGGCCGAGGCCACCCGCGCCTCGGTGACGGCGACCTCGAAGAACCTGCGGCCCCACTCCTGGTAACTGATGTACTCAAAGTCGTTCATGGTGCGTTCACCGTCTCATGTCGTCGGGGTGGCGCGCGGGATTTGCCGTCGATGTCACCGGCTGCGTCATGCCCGGGTCGGGCCGAGCAGCCGCCATCCGCCGTACAGCAGCGCCGCGGCGGCGAAGTTCACGAAGTAGGCGAGGTCGGCGCCGTGCCAGGCGACCGCCACCGGACCGTGCCACAGCGTGGTGTTCATGAACGGCACCGAGGCGGCGTAGGCCAGCAGGAAGGCCACCACGGCGGCGACGGCGTCGCGACGGTCGGTGTGCTCGACGGTGGGGTCCAGCGTCGCCCGGCCGCGGATCCGGGGCAGCCAGTCGATGATGACGATCGCGACGAACGCCGGGATCCAGTAGTCGACCAGCAGCAGCACGTCGGTGAACCGGGTCGCGGTGTCGCTGGCGTGCAGCCAGGTGATCAGGGTGAACGCGGCGGCGGTGACCACCAGGGCCGACAGCGGCCGGCGCACCCGCACTCCGATGGTCTGCAGCGCCAGGGAGCCGCTGTAGTCGTTCATGGCGCTGGACCCGATCGAGGCCAGGGTGATGGCCAGCAGGGCGATGACGCCGAGCAGTCCGCCACCCATCACCGTGCGCACGCCCTCGGCGGTCTGGTTGCCCAGCAGCGAGGCCCCGGCGATGCCGATGCCCTGGACGAACAGATAGGCGCCGACCAGTCCGGCGAAGGTGAACCCGAAGACCCGCCGCGGCGGTGTGGTGGCCGGCAGGTAGCGGCTGAAGTCCGCGGCGTAGGTGGACCAGGAGATCGCCAGGCTCAGCGAGATGGAGACCATCAGGACGAAGGAACCGGCGAGGTCGGCGCCTTCGGCGGTGGCCGGGGTGTTGATCTGGTGTCCGGTGATCAGCTTGATCGCCAGGGTGAGGAACGTCGCGAACAGCACGACGGTGAGTACCGCCTGGACCCGGTGAATGACCTCGTAGCCGAAGAATCCGACGATGCCCTGGGCGCTGAGCACGATCAGCACGGCGAGCCAGAAGGGGATGCCGAGCAGCAGGGCCAGTGCCTCGCCGCCGAAGAGTCCCACCAGGCCGTCCCAGGCGATCGAGGACAGCCACTGCAAGACGCCGGGGAGCACCACCAGCGGGCCGAACGCCATCCGGGAGTTGGGCAGCTGCGCGGTCCCGGTCCGCGGCCCCCAGGTGCACAGATAGGCCACCGGCAGCGACCCGATGATGGTCCCGATCGCGACGGCGGCCAGGCCCAACCACAGGCCCAGACCCAGCGTGATGGCCAGGGTGCCGGTGAAGACACCGGTCATGGTGATCTGCGGCGCGAACCAGACGGTGAACATCCGGCCGGGGCGGCCGTAGCGGTCCTGTTCGGGAATCGGTGCGATACCGTGGGTTTCCACCGACAGGTCACCCGCCCCGGCGGGACGGCGGCCGGTGAACGCCTCGACGGTCCAGATCCGGGCTCCTGCGGCGGGTTCCATCAAATGCGGAACCCTTCGAACTCGGATCGGGTGAAGTCGATCTGGGCGGCCGGGTTGGCGATCGCGGTGACCATCCCGGAGCCGAAGGCTCCCGCCCGGTCGTAGAGGGTGGCGGTGCCCACGGCGATCCCGTCGGCGTCGACGTGCGAATCGGCCTGCACCCCGATCCAGTCGTCGACGGGCATCCGGGCCAGCGCGACGGTCAGGTCGCCGTTGATGAAGCCCACCCCGGCGGTGCCCATGTTGGTGACCAGGCTGGTGGCCTCGGCCAGCACGGCGGCGTTGACGAACGCGGTGTTGCGGTGTCCGCCGACCACATCGATGCTGTGGTTGAAAAACGCCTTGCGCGAGGCGTTCTGGTGCGCGGACACGGTGTCGGTCCAGCCGGCGTCGGCACTGTTGGTGTACGGGCGCAGCGAGTCCGGGGAGAACACCGGCGCGACGGGCGGATCGAACCGCTGCTCGGCCGACCAGAGCTGTCCCGGTGGGGATACGGAATGCCGGAACAGCACCAGGGTGGCCGCGGCAACGACGGTGTCGTCCTGGATGACCTCGCAGGTGGCGTTGCGGACCCGGTGGCCGTCGCGCACCAGCGCCGTGCGCACGGTGGTGGGCCGTTCCCGCGCGGCGCGGAACAGGTCGACGGTCAGTCGGGCCGGTCGAAAGTCCGGGCTGCCGTGCCGGCGTTCGAGTTCGCGGGCGGCCAGGCCGACGATCGCCGGGCCGTTGAGATGGTCCGGGCCCCAGTGGCTACGGGCGAATCCGGTGGGCGCGAAGGCGTCCCCGTCGGCGGTGAAGTAGAAGATCTTGTCCCTGCGTCCGGCCATGACTGCGCGCTACTCCACCACACCGCGCAGGGCGTCCTCGCTGAACATCAACGAGACCAGCGGGGAGAAGTCGGGGCCGCGGCGCAGCATCTGGCCGCCGTCGACGTTGATGGCCTGCCCGGTGATCCAGCCCGCCTGATCCGACAGCAGGAACACGGCGAGGTTGGCGATGTCGACCACCTCACCGACCCGCGGCAGCGGGGTGTTGACCCGGTAGTCCTCGGAGAGCTCCGGCATCGCGAAGATCGCGGCGACCATCTCGGTGCGGGTCAGCCCGGGCCGGATCGAGTTGAACCGCACCCGCGACGGGCCGAGCTCGTCGGCGGCCAGTTGCATCAGGTGATCCATCGCGAGCTTCGCGACACCGTAGGCGCCGAACCAGCGATGGGTGTTGGTCGCGGCGATCGAGGAGATCCCGACGAAGGACCCGCCGCCGCCGCGCACCATCTCCCGGCCCGCGTGCTTGACCAGATACATGGTGCCGTTGATGTTGAGGTCGATGGTGTTGCGCCACAACTGCGAATCGATCTGGGTGATCGGGCCGATGGTCTCCGACCCGCCCGCGCAGTTGACCACGCCGTCGAGCCGGCCGTGCCAACCGGTAGCGGCGGCGACGGCGGCGGCCACCTGGTCCTCGTCGGTCACGTCGGCGGGGTGCACCAGCGTCGCGGCGGCTCCGCGCGGGGAGACGGCGGCGACCCCCTCGGCCGCGGCCGCCAGCTTCTCGGCATTGCGGCCCAGCAGGATGACGTTGCCGCCGGCGGCCGCGATCGCCTCGGCCACGCCGGCGCCGATGCCGCTGCCGGCTCCGGTGACCAGATAGTTGCGGTCGGTCAACGAAATATCCACGATAGGCACTCCCGCTTCAACGAGGTACGACGGCCGGACAACTGTCCGGGTGACAGTTAACCAAAACACGTTCCCGAAGTTGCCGGTGTGGCGGGTGCCGGGGAAATGAGGCGGCGCACCCACGGTTCGGCGAGAATCCCGGGACGCGGGTGTCTACCATTGGGCATCGTCGGCGCCGAGTACCGCCGGCGGGCAGTTTTGACCATCCGCACGCAGGGCGGCCATCACGGCGTAAAGGACCGGAGCTGACCAGTACCGACAGGGCTGAGGCCCGCGCGGCCGCACCGCAGTCCCCGGCCACGCCGACAGACCGGCCGGTCATCGAGATCGATCATCTGAGCAAACGGTTCGGGCAGCGTCTGGCCGTCGACGACGTCACCGCGTCGATCGGCCCCGGCGAGTTCTTTTCGCTGCTGGGGCCCTCCGGCTGCGGCAAGACGACCACGCTGCGGATGATCGCCGGATTCGACAGCCCCACCGGGGGATCCGTTCGTCTCGACGGCCGCGACGTCTCCCATGTGCCGCCGCACAGGCGGAACGTCAACACCGTCTTCCAGCACTACGCCCTCTTCCCGCACATGACGGTGTGGAAGAACGTCGCCTACGGGCCGCGCAGCCAGGGCCTGGACAAGGCGCAGATCCGCCGCCGCGTCGACGAGATGCTCGACGTCGTGCAGCTCACCGAGTACGCCGGTCACCGTCCGGGACATCTGTCCGGCGGCCAGCAGCAGCGCGTCGCGCTGGCCCGGGCGCTGGTCAACTATCCGACCGCGCTGCTGCTCGACGAGCCGCTGGGCGCGCTCGATCTCAAACTGCGCCACGAGATGCAGTTCGAACTCAAGCGGATACAGCGTGAGCTCGGCATCACCTTCGTCTACGTCACGCACGACCAGGAAGAGGCGCTGACCATGAGCGACCGGATCGCCGTGATGAACGGCGGCCGGATCGAGCAGATCGGCACCCCCACCGACATCTACGAGCGGCCCGCGTCGGTGTTCGTCGCCGGGTTCATCGGGCAGGCCAACCTGTGGCCGGCGCCCTGGGGAACCGCACTGGCTGCGACGGTCGCCGGCCGCGCGGTGCCCGACGGGCCCGCCACGCTGATGGTTCGCCCCGAGCGGGTGCGGGTGTCGGAGTCCGGTGATCCCGCGCATCCGGTCCCGGCCACCGTCGTCGACCTGGCGTTCCAGGGCCCGGTGGTGCGGTTGGCGCTGGCCGCCGGCGACCGATCACCCGTCGTCGCGCATGTCGGTCCCGATCAACAGCTGCCGCTGTTGCGCCCGGGCGACCCGGTCCATATCGGCTGGGCGCCCGAAGCCGCACTGATCCTGCCCGGCGTCCCCGAGGCGCCCCGATGACCCGTGTGACCCCGCCGAGAAAGGCCCACCGCCATGGTTGATCAGTCGTCCCGACGGCCGGCGTCACGTCGCTCCTTCCTCGGCGGTGGCGCCGCGGCGATCGCCGCCGCCGCTCTGGGCCCGTCGCTGCTCAGTGCCTGCAGCTCCGACAACAAGACCCCCGCGGGGACCGCCAACACCGTGGTGCCCGACGACGGCACCCCGGCCGCCGGGCTGCTGCGGGTGTCGAACTGGCCGAACTACATGCCGGCCGGGTTCGTCGACGCCTTCCAGCACGCCACCGGCCTGCAGGTGCAGTACCGCGAGGACTTCAACGACAACGAGGTGTGGTTCTCCAAGTACAAGGCGGACCTGGCCGCCCACCGCGACATCGGCGCCGACCTGGTGGTGCCCACCGAGTTCATGGCGCTGCGGCTGATGAACCTGGGCTGGCTCAACCAGATCAACCGCGAGCGGGTGCCGAACCTGGCCAACCTGCGCGCCGACCTGATCAACAGTCCCGCGGACCCGGGCCGCACGCACATCGCGCCGTATCTGACCGGGATGGTGGGACTGGCCTACAACAAGGCTGCCACCAAACGCCCGATCACCTCCGTCTCCGACCTGTGGGACCCGGCGTTCCGCGGCCGGGTGACCATGCTGGCCGACATGCAGGACGGCGTCGGGATGGTCATGCAGTCCCAGGGCAACTCCCCCGCCAACCCGTCGACGGTGACCGTGCAGCAGGCCGTCGACGCCATCCGGGAGCAGAAGGACAACGGGCAGATCCGCCGGTTCACCGGCAACGACTACCTCGACGATCTGGCCTCCGGCAATGTGGTTGTCGCCCAGGCGTATTCGGGTGACATCGCCGGACTCGGCGGGGACAACCCGAACCTGGAATTCATCATCCCGGACACCGGCGGGATGTGGTACACCGACACCATGGTGATCCCGTACACCACGGCCAACCAGAAGGCCGCCGAGGTGTGGATCAACTACATCTACGATCGCGACAATTACGCCAAGATCATCGAGATGAACCCGTCGGTGCCGGTGCTCTCCGATATGACCGGTGCGCTGGACAAGGTCGATCCGAAGTTGTCGGCCAACCCGTTGATCAACCCCAGCCAGCAGGTGCGTGACCGGCTGGTCAGCTGGGCGGCGCTGACCGACGAGCAGACCCAGGAATACAACACCGCCTATGCCGCGGTAACCGGCGGCTGAGGTGGCCGGTATCGCCACCGGCACCGCCCGCCGCGGTAGCCGGTTCGCGCCGTATCTGATGATCGCCCCGGCGCTGATCTACCTGACGGTGTTCTTCGCGGTGCCGATGTTCTCCCTGCTGCGCACCTCGCTGTCGACCAGCTCTGGATCGGTTTTCCTTCCGACGCTGACGTTTTCGTGGCAGTTCGACAACTACACACGCGCCCTGGACACCTACTCCGAACAGATCATGCGCTCGCTGGGCTATGCGCTGGCCGCGACGGTGATCTCGCTGCTGCTGAGCTACCCGCTGGCCTACACCATCGCGTTCAAGGCCGGACGGTACAAGAACCTGCTGCTGGGCCTGGTGGTGCTGCCGTTCTTCGTCACGTTCCTGATCCGCACCCTGGCCTGGAAGACCATCCTCGCCGACGACGGGTTTGTGGTGGGCGCTCTGGGCAGCGTCGGGTTGTTGCCCTCGGAGGGCCGGCTGCTCTCCACGAGCTGGGCGGTGATCGGCGGCCTGGTGTACAACTCGATGACGTTCATGGTGCTGCCGCTGTATGCCAGCCTGGAGAAGATCGACGTGCGGCTGCTCGATGCCGCGCGCGATCTGTATTCGACCGGGCCGCGGGTGTTCGGCAAAGTGGTCCTGCCGCTGTCGATGCCCGGGATCGTCGCCGGCAGTCTGCTGGTGTTCATCCCCGCCGTCGGTGACTTCATCAACGCCGACTACCTGGGTTCACCGCGAACCACCATGATCGGCAACGTCATCCAGAAGCAGTTCCTGGTGGTGAAAGACTATCCGGTGGCCGCCGCACTGAGCTTCGTGCTGATGGCCTCGATTCTGGCCGGGGTGCTGCTCTACACCCGGGCGCTGGGCACCAAGGACCTGGTGTGAGGGGGCTGGGCACGCTGGCGCTGCGGGTCAGTGCGGCGTTGGTGCTGCTGTTCATCTTCACCCCGATCTTCGTGATCGTGGCGTTCTCGTTCAACGCGCCGTCGGGCAAGTTCAACTACACCTGGCAGGGCTTCACCCTGGACAACTGGGCCGACCCGTTCAAGTATCCGGCGCTGACCGAGGCGCTGAAGATGAGCCTGCTGGTCGCCGGGATATCGACGGCGATTGCGCTGGTGCTGGGGTCGCTGATGGCGATCGCCATGGCGCGGCGGCGTTTTCGGGGCAGCTCGCTGGTGGAAACCCTGCTGGTGCTGCCGTTGACCGCGCCGGAAGTGGTGATGGGCGCGTCGTTGTTGACGTTGTTTCTGGATCTGGGCTGGGCATCGGGGCCGGTCACCATCGTCATCGCGCACGTCGCCTTCGAGATCAGCTTCATCGCGATGACGGTGCGCGCGCGAGCCCGCGGTATCGACTGGTCGCTGGAGGACGCGGCGCTGGATCTGGGTGCGGGCCCGGTTCGCACCTTCGCCACCGTGACGCTGCCGATGGTCGTACCCGGTGTGGTGG